>NZ_BAABWE010000002.1:0-440811 GCF_040371755.1 Oceaniserpentilla sp. 4NH20-0058
GAAATTCAATCTGTTCGCGTTTTTTAGCCATCCAACCTCACCTCAAATAACAATTTTGATATTTACGCGATCCGCAAATATTTATTGTTGCTATAATGGGTGTCTGAATTAATTAGAATTAATTATTTCACCAGCACCGGAATGTAGGTCCTGCTGACTGGCCTTGTTAGGGCTTGGGAACAGATTTAAAACCACCCAGCTTTCTGTTTACAAAGTTACTTAGCTCATGATTTTCTTCGTATGGCTCCAGAGCAGTAGCAATATCCCATGGTGGATTTACTATGCCAAAATACTTTAAAACCTCATCTTGTTCCATAGGAGGAAACGAAGATAGGCTTCTTAAGAAACCCTCTGGACACTTGAAAAATGCTGCCTCATTAATCTCTGAGAGCCATTCGGAATTAGCTGCTCCTGTATACTGACCAGACACAGCCAACGAAAATAGTTTCTTGTAGTCTATATTTTTGTCACAGGACGATTGTGCTACCTCATTTGCCATGCTGACCAACGCAGACTCTCCGTCAGCTTGTGAAAACGCCATTGATGGAATAGTGAGAAGAACAGCCAGTATTAAATTTCTCATAGGTTTTACTTCATGGGTGCCCTAACGCCACATTAAGCGGCTAATTACAGTTTGTTATAATTTGAGCGAAGCGAACAACAAACTGTAATTTGTCCACTTGAATGCCTTGTTATACGTATTTTATACCTAATTTAAATTTATGAGCCGACTTAACGAGAAAGTAACTAACAATTGGGAATAATGGTGTAAACAAGATGAACATTAGAGCAATGCCTCCATCCATAATTCCAGCCTCCAAATGACTTAAAGGCGTAATAAATAAAACCAACATCATTAATGCAAAAGTTAAAGGCCCAGTCAAAATTGTAATAAAAGCTTTAAGTGTTGAAGTAAGCTCATAATCATAAAATTTAGCAAAATATTTACATACTAAAAAAGAGATATAAAAATGTGCTATAAGAAAAACACCTAAAATTAGCAAATCCACTGAACCTCCTTATACGTATAACGCCGCCCACAACGGCGAGCGTAGCGAGTCCGGCAGCCGTAGGCTGCGTATTGCTGGGCCTTGTTATAAATCATTTGCGAGCCCTTTGGTGATATTTTTTGAAATCCTTTTCATACCGGATTGAATATTACTACTAATGCGATGCCCTGGAATATATTGGGGGAGAACAGTGTTGCACTTTTGATAGTCTGGGTGAGTGCGAATTACATTTATATATTGCTCTAAAACCTCTGGAGGTGTGGTGGGACGTTTCAGCTGCCCTTTTAATTTTTCGTAGAATTTTCTAATGGATTCTTCTTCATTTGGTTCTTCATCATTCAGATGTATATACAGCACCTCTGCTAGTTTCGGAATTTTCCATCCAAGACCATCTATTGTGCCTTTAATAACTTCTTGTAACTCGTTAGTGTTCATTGTCCCTATTTGTCCCGATGAAAGTGTTAATTTAAATATTCCCAGTTTGGGACTTTAAACAAAAGAGGATTCTATTATGCATAATTTAAACATTACAATTTTCGCAAATGCTGGCGGTAACCCTCCAAATGGGCCAAGCACCACAGGAAACCCATCTGGTGGTGGAAGAGGTAACAACCCACCAAAGGGCAAATAGTTACTTTTGGCAGTTTTCAGCATTCTTATCAAAGGCCTTTAAAAAGGCCTGTTCGCTTACTTTATAACGAATATAGGATATCTCATTCATTGTATCCTCCATCGCACACAAACATATTTCATTTCTGCTTCCATAAACTCGATAGCTAACAGGCTCCCGATAAGAATTTGAGCAAGCGTTAAGAATTTCATACTCAATATCTAAAGGATATCTGTTATCAGTGATAGCGTAATCAATAAACTGGCTACCACCATAAGCCAAAATTGCAGCTATTCCAGCGGCCTTAAGGGGCTTCTTGATTTGAAATCTTTCAATTTCATTTGAGCAATTTTTGCAATGAAAAATGATATCTGCATTTATATCTGCATTCTCATCACAATTACAAGAATCTGACACTGCCTCTCCTTGATTTATAACATTTTAATCGTGCGCATGCGCGTTTTTGCAATTCTGATTTTGAAGGAAAGATCGTCTGGAAGACTCGCCATTTCTGGGCTATAGACCAAATTCCGTTTCGGCTTCTCAAGAAAAACGCGCATGCGCGGTATTAACCTAATTGCGGGTTCTCGCAATCTCAGGATTAATTTTTATAAGTCGTTGATATTGCACGATTTAAATTCAGGGCACCAGTAAAAACACGCACTATTTTATTATTTTAAGGTAAAAACGCGCATGATTTTTTTGATTTATTGAAAATATACTGTTTATACATACAGACTAATTACTGCAAGGAATAATCATATTTAAAAGACCATATTTGATCATTAAGGCAATCTTCAGATCATTCTCCAAAATTTGGAAAATGAAGCATTGTGTACACCAAAACCATGAAAGGATAAATAAGTCTTAGGTCCACACCTGCTTATCACTGTGTATCCCGCTGCATGCTCAACTCCCCCCCTTTACAATCAGTTCAAATAAGACTACATTTCGTTATATAACGAAATTACAAATGGAAGAATTACTATGACTCCAAACGATGATGCTCTCCTAGCTTTCTTCCGCGGCCTCGCTAACGAGAATCGGCAGAAGATCCTGTTTAGTGTATTTATTGATAAACAGCCCCACACGGTAGGGGAGGTGGCCGAGCGTATTGGGCTTGCCCAGTCCACCACCTCAATGCATCTAACACAAATGAAGCAGGCTGGTATTCTCAGCTCCGAGAAGATCAACAAAGAGGTCTTCTACCGAGTCAACAAAAACCGCATCGCTGAATATCTAAACCTAGTGCAGAATTGGCTCAGCTGCAGTTAGCCCGAACTCAAACTCAACTGGTATTTTGATATTTAATATATCTTAATTTCGCGATATAACATAACAAAAGCTATAGGAGTCACCAAATGAAACGATCATACATGCTTTACGCTACAGTCCTATTGTTCGTAATAGGCTTAAGCAGTAGCAACCTCGTGAATTATTATCATTCCAAACTGACACTGTTCGATGAAGATAAACTGGCCGACAACTTCCGGCATATGGACCGAATATTTAACAGTAATCCCATTGCGGCATCGACAAACCCAGTGCCATTCAGTCTTTCTCAAAAACCTATTGCTGACATGTATCGATTCAAAGGCAAGCAGTATTCTGTTAATGAGTTTCTCCAGCGCAGCGAAACCACTGGCTTTCTCGTCATTCAGAATGATCAGATCATCCATGAGCGTTATTTCAAGGATTATGATGCCCACGACCGAGTGACTTCTTTCTCTGTAGCCAAATCATTTATTGCAACGCTCGTGGGTATTGCTCTCGATGACGGTCTAATTCAAAGCCTGAGTGACCCGATCACGACATATGTACCTGAGTTAAAAGAGTCTGGGTTTCATCAAGTACCTATCGTCGATATATTGCAAATGTCATCTGGCATTGACTTCTCCGAGCACTACGACGACACCAGTACAGATGCCTATACGATCTACGACAAAATGTTCATCTGGCTACGCCCTATAGATGAGGTAATCAATGACTATGGCAGCACTGCAGCCCCCGGTGAACTCTTTCACTACGCCAGTATAAATACTCAGGCGCTAGGCATGCTGATAGAAAACGTGTTCGGCAAGAAGGTGCATTTGGTGATGCAGGAGCGACTCTGGAAACCTATGGGCGCTACCGAAAGTGCCTTATGGCTGACTGATCAATATGAAACCGAAGTCAGCCTTTGGGGGCTGAACGCCACGCTTCGCGACTTCGCGCGGCTCGGCCTACTTCATTTACACGAGGGCCGAATCAACAATCAGCAGATTATTTCCAAGGCATGGGTTCAGCACGCGACTAAACCGAATAAACCCTACCTACAAGCAGGTCATATTAATCAAGATTGGGGCTATCAGTATCACTGGTGGATTCCACGTGAGTCTAAGGGCGACTACACTGCAATCGGCATCTGGGGGCAGTTTATTTATGTGAACCCGAGTGCGAATCTCGTGATCGTGAAAACCAGTGCGGATGCTAACTTCAAGCCACACGAGTATGAAGCGATTACAGCCTTTCGAGCGATTGCAAAACAGTTAAAGGCCAGCGGCAGTCTCTAAATCGGTTATACCCTCTAAAATTAACTTGCTTAGGGGGCATCATTTCAAAAGAAAACGTAAACCCAGACCCGTGTCGATTATAAATTATAATTGCTGAGTACCGCATTTATAAACTGTAAATCAACCTAACCCTAACTTCTTTTTCAGCGCCCCTATAATCGGCACATTGGCCTCTGGAAAATCATAAGCATCTATCTCACTCATCAAAATCCACTTCGTCACTTGTCCTTCGGCACCATGTGCTTCTCCGCGGAATTCATTCACCACATAGACATCCAACTCGATTAACTTATCGCCGTAATCATGCTCTAGCCTGATGAGTGGGGAAACGCTTTGCGCGTGAATGCCTATTTCTTCGTCTAGCTCACGAATCAGGGCTTGTTCTGGAGTTTCCCCGTTTTCTTTTTTACCACCGGGGAATTCCCATAGTCCTCCTTGGTGCGCTTGGCTGGCACGCTTGGCTATGAATAACTGGGTTAAATCTGACGACAATATAGCAGCGGCGACCACTTCTATCTTTTTCATGTTACGTCCTTAAAATTTGGGCAAAAAAAAGCAAGCTTAACTCTCGCTAAGCTTGCTGATAGCTAATATTGTTGTTTAGCTGCGATAATCGGCATTAATCGAAACGTATTCGTGGGACAAATCTGTGGTCCACACGGTTTCGTTAGCATTTCCTCGCCCCATATCAATGCGAATGGTTAATTCCGATTGCGCCATTACTTTGGACCCTGCTTCTTCCGTATAACTAACTGCGCGTGCGCCGTTTTCCACAATGCAAACATCATCTAAATAGATATTAATATTTTCAACGATCATGTCGCGCACACCGCTGCGACCAACCGCTGCTAATATACGCCCCCAGTTTGCATCGGATGCAAATAAGGCCGTTTTCACTAATGGACTGTGGGCAACGGTATAGGCAATACGCAGTGCTTCTTTTGCGTTTTCACAGTGGCTAACGTCAATAGCGACAAATTTTGTGGCACCTTCGCCATCACGCACAATGGCATGAGCCAAGTACATAAATACTTTTTCAAGCTCTGCTTTTAATGTACGGTACTGAGGGCTTGCCTCGTCATCAATCACTGCAATATCGGCCGTACCACTGGCCATTAACATGCAGGAGTCATTAGTAGAAGTATCACCGTCAATGGATATTCGATTAAACGATTTATCTCCAAGCTCAGAACATAACTTTTGCAAAATGACTTTTTCAACCGGAGCGTCTGTGGCGATAAACCCTAACATGGTAGCCATGTTAGGTTTGATCATCCCTGCTCCTTTTGAGATGCCCGAAATAGAAATGGTTTGCCCATCTATTTCAAATTGCGTCGAAATGCCTTTTGGTTGAGTGTCTGTGGTCATTATGCCTCGACTGGCCTCAAACCAAATGTTGTCTTGCGGGTTGGCTAAGGCTTTTGGCAAAGTAGGCAGTATTTTATCCATTGGCAATCGTTCACCAATTACACCTGTTGAAAAGGGCAACACTTGTTCAATGCTAACGCCTTTTTCAGTTGCAATGGTTTGGCAAATTGCCATGGCGTCTTCATGGCCACCTTCGCCAGTGCCTGCGTTAGCATTACCTGTATTAATAACCAAGTAACGCGTATTAGCTGCCGCTAAATGTTTTTTGCAAATTTTCACTGGCGCTGCACAGAAGGCATTTTCAGTAAAAATACCCGCTGTGGTTGCACTTTCTTCCAGCTCAAAAACGACAATGTCAGGTCGCATGGTCTGCTTGATACCTGCGTTAGCGGTACCAATGTTAATGCCTTTGATTGTATTGAAGTCTTCAAATACAGATAAGTTTACCGGCATGTTTACGTTTTTCCTTTTAAATTAGGCTAATTTGCCATGACATTGTTTGTACTTTTTACCAGATCCACATGGACAAGGATCATTACGACCTACTTTTTGTCCTTCACGAACAAATGGTTTTGCATGTTCTTCTTGCACTTGTGCTGGTTGCTGCGTTTGTTCTTCTGCAGCAAGTGCTGATGCACTTTCATGTTCAAACTCTAAAGATTGAGCTTGTGCCTGTGCACGAGCTTGATCTTCCATACGCTTCACTTCGTCTTGGCTCATAAACTGGATATGGGATAAGTTACGAATGGTTTCGTGTTTAATATCATCCAGTAATTGTTTGAATAAATCGAAGGATTCACGCTTATATTCTTGCTTAGGATTCTTTTGTGCATAGCCACGTAAATGAATACCCTGACGCAAGTGATCCATAGTGGCTAGGTGTTCTTTCCACTGATGATCAACAATTTGTAGCATCATGCGTTTTTCAACTTCGCGCATCATATCCACACCAACTTGCTCGGTTTTGTCCGTGTAGGCTTGGTCTATTTTTTCTTTTATTCGTTCACGAAGGGTTTCTTCATAAAGTGCTTTATCTTCTTCTAACCATCCAGATACAGGGACTGTTAATCCGAATTCTTTTGCTAATTCGTGTTCTAGTCCGTCTATATCCCACTGCTCTGCCATGCTTTGCGGCGGAATATATTGGCTGATAGATTCTTGAACAACATCTTCACGGATGGACTCGATAGTACCAGCGATATTATCAGCTTCTAGCAATTCATTACGCTGTTGGTAGATCACGCGACGCTGATCATTGGCTACGTCATCGTACTCTAATAGTTGCTTACGCATATCAAAGTTGCGGCCTTCCACTTTACGTTGGGCTTTTTCAATGGCATTAGAAACCATTTTATGTTCGATGGCTTCGCCGTCTTTCATACCAAGCGCTTGCATTAAACGACGAGTTCGATCACTGGCAAATATGCGCATGAGGCTGTCTTCTAAAGATAGGAAGAAACGCGATGAACCTGGATCCCCTTGACGACCAGCTCGACCACGTAGCTGATTATCAATACGACGGCTTTCATGACGCTCAGTACCTAAAATGTGTAACCCACCTGCTTCAATAACCGTGTCGTGACGTTCTTGCCAGTCAGCTTTTGCTGCCGCAATTTTGTCATCATTAGGGTTATTTATTTGCTCCAATTCGCGCTCTAAATTGCCGCCTAATTTAATGTCGGTACCACGACCAGCCATATTGGTTGCAATCGTTACCGCGCTAGGACGTCCAGCATCCGCGATAATTTGGGCTTCGTTTGCGTGGTTTTTGGCGTTCAGTACGTTGTGTTTTATTTTCGCTTCTTTCAGAGCTTCTGAAATTAATTCACTGCTCTCGATGCTAGCAGTACCCACTAGTACTGGGCGTTTTTTCTCTTTCGACTCTAAGATTTCTTTAATTATGGCTTGGTATTTTTCATCTTCGGTTAAGAACACCAAGTCATTATAATCTATACGAGATACTGGACGGTTTGTTGGGATAACAACCACATCCAGTGAGTATATTTCACGAAACTCGAATGCTTCTGTATCGGCTGTACCTGTCATACCCGACAGTTTGGTATATAAACGGAAGTAGTTCTGGAAAGTAGTTGAGGCTAACGTTTGGCTTTCTGCCTGAATTTTCACACCTTCTTTTGCTTCTACCGCTTGGTGCAAGCCATCACCCCAACGACGACCAGCCATAGTACGACCAGTGTGCTCATCAACTATCACTACTTGTCCGTTAGAAACAATGTAGTCCACATTACGTTGGAATAAGGTATGCGCGCGTAACGCCGAATGTACATGGTGCAACATCATTAGGTTGCTTGGTGCGTATAAGCTGTCGCCTTCTTCTAGCAAGCCTTCTTTTATCAGCATGTCTTCTACTAGTTCATGACCCGCTTCGTTTAGTTCAACACTGCGTGATTTAAGATCAATTACAAAGTGACCTTCTTGCTCGACTACTTCTTCTTCGGTTTCTTTATGCTCAATCAAGTTTGGCACTAAGAGGTTAATACGCTGGTACATTTCAGAGCTGTCTTGTGCTGCACCAGAGATAATTAACGGCGTACGGGCTTCATCGATTAAGATGGAGTCAACTTCATCGATTACCGCAAACGCTAAACCACGTTGAACACGCTCTTCTTTTGAAAGCGCCATATTGTCACGCAGATAATCAAAGCCAAATTCGTTGTTCGTGCCATAGGTAATGTCAGCTTGATAGGCTTCTTGCTTGGTTTTTGAATCTTGTCCCGAAAGAACGATACCAACAGATAGGCCCATAAATTCATACAAAGGCTTCATCCAGTTGGCATCACGTTCCGCTAGGTAGTCGTTCACTGTAATAACATGAACACCCAAGCCATTTAATGCATTTAGGTATACCGCGAGGGTTGCAACTAAGGTTTTACCTTCACCGGTTTTCATTTCGGCAATTTTGCCGTTATTAAGCGTCATACCACCAATCATCTGAACGTCAAAATGACGCATACCCATTACTCGTTTGCTGCCTTCTCTTAGGGCGGCAAAGGCTTCGGGTAATATCTGATCGAGGCTTTCCCCTTGATTGATACGCTGCTTAAATTCTTCCGTTTTATCTTTTAAAGCCTGATCGGTTAGGCCTTCGAAGTTGGGCTCTAACTCATTTATTTTTTTCACGACTTTACGTAAACGTTTTAATTCTCGTTCGTTTTTACTGCCAAGTACTTTGGCTAATGCTTTGATGAACATTGGGAAGATTCTTTTATTCTGTTTGTTATTAGTAAAAAACTGGATAACGCAATTTGATAATTGCGTTATACCGAAATTAAGTTATGAGGGGAATAAGAATTTATCGGCGAGTGCGATGTATGTAGGCTGCAGGGTCAACTGTACGGCCATTTTTGTATACTTCAAAGTGAACATGCGGACCAGTTGAACGGCCTGTACTGCCCATTAAGGCAACCACTTGGTCTTTACGGACCACATCACCTACTTTGACTGTAATTTCGTTGCAGTGCGCATAGCGTGTCTTGTAGCCATTACCATGATTCACTTCAACCAAAAGACCGTAGCCATAGCGTTTGGCTGCCCATGTTACAACACCAGAGGCAACAGAAACGATATCCGAACCGCTTTTACCTGCGAAGTCTACTCCGCCATGCCATGCTAAACGCCCAGTAAATGGATCAGTTCGCATCCCATAACGGGATGACATCCAACCTTTTTTGATTGGCAGGCCCGCAACGAAGGTATCGCGAGTGATTTTTTTCGCACCCAACAGACTATCTAATACTTCTAATTGTTGTTCGCGGTTATCTATTTGCTCGCTTAGCTCATCTAACACAGACATGATGCCTGGGGCTTGATAGACAGAACCCACATCCTGACGATTCGGGCCACCTATTGCCGGTAAATCACCAAAATTGAATTCGCCTTTATCAAGCTTAGATTGATCAATTAGGCGTTCGCCTAAGGCATCAAGTCGGGTTAAACGGGTTTGTAACTCAGCCATACGCAGAGTTAAACCGACTAGCTGCTCGTCGGTTTGCTCACGTATTTTATCGAGCTTTTTACGTTGTTGAGTTAGGTCTTGCTCCCATGCCTTAGCAGTCTCAGGGCCAAATAGACCTTCATCTGCCAACATCATGGTTAAATAATAGCCTGCAGCCCCCATAGAAAAAGGCATAACAGCTAAAATAAACGTTAATATCCAACGAGCCACGGGCCCCAAAGATATAGTCTTAGAGCGACCGTGACGCTGACCTACGATTATAATATTCACTCAGCGCGTCCTAAATTTGTTAACTGGTATTTAGTTTAGACGGAACCCAGCCCACAGTATGAGACAAAAATCACAGTAATACTGATCATTACATTTCAGTATATACAAATAACGGCACTTTACGTGCCGTTACAAGTTCTATTTCTTAAAGCTAAACAGCAGCTACAGGTTTAGCATATGAGATAGGGGAGGCTTCCTCATCATCGAAGGAAACGAACTCCCAGCACTCAGGCTGATCCAGTAATGCCCGCAGTAGCTGATTGTTCAGGCCATGGCCTGATTTTACACCAACATATTCGCCAATTAAGCTATGCCCAAGCAGGTATAAATCACCCACGGCGTCTAAAATCTTATGTTTTACGAATTCATCGTCATAACGAAGTCCGTCTTCGTTAAGTACGCGGTAATCATCAACCACTATTGCATTGCTGACACTGCCACCTAACGCTAAATTTTGAGAGCGAAGGTATTCAATATCGCGCATAAATCCGAAAGTACGAGCTCGGCTCACTTCTTTCACAAAGGAAGTAGTGGAAAAATCTAAGCTGGCAACTTGGTTTTCTGCATCAAATAACGGGTGATCAAAATCGATTGTGAAGCTCACTTTAAAGCCTTTGTATGGCTGAAAAGAAGCAGATTTATCGCCGTCTGTTACCGTTACAGGGCTTTTTATGCGAATAAATTGCTTAGCTTTGTTTTGCTCTTCAATACCAGCTGATTGCAGTAAGAACACAAATGGTCCAGCACTACCGTCCATAATAGGTACTTCGGCTGCGCTTAGTTCTACGTATACATTATCAATGCCTAAGCCTGCCATTGCTGATAGCAAGTGCTCAACGGTAGAAACCTTCGCGGCACCATTGTTAAGAGATGTAGATAGCGTTGTATCGCCTACATTTGTCGCTTTAGCTTGGATTTCTACAGCGGGCTCTAAATCCGTACGAATGAAGACAATACCCGTATCAATCGGGGCCGGGCGCAAAGTCAGGTAAACCTTCTCACCAGAATGCAAACCAATCCCGGTGGCTCTGATTGCGTTTTTAAGGGTACGTTGTTTAATCATTGATGCTGTCGCTTACTCTTTTAACGGCAATCGATCATTATACTAATAATAATCGAATAGACCAACCGCCATGCTTAATCAGCTTGGCGGCGTAAAAATGCAGGGATATCTAGGTAATCCATATCCTTGCTATTATTTGTATCTGGGTTTGATTGAGGCGCTGCTTGAGCGTTTGAACCTCGCATGACCGTCGGACGATCTAGCTTTTTGTAGTCCACATTGCCGTCCACTTTGCTAGTAGTATTATCCACTACTTTTTTCGGCGCCGCTTCCATTGCACCTAACCCTGTAGCCACAACGGTTACGCGCAGTTCATCGGTCATATTTTCATCTATAACGGTACCGACTACGATTGTAGCGTTATCTGATGAGAATTCCTCTATCGTGTCACCCACTTCTGTGAACTCACCCAAGGATAAGTTCATGCCAGCCGTGATATTCACCAGAATACCGCGGGCACCTTGTAAATTTACATCTTCTAGCAGTGGACTGCGAATAGCTGCCTCTGCTGCTTCACGGGCACGGTTTTCACCAGAAGAGAAACCTGTTCCCATCATTGCCTGACCCATTTCCGACATAACTGTACGTACGTCGGCGAAATCCACGTTGATCATACCAGGGCGAATAATGAGATCCGCAATACCTTGCACTGCGCCTAGCAATACATCATTAGCCGCTGAGAAAGCATCCAATAATGACGTATTCTTACCCAGTACCGCCAGTAACTTTTCGTTAGGAATTGTTATTAGGGAGTCAACATGCTTCTCAAGTTCCGCTAAACCACCTGCCGCTGCGCTAATACGCTTGCGTCCTTCAAATGGAAAGGGCTTGGTTACAACAGCCACCGTTAAAATGCCTAGTTCTTTAGCTACTTCGGCCACAACAGGTGCAGCACCGGTTCCGGTACCACCACCCATACCAGCTGTAATAAAGACCATATCAGCACCGTTTAGTGCCTCAGCGATACGTTCACGATCTTCCATAGCAGCTTGACGGCCAACTTCTGGATTAGCACCTGCTCCTAGACCTTTGGTCACAGTGGAGCCTAACTGCAAGACAGAACGAGCAGACATGTTTTTTAGTGCCTGAGAGTCAGTATTTGCACAGATAAAATCTACGCCTTCAACTTGGCTCGACACCATGTGCTCAACGGCGTTGCCGCCACCACCACCTACACCCACAACCTTTATGATTGCGTTATGTTGAGGTTCATCTACTAATTCAAACATATCCCCATCTCTTTGCGACATCGCCCTTCTCCTTAAAAATTATTATTCGTCAGGCGCTTTACTGCTATTCTAGCGCCTATTAAATATTAAAAGTTCCCTTTAATCCAATTTTTTACGCGTGCAACGAAACCAATTGGGTCGTCTTCCTTGCGAGCAAAAATTAATTCGCCTAACTGATGCTTTGCACCGTAAATTAATAACCCGACAGATGTGGCGTATATTGGGTTAGAAACCACATCCGTTAGGCCCTCTACACCGTGAGGTTTTGCCAACCTCACGGGGACATGAAAAATTTCTTCAGCCAGTTCAACCACGCCCTCCATCATGGATGTCCCTCCGGTTAAAACCACACCTGCAGCGATCATATCTTCAAACCCACTGCGCCTTAATTCAGCCTGTATTAGAGTGAATAATTCTTCGTACCTAGGCTCAACCACTTCTGCCAAGGCTTGTCGAGAGAGGTTTCTAGGGGCACGCTCACCGACACTTGGCACTTTTATCAGCTCATCAGCGCCAGCTAACTGGGTTAAAGCACAAGCGTACTTAATTTTAATTTCTTCAGCGTGCTGAGTTGGAGTACGCAATGCCATGGCAATATCGTTAGTCACTTGATCGCCAGCAATAGGGATCACCGCAGTATGGCGAATAGCACCTTCGGTAAAGATGGCAATATCCGTGGTGCCTCCCCCTATATCGACCATGCATACGCCAAGCTCTTTTTCATCATCCGTTAATACTGCATAACTAGAGGCTAATTGCTCTAATATAATGTCGTCGATTTCTAGACCACAACGCTGCACGCATTTCTCAATGTTTTGTGCAGCATTAAGTGCACCACTGACCATATGCACTTTGGCTTCTAAGCGCACACCTGCCATGCCAATTGGCTCTTTAATACCCTCTTGTAAATCAATCACGTATTCTTGAGGCAAAACATGCAAAATCCGCTGATCCGCTGGTATTGCCACTGCTTTTGCTGCATCCAGTACGCGCTCAATATCCATTTGTTCTACTTCACGATCTTTTATAGCCACTATGCCGTGGCTATTCATAGAGCGAATGTGATTACCTGCAATACCTGCATAAACAGAGTGAATTTGACAACCAGCCATTAATTCCGCTTCTTCAATGGCGCGCTGTATAGACTGCACAGTGGACTCAATGTTCACTACAACGCCTTTTTTCATACCACGAGAAGGATGACTACCGACACCCACAACCTTGATGATACCTTGTGAATTTACCTCACCCACAATGGTAACCACTTTGGACGTGCCAATATCAAGGCCGACAATTAATTTGTTTTCTGCAGTTACGGTCATAGTTTTTCTCTTATTAGCCTGCATCTATCCCTGCGCTTGACTTGCAATTTTTTTCCAAGCCACTGCAAATCCTTGCTCATATCTCATATCAATTTTTTCAATTTGAGATAAGTTAAATTGATTCATTACATGTTCTAGTTGTTGCAACCCACTCTTGGCCTTATTGTGATCTAGCCAAATCTGCAAACCCGCTTCGTATTCTAATTTCCAACCAGCTGAAGAATGCTGCAACCCCACTAGGCTTAATTGATGACGCTTACCCCAGCGGTTAAACAATAAGAAATGCTGCATAACCAATTTACTTTCTTCATTGGCCCCATTTAATTTAGGTAAATCCAAGTTTTTGAGGGCTAACGGTAAAATGTCACCCTTTTCACTTAGCATGCTTTTTCCATTCCAAATTGCGACTGGTCGCTCTTCTTCTATGGTAATTTTAAGTGTTTCTGGCCAAATTTTTTCCACACTGACCTGTGAAACCATAATCATACTTTGTAATTGTGCCTGTATAGCACCCACATCTAGGTAAATATACCCTTGTGGAAACCAAGGTGAGATCTCTTTCAATACCCGATCTTGGTTAATATGCACTAATTTTTCGTTTAACTGTAATTGATCCACTGACTTATTAGCCGCTTGTAATATTAACAAAACCACAGCCAGCATAATTGAAGACACTGTCACAGCAATAGAAAGCGGTTTCAGTATGCGAGCATTTAAGAGGCTCGCCAATACTGATGTCTTTTGCTTGTGACGAGTGGCTCCTTTCCCTTTCATTAACGATGCACCGCATTGAGTATCTCTAACACTAAACCAGGGAATTCAAGTCCAGATGCCCTAGCAGCCATAGGTACAAGAGAATGATCAGTCATACCTGGTACAGTATTTACTTCAATTAGCCAAAATTTTTCAGCTTCGTCTTGCATTACATCAACTCGACCCCAGCCTTGGCAATCTAATGCTTCATACGCTTTCAAAGCCAACCCTTGAAGTTCAAGTTCTTTTTCTTCACTTAAACCACAAGGCAATAAATACTCAGTATCATCTTGAATGTATTTAGCGTTGTAATCATAAAAGTCATTTGCGGGCTTTAGCTGTATCGCAGGCAGTGCTTTGCCATTTAAAATCGCAACTGTAAATTCTTTACCTGTAATAAACTGCTCAGCCAATACAGGCGAACCCGTATCATTGGCTGCTTTAAATGCACATTCGATTTCTGATGCATGCTTAACTTTTGATATCCCGATACTCGAGCCTTCTAAAGCAGGTTTAACCATTAATGGAAGACCTACTTTTTGTGAAAATGCCGTCAATTCACTGACATCACAAGCCGATATAAATTCCGGTGTAGGTAATCCTAATCCCTGCCAAATTAATTTAGTACGCCATTTATCCATACATATGGCACTGGCTTTGACACCACTTCCGGTATAGGGCAATCCATAAAATTCTAATAGACCTTGTATAGTACCGTCTTCACCACCAACGCCATGAAGTGCAATAAACGCTATATCTACATTGTGTTGATTCAATTGCTCAATTAGGTTTTCTTTTGAGTCTATTTTTACTGCATCAACCCCTTGCGAAATTAACGCTTCAAAAACAGCATTGCCACTATTTAAAGACACTGTACGTTCAGCACTATTGCCCCCCAATAAAACGGCGACCTTACCAAAATTTTGCTGCGGAGTATTAGCCATCAATACTCTCCAATAACTCTGGTAATGCTTGAGTCAATTCAATGGCTAACGTGCCTACATTACCAGCACCTTGCGTCATTAAAATATCCCCTGGCTTTAACACATTTTTTAAGATGGGTTTTACATCCGCCCCTCTTTCAATAAAAATCGGATCCACTTTACCTAGCTGGCGAATTGTACCTGCTAACGCGCGTCCATCTGCACCCGGAATTTCGTCTTCACCAGCCGGATATACATCCATTAACAATAAAACGTCTACGCCACTTAATACACGCACAAAATCTTCATATAAATCTCGTGTACGAGTGTATCTATGGGGTTGAAACATCATTACTAGTCGGTTGTTTGGCCAACCTTTGCGTATCGCTTGAATGGTGACTTCCACTTCTGTTGGATGATGACCATAATCATCCACTAACATCACTTCACCATCGTTAAGTGGAAATTCGCCACACACTTGAAAGCGCCTACCAACCCCTTGAAACTTCTCAAGAGCCGTAATAATAGCTTCATCTGAAATGCCTTCATCGGTTGCTACTGCTATAGCAGACAACGCGTTTAAGACATTGTGTCGCCCAGGCATACGCAACTTGATGGTTAAATCTTTATGGTCATTAGGGCGCTTAGCAGTAAACGTGGTGAATATTCCTTCCTGTTGTACATCGACGGCATAAAAATCAGCACTTTCATCAAAACCATAGGTTAATACTGGGCGATTAATTTCCGGCAAAATATCTTTTACTGTTTCATCATCCACACATAAAACGGCTAAACCATAAAAAGGCAAGTTATGTAAAAAATCCACAAAGGTTTTTTTCAATTGATTGAAGTCGCCACCATAGGTGTCCATGTGGTCCGCTTCAATATTAGTTACAATAGAAACCATGGGTTGCAAGTGTAAAAACGAGGCATCTGATTCATCCGCTTCTGCAACCAAGTAACGGCTACCGCCTAATTTTGCATTAGTGCCTGCACTGGTCAAGCGACCACCAATAACAAATGTTGGGTCTTTTTCACCTTCTGCGAGTATTGATGCCACCAAACTTGTGGTAGTGGTTTTTCCATGAGTACCAGCAATGGCAATGCCATGACGAAATCGCATCAACTCAGCGAGCATTTCAGCACGGCGTACAATTGGAATTCTGTGCTCATTTGCGTATTGAATTTCAGGGTTTGCATAGTTGATTGCAGTTGACACAACCACTACATCCGCTTGTTCAACATTTTGTTTTTGATGGCCTAAATAAATCATTGCACCTAATGATTGTAAGCGATCCGTCACTGCAGATTGGCGTAAATCTGAGCCGCTGATTTCATAACCTTGGTTTAACAGAACCTCGGCAATTCCACACATACCCACGCCACCAATACCAATAAAATGTATGCGGCGTATACGTCGCATCTCTGGTATTTCCCAGCGCTGTACTGCTTTATTTGAATCAGACATTGATGGCCTCAATACAATATTTCGCAACGACACTGGCGGAATCAGGTTTTGCCAAGGTTCTCGCTGCTACTGACATTTTGATAATAGACTCACGATTTTGATGTAAGTCATTTAATTCGTTTAATAAACCCTGTGCGGTTAATTCACGCTGAGGATTTAATCGTGCAGCACCCGCTGACACTAAAAACTGCCCATTTGCTGTTTGATGATCATCAACGGCAAACGGGTAAGGGATTAAAATAGATGCCACTCCCGCGGCCATCATTTCACTAACCGTTAACGCCCCTGAGCGACAAATTACTACATCTGCCCACTCGTAGGCTTGAGCCATGTCGCCAATAAATGCGCTAACTTTAACTTGATCCACTCCGGCATTTTGATAACCCTGTTTCACATCTGCATAGTTACGTTTACCCACTTGATGCCAAACATTGATATGGCTAGGTTGGCTAGCCATCATTTCAATCAAAATATTATTAATCGCCACAGCACCTAAACTGCCCCCCACCACCAACACATTTAACGGGCCACTTCGATTCATTAAGCGTTGCTGCGGCGGCTGTATTTCAACAATATTTTTGCGTACTGGATTACCAACTGATCGGACTGACTTAGCTTTTGCAAATGTACCTTCAAATGCCTGCAATAACGTTTTTGCCATGGCGCTTAATATTTTGTTGGTCATTCCTGGAATTGCATTTTGCTCATGGATCACCAGCGGCACCCGTAATAAATACGCCAAAAAACCACCCGGCCCCGATGCAAATCCGCCCATACCCAACGCCATAACAGGTTTTACCTGACGAAATACTTTAAATGCTTGCCACAGAGCCCGCATAATTTGAAGTGGCGCCAACAAGGTTTTGAGCAAGCCACTTCCGCGCAGACCCGTCACCGATATACGGTGAAGTTCATACCCAGCATCTGGCACTAAATCATTTTCAATACCCTTAATACTGCCAAGCCAGTGTACTTGGTAACCCTTGGCTTTGAGTTCTTTCGCCACACTTAATGCTGGAATCACATGGCCACCAGTGCCACCTGCCATGATCATCACATTACCTTTTTTCATTTAGGCACTCCATTTCGTGATGAACTCTTAATAGCAAACCTAATGCAATACAACATGCAATCAAACTAGAACCGCCATAACTAACAAACGGTAAGGTTAAACCTTTAGTTGGTAATAACCCCATATTCACACCTAGATTAATAAATCCTTGAAAGCCAATTAACAACCCCATTCCATAGGCAACAAATGAAGCAAAATACTGCTGAAATTCATATGCCTTACGTCCAAGCTTCATGGCTTTAATAAAAATGTAAATGAACAATCCAATAATAAGTGCAGACCCCAGTAAACCGGTTTCCTCAGACCAAATAGCAAATACAAAATCCGTATGAGCTTCTGGTAAATAAAACAGCTTTTGTATGCTATTACCTAATCCCACACCAGAGTATTCACCACGACCAAATGCAATTAAACTTTGTGTTAATTGATAGCCACTGCCATAAACATTCTCAGGTGTCCAAGGCTCCCAATAACCAGTTAGTCGCTTCAAACGATATGGCTGGCTCAACAAAATAAGCACCGATGCACTTATTACGACGATAGCGGTTAATAAAAACTGACCTGCTTTAACACCACCTAAAAATAGCAAAGCCAAACTAGCCAACATCAATACAACCACCGCACCAAAATCAGGTTCGAGTAAGAGTAAAACCGCCAATAGTGCTAATACTAATAAGGGTTTGATGAACCCTGACCACTTTGATTGCACTTCAGCACGACGACGCTCTAAATAACTAGCCATGTACAAAACCGTAGCCAACTTAGCAAATTCACTAGGCTGCACATTCATAAAACCTAATGATATCCAGCGCATACTGCCGTTAACTTCTCGACCAATACCTGGAATCACAACCGCAACCAAGCTCAACAAAGAAAGTAAGATTAATACCCCGCTCATTTTTCGCACCCACTCAAGTGGTACGTGCACCACCACATAAGCAGTAATAGCACCAAGCAACAAATAAATACCATGGCGCAAACTAATATAAAGGTTATTGCCAAACTCTCGGTTGGCCCAATCCATACTGGCGGATGTCACCATCAACCAGCCTAGGGATGATAAAATAGTAACCGCCCACAATAACTGACGATCTAAGATGATGGACTGGCTAAAATCGAACTTTTGCCAAACTGGCGTAGTGGTAACGGTGCGAGTGGCTGAACTCATGACGCCTCCACCAATTTCACAAACGTCTCACCTCTGTGCTCAAAACTATTGAACATGTCAAAACTGGCACAGGCCGGCGATAACAAAACTGCATCATCTTGCTTGGCCGACTCACATGCTTTGCTAAAAGCATCTTCAAAACTACTGGCCTGTATTACCTTGCATTCTTGATGCAATACATCTGCAATTAACTGAGCATCTCGACCATAAACCACTAATGTAGAAACATAGGCTTTAACTTGATCTGACAAACACTGGAAGTCTGCATCTTTCCCCACACCACCCGCCATTAACACAATATGACCCTTAATATCAGGACCAAGCCCCTCAAGAGCCGCTTGGGTTGCACCAACATTGGTGCCTTTTGAATCGTTATAAAATTCCACACCATTTACTTTTCGAACCCACTGGCAACGATGCTCAAGTCCAGCAAACGTTGATAACGTTTTAAGCATGCTATTCATAGGCAAACCTGCGCACTCGCCTAAAGCTAACGCAGCCAATGCATTACTGCGGTTATGGCTACCTTTAATTTTTAATAAGCCGCTCTCCAAAAGTAACTCTTTGCCTTTACACAAATATAATTTTTCAGCTTGCTTGCACACTCCAAACTGATTATTTTCTGGCTCGTTAATAGTAAAACCGACCATACGTTCAGGCTGTGCAAACATTGGTGCTGACAACGTATCATCTAAGTTGATCACCCCCCACTTAGCCCCATTAAAAATAACCTGCTTTGACTCATAGTAATCTTTGTAACTATCATAGCGATCTAGGTGGTCTGGACTTATATTCAATACAGTAGCAACAAGTGGATTTAAATTAGGCGTTGCTTCTAACTGGAAACTACTTAATTCCATTACATAAAGCTGAACACTATCATCAATTAAGTCCAGCGCAGGCGTACCCAAGTTACCGCCAATGGCCGTATGCAAACCCGCATCCTGTGCCATAAGGCCAACTAACGTAGTTACTGTACTCTTAGCATTTGAACCTGTTATGGCAACAATTGGCGCTTTAGCATAATCAGCAAATATTTGAATATCGCTTACGACCTCTATGCCCGCGTCTTGTGCTTGTTTGATTTCTTTAGTTGCTAATGGCAAACCCGGACTGACCACTACTTTTTCAGCTTTTAATAGTTGGATCTCATCAAGTTTACCTAAACACATTTCTACATTAGGAAAGTTATCCAAAATAGTTTGAGCAAAAGGTGGCTCATCTCGAGTATCCATAGCTACTACAGGCATATTGCGTGCAGCAAAAAAAGCAACCACGGAATACCCCGTTTTGCCTAATCCAACCACCACAATAGGTTTTGCTGCAACCATATGAACCAATGCCTATTAACGAATTTTAAGTGTTGCCATACCTAGCAACACTAAAAACAATGTAATAATCCAAAAACGCACAATCACCCGCGGTTCTGGCCAACCTTTTAACTCGAAATGATGATGCAAAGGAGCCATTCTAAAAATGCGCTTACCTGTCATTTTAAATGACGCCACTTGCAAAATAACACTGACGGTTTCTGCGACAAAAATGCCACCCATAATGAACAGTAGAATTTCTTGGCGAACCATTACTGCAAGTACACCCAATGCAGCACCAAGTGCTAAAGATCCAACATCACCCATAAATACTTGTGCAGGGTACGTGTTAAACCACAAGAAACCGATTCCAGCTCCCACTAACGCGCCGCAGAATATCGTTACCTCACCCACACCACCTAAATACGGTAAAAACAAATATTCGGCAAATTTCACGTTTCCGACTAAATAAGCACAAACACCTAATGCACCACCCACCATTACCGTTGGCAAAATGGCTAAGCCATCTAAACCATCAGTCAGATTGACTGCATTTGAACTACCAACAATTACAAGATAGGTAAGTACGATATAAAAAAGACCAAGTTCAATCGCGATATCCTTAAAGAAAGGAACAATAAGCGTGGTTTCAGCTGGGCTTTGTGCATTAGCGTATAAATAAACAGCTGCAATCAGTGCTATCACACTTTGCCAAATCATTTTCCAGCGCGCAGGTAAACCTCTTGAATTTTTTTGCACTACTTTTCGATAATCGTCCACAAAACCGACGACACCTGTAGATAGGGTTACCAATAAAACAACCCAAACATAATGATTAGCCAAGTTCCCCCAAAGCAATGTACTAATAGAGATCGCCAGTAAGATCAACGTACCACCCATTGTTGGAGTGCCCGCCTTACTTAAATGAGACTGCGGTCCATCATCACGCACTGATTGTCCAATTTGCTTTTCTTGAAGTTTACGAATCACAATCGGACCACACCACAAGCCAATCGCCAAAGCAGTTAACGTGGCAAAAATGGCTCGAAACGTTAAATAATTTACTACGGCAAAACCCGAGTGATACTGCTGTAAAAATTCCGCTAACCATAACAACATGATTGGCTACCCTCTTATGATTCTTGAACGTCGATTATTTCACTAACAACACGATCCATATGGGCACTGCGTGACCCCTTAACCAGAACCGTTACATTTTTCTTAAGCTTGCCTTTTAAAAAGCGAACTAAACCATCATGACTTGCAAACCAGTGGGCGTTATCTCCAAACGCATCGGCTGCACCACGACTAAACTCACCTAATGCAAAAAACTCATTAATTTTTGCTTCGCGAGCATAGGACCCCACTTCTGCATGTGCTAATTGGGTTTCAACTCCAAGCTCAGCCATATCGCCCAATACAAAAATGGAATGACCTGAACGACTTGCTAGCACATCAACGGCCGCCCGAACTGATGCAGGATTGGCGTTATAACTATCGTCAATAATGACGCTATCATTTAGGCCTTGTTTTTCAATGAGCCGGCCTTCGACTCCTTCAAATTTTTGCAACCCTGATACGATTTCTTGAATAGTCATGCCTAAACCATGACATGCAGCCGCACATGCTAGAGCATTAAAAACATTATGTTGGCCCATCACTTTTAAATTCACATGAGCATTTTGGTCAGCGATGATCAACTCAAAATCACAACACCCGCTTTCGTTAATGCTGACATTATCAGCGCGTACATTAGCCTTTTCACTTAAACCAAAACTAACCACTCGACGCTTGCCTGCACGGGTTTTCCAAGTATTAAAATGTTCGCTGTCTGCATTTAAAACTGCAATACCATCATCATTAAGCGCATCAATAATTTCACCCTTGGTGCGTACTATTGTGTCTAAATCACCAAAACCTTCTAAATGTGCACTACCCGCATTGGTTAAAATTGATACTGTTGGTTTTGCCAGCCCTGCGGTATAAGCAATTTCACCCTCTGCGCTAGCGCCCAACTCAACAACGGCATAATCATATGTGTGATTAATTCGCAGTAATGTAAGTGGAGCACCAATATGATTATTCAAGTTACCGCGAGTAACCAATACTTCATTGGATTGACGTAATAATGTAGCCATCATGCCCTTCACTGTGGTTTTACCACTGCTTCCGGTTATGGCAATAACATCGTTGTTGAATTTCTCACGATTAAATAAAGCTAAGCGTCCTAACGCCTGAGTTGTATCAGCAACTTGTAAAAATGGCACAGATACATCCATTTCTTTACTAATGACAACCGCACAAGCCCCTTTATCAATGGCTTGTTTTACATAATCATGTCCATCAAACCGACCACCCATTAATGCCACATATAAATCGCCGGGTTGTAGGGTTCTGGTATCCGTACTAACAAATTGAAACGGCACATTTGCGCCACGATGTTTTGCAGAAATAAATTCGGCAACTTCTGCTAAACGAACCGAACCAATCATGCTTGGATCTCCAACTTCAACACTGCTTGGGCTTGCTCGACATCACTAAAGTGAAGCCGTTCACCGTTAATTTCTTGATAATCTTCATGGCCTTTTCCTGCAATCACAACAACATCGTGACTTTCAGCTCGGCCAAGTGCTGTTTCAATTGCTTTTTGGCGATCGATCTCAATCACCAAATTACCCGCTGTAGCATCTATCATTTGTTGGCAAATATCAGCTGGGTTTTCAGAGCGCGGATTATCGCTGGTTATGATTACCTTATCTGCATATTGGCACGCAATTTTACCCATTAATGGGCGTTTCCCTTGATCTCTATCACCACCGCAGCCCACTACCAATATAAGCCGTCCTGATTTCACATGTTTACGAGTGGATTTCAAAATCTGCTCTAACGCATCAGGAGTATGGGCGTAATCCACCAGTACTAATGGCTGGCCAGTCGTTACATTTACTTGCTGCATACGGCCAGCAACAGGGTGCAATTTAGAACAAGCAGAAATAACATCCGAAAACTTAAAACCCATTTGCAAACAAACTAAAATAGCAGCAGCTACATTTTCTGCGTTAAATGCTCCAAATAATGGCAATGAAATAAACTTTGTTTGAGCTTCCCACGTGAATGACACATCGATACCTTGTTCGTGATAACGCTCTAATTTAAAGCTCAAATCAGATTTTTCATGGCACCCGTAGGTTAAAGGCACCACATGACTCACTTTTTTAAGTACCTGTGAAAAAGGGTCATCTGCATTCACAACGGCAAATTTAATTTCAGGACGTTGAAATAACAGCGCTTTAGCCTCACCGTAAGCTTCCATGGTGCCGTGATAATCTAAATGATCTCGGGTGAGGTTAGAAAAAACGGCCCCTTCGAATTTCACTCCAGCTAGACGGTTTTGCTCAAGACCATGACTAGAGACTTCCATCGCAACCACATCAAACTCACAAGACATATCCAGTAAAGCGTTATGAAGCTTTTCTGATGGCAGTGTTGTCATACCGGTAGGCTTTAGCTGTTGCCAATCGCCATATCCTAACGTCCCCATAACAGCACAAGGGCTCTGTAACTCGTTTAACAGTTGCGCCAAATAAAAACTAATCGATGACTTACCATTGGTGCCAGTTATGCCTATTGCACGCAAGGCTAATGTGTTTCCATACAACAAGCCCGCAATTAACTGCCCAGCTTGCTCAACAGGATTTCTAAGTGTCACGCAGATGTCTCGATCTTGATCAACCAAATCAACACGAGTTTCATCTAATAAAATCACACTGGCACCTTGTGACAACGCTTTACCAATATAAGTTTGTTCATTGCCAGCCACAGATGGAAGCAAGAAAAAAGCATCACCCGCTGCAACTTCGCGACTATCAAAGCAAATATTATTTATCGTAAAATCCAATAAACCCTGGGGAATTGAATCAATCCAAGGTATTAATTGGCTTAGCGGTTGGTTGAATTGAATCATTCTAACCTCCCTGCTATTTTTGAATCTTCAAATACAGTTGGGGTAACATTTAACAGCCGTAAACTGGCTTGAGTCACTCTTGAAAAAATAGGTGCCGCAACTTCACCACCATAATACTCTCGACCATTTGGTTCATCGACCACCACAATTGTCACAATTCTAGGGTCATCTGCAGGTGCAATACCGGCAAATAAAGATAAGTAGCGCTCGTCTTCGTAACCATTAGCCCCCACTTTATGTACAGTGCCTGTTTTACCAGCCACCGAATAACCTTCAACATGGGCACGGCGCGCAGTACCTTTTGGCCCAACTACGCTCTCCAACATGTGTACAACATCTCTTGCCATTTTTTCAGGCATTACTCGCTTACCTTTTTCCGCCGCTTTACGCATTAACGTTAAAGGTTGCTTAACTCCGCCATTTGCCAACACCTGATAAGCTTGCGCTAATTGCAGTGGCGTAACTGCTAGTCCGTATCCATAGGAAAGCGTGGCACTTTGCAAGCGATTCCATTTATTTGAATCCACTGCCACTTTACCACCATGCTCACCTGGTAAACCCAAACCAACTGGCTTACCTAAACCCAACTGCTGGTAAAAATTCCACAGTTTTTCACCACCTAATTTAAATGACAATTTACTCACTGCGACATTACTGGATTTAGTCAAAATACCGGTCACATCAAGCTCACCGTAATCCCTATGGTCGCGAATAGTTTTATTACCTATGCGTAAATACCCCGGGTGTGTATTAATAATGCTATCGGATTGAATTTCACCCGCCATTAACGCTGCTGCTACAGTAAATGGCTTCACCGTAGAGCCTGGTTCAAAAATATCCGTAACAGAGCGATTACGCACACTCGCTGCTTTTAAATCTAAACGGTTATTCGGGTTAAATGCCGGCTGATTAACCAAAGCCAGAATTTCTCCGGTCTTCACATCTATCATCATTAAAGAGCCTGCTTTAGCATTATGCTGTTGCACAGATGCTTTAAGCTCGCGATACGCTTGATACTGTAATCGCAAATCAATGCTGAGCATTAATTCATTACCCGGCTCTGCAACTTCAGTTACACCTAAGTCTTTAACTAAACGACCTAAACGATCTTTAATGACTCGTCCCTTTCCTGGCGTACCTTGCAACCATTCATTATAAGCAAGCTCAACCCCTTCAATGCCTGCTTCATCAATATTGGTAAACCCTACTACATGGCTTGCCACTTCTGCTGCTGGATAAAAGCGCTTAAATTCTTGTTGAGTACCAATACCTGATAAGTTTAATTGTTTGATTTCAGCAGATACCAATGGGCTCATGTGACGCTGTAGATAAATAAATTCTTTGGATTGATTAGCCTGAATTCGCTCATTTAACTCACGAACCGTCATACCCAAAACAGGCGCTAATTTTGAAATATTAATATCGTCTTTTAATATTTGTTTGGGGTTGGCCCATATACTTTTAACTGGCGTGCTCACTGCTAAAGGTTCGTTATTACGATCTACTATCATGCCGCGATATGCATCAATACTGTGATCACGCACACTGCGCTTAGAACCTTCATCTTGAAGAAAATCTGTTTCTAACACCTGAAGCTGAGTCAAGCGTACCAATAGTGCAACAAACAATAACAAGCCGGCACCCATTACAGTGTAATGGCGCCAGCTATTACTGGTGTGCTCATATTGGTTTTTAATGGCCATAAGGCCCTCTTTGTTTACTTTAAATAATCGTGCTGCTCAATAATCCGAGTATTAAATTTATCCGGAAATTGCATACTGAGTTTTTTTCTGGCTATACTCTCAACTCGACTTGGTGCTGCCAAGGTGCTGTATTCCAACATAAGCCGCCCATATTCTTCTTGTAATTGAGCATATTCATTACTTTCTATTTGCCATGAACGCGCTAATTGTCGATTCATATAACTGCTATAGACCACAGCTAATGCGCAAATTAAAAGCAGTACAAACGCCAACTTTGTTTGTAATTTTCCCACGCTTTGCTCACAACTGTTTTTGCGCCACACGCATTACTGCGCTGCGCGATCGAATATTAGCACTCACTTCTTCTTTACTTGGTTTAATTGCCTTACCTACATGCTTTAAAACAATTGGGTAATCACTTGCCATAATCGGTATATCTGGGGGCAACTGCGGGCCTTTTTCTTTATCGCGAATAAAGCGCTTCACCATTCTGTCTTCTAAAGAATGGAAACTAATAACAACTAAGCGACCTTCTTTAGCCAGTAAATCCGTCGCGGTGTCGAGGCCATCCGTTAAATCGCCCAACTCATTATTCAGAAATATCCGAATAGCTTGAAAACTTTTAGTAGCCGGATGTTTACCTTTTTCCCATTTTGGATGAGCATCTTTAATAACTTGGGCCAAATCTAATGTTCTTTCGAAAGACTCTTGCTGGCGTCGCATAACAATGGCTCTTGCTAATCGGCGTGAATAGCGTTCTTCTCCAAACTGATACAACACATCAGCGATATCTTCTTCTTTTGCCGAAGCTATCCACTGTGCAGCGGTCATACCCGACTCGGTATTCATTCGCATATCCAATGGACCATCATTCATAAAGCTAAAACCACGATCAGCCTCATCCAACTGAGGACTACTCACACCTAGGTCCATTAGCACACCAGCCACCGGACGACCCTCACCATTTTGCGCTAACCAAGTTTTCATATCGGCAAACGAGCCATGACAAATAGAAAAACGAGAGTCTTCTTTTGCCAGCTCATTTGCAGTGACAATGGCACGAGGATCTTTATCTATACCAATTAAGCGACCGTTTTCGGATAATCGCTCTAGAATTAGTCGACTATGTCCCCCTCGACCAAAGGTACAATCAATAAACAAACCGGCCGTATCTTGAACCAAGGCATCAATCGCTTCGTGCAAAAGCACTGTTATATGTTCACTCATAGTGATAAATTCATTAGCTCTTCTGGCAGTTGTTCATCACCTTTCATTTCTTCTAGGTAATGGGCTCGGCGTTCACTCCAGTGGGCTTCATCCCACAATTCAAATTTGTTGCCTTGTCCCATCATGACCATTTTCTTATCAAGCCCAGCATAATCCCGCAAAGGGGCCGGTAATAACAAACGGCCATTAGCGTCCATATCAATATCCGTAGCATGACCAATGATCAGTCTTTGTATTCGACGAGCGGCAGGATTAAAACTAGGAAGGGCTTCGATTTTAGCTTGAATTGGCTCCCACTCTTTTAATGGATACACCAATAAACAGGCTTCTTCCGTATCAATAGTAACAACTAAAGCCCCATCGTTGCTCTCATGCAACAATTGACGGTAGCGGGCGGGCACGGCCATCCGGCCTTTGGTATCGAGATTGATATTATGCACACCACGAAACATGATTTATTTCACCTGCTACCCAAAAAACTCCACATTTTCCCACAAAACAACACTTTTACACACTATAGAAACACTCAAGCATAATTGCAAGGAATGAAGTCATGTTTTTAACCACTCATACCTGTGAAAAGCCACGTATTACGGGGGCTTAGAGGAATAACGAATAAGGAAGCACCTGCTTCATAACGATAGATGCAATAATTTCAAATTAATCAAGCAAGGTGATAAAAGTAAGTACACACCAACATAAAAGCATAAAAAAACCCACTGCCGTAGCAGTGGGTTTTAAAATAAAAAGAGATTTGTCTATAAGCCGGGTTCTGTGACTTGCAAGCAAGCTGCAACCATTCATCTAGGCCTTAAATCACTTTAAGGCTCAAGCGACCTACCCGTTCCCAACGTGGGCCACGTCATAAAGGGAACCTATTTGGTCTTGCTCCGAGTGGGGTTTACCATGCCACGAACTATTACTAGTCGCGCGGTGCGCTCTTACCGCACCCTTTCACCCTTACCTGTGCCCGAAGGCCATCGGCGGTATACTCTCTGCTGCACTGGCCGTTAGCTCGCGCTACCCAGGCGTTACCTGGCACCCTGCCCTGTGGAGCCCGGACTTTCCTCCCCTAACTACAAGTAGCTAGCAGCGGTTGCTCGACTATCTCCGCGGGCAAGGATACTCGTAGTTTAAAATTGGTCAAGTCGTTATTCTGCTTTGCTTTCCAACGCGAACTGATACAACTGATTTTTCTTGAATCCTGTGTGCTCTGAAACAATAGCCGCAGCTTTTTTCAAAGGCAGCTCTTTTGCTATAAGCAAAGTCAAATCAAGCGCCTCTTGTGAGACCTCAAGTTTCTTGTTGGATATAACACCACGAATCATCATCACAAACTCGCCGCGCTGCTGATTAGCATCAGCTACCATCATGGCTTTCACCTCTTGGGCCGTACCACGTAAAAAGGTTTCAAAGGTTTTGGTTAGCTCACGAGCTAATACTATTTCTCTGTCAGGACCAAGCTCACTTATCAAGTCATCCACAGCATGCATAATACGATGAGGTGACTCATACACAACCAAGGTACGCTCTTCATGTTTCACACCATTAAAATAACCCTTTCTGGCAGTGGTTTTAGACGGCAAAAAACCATCGAATATAAACCGGTCCGTTGGTAATGCTGCAGCGCATAAAGCGGTAATCACCGCACATGCGCCCGGTATCGGTACCACTTTAAAACCCGCTTTAGCCACCTGATCAGCCACGTGATAACCCGGATCCGCAATCAGTGGCGTACCGGCATCACTCACAATGGCTACATTTTGACCAATCTTCAGCTTTTCAATAATTTGCTGTGCTGCATGAGCTTCATTATGATCATGAGTAGCCATGCATGGCTTTTGAATACCAAGATGATTAAGTAGTTTTTTTGTATGCCTTGTGTCTTCAGCAGCAACAATATCCACAGATTCAAGCACTTGTTGTGCTCGAAGTGTAATATCAGCCAAATTTCCGATCGGTGTCGCCACCACATAGAGCTGATTTTCTGCCATAATGCTCGCCTTCATATTTTGTTTGAATCTAGGTAACTATGTTGAAATATCGTCACGTTGCTATTGTTATCCTCATCGCACTTTTAGGCGCGTGTTCTTCTACGCCCAAACAAACAACCACTCCCGCGACCACCGAGCCTGCCGGTATGGGCGCATTATCGACTATCGAGCAGCTAATCGCTAACCAAAGATACATAGAAGCAGAAGATGCACTAAAGAAAATCGATATTTACAGCATCACTGAATTGGATAAAGTGCACTTTTATTGGCTAAGTGCCAACCTTGCCATCCTACTAGGCCGCGGCGATGACGCCATATTCGCATTAAATGCCGTAGACCCCGGTGCCTTTAATCAACTTAGTATTGATCCAAACCGCCCAAGTTATTTAAGAGCCTCAGCACTTCATCTTAAAGGTGAGTTTATTGCCAGCGCCCGTGAGCGTATGTTTTTGGCCGGAGTATTAACAAGCGATCAATACGACACCAACCATCAAGCAATATGGAACAGCCTACTCCAAGCTGAGGATAGCGCGCTTGAAGCACTCATCCAAAAAAACAGCACCAAGATTTTTAAAGGCTGGTTGCAACTTGCACTGATTATGAAGCGTAACCAGCTTGATCTCGACAAACAATTAAGCTCCTTACGCTTGTGGCAAGTCCAATTTAAAGATCACCCTGCCGCCAAAAAACTTCCCGGAGGACTTGATAAGCTAGAAGAGTTTGTCGATGAAAAAGCAAAATTCATCGCCTTAATGATTCCTCTTTCCGGCAAACTGGCGGCAACTGGCAAAGCGGTCCGTGATGGCCTAATGGCCGCCTACTACTCCGCCAAACAAGCAGGTGCGCAAGTTCCTGAAATCCGCATTTATGATACAGCCAAAAGCCGTGACTTTTGGAGCTTATATAAACAAGCTATCTTGGATGGCAATGAACTTGTCATTGGCCCACTAAAGAAAAGCTCAGTACAGCGCTTGCAAAAAGAAACACACTTACCTGTACCCACCCTTGCCTTAAATTACGGCAACCGAGACGCCACTGAAAACCCAGAACGACTCTATCAATACGGCCTAGCAGTAGAAGACGAAGCTCAACTCGCTACCTCATATGCCAGACAGCAAGGTTATCAAAGTGCCATTGCACTTATGCCTAAAGGGCCTTGGGGAGAGCGGGTTTTTGAACGCTTTAGCCAATCTTGGCAAGAGCAAGGCGGAAAACTTATTGAGGCACAATTCTTTAGTGGTGCCGCAGACTACAACCGTGTTATCAGTCGATTATTCGCGATAGATGAAAGTGAAGCCCGTGCGCGAAACTTGCGCAAACAGCTTGATCTAAAGCTAGAGTCACAACCTCGCCGCCGCCAAGATGTGGACTTCATCTTTGTTGCCGCATTACCCAAACAAGCACGCCAGATTAAACCAACCCTTGCATTTAACTTTGCCAAAGATATTCCAATGATCGCCACCTCGCAGATATATTCGGGTATGCCGTCACGTTCCAAAGATAGAGATTTAAACGATGTGGTTTTTTGCGATATACCATGGATTCTAGAAAGCAGCCCATTACGCAAACAAGTGCAAACATTATGGCCAAGAGCAAAAGGCAGCTTAGATCGACTTTATGCACTTGGCGTAGACGCCTACCAGCTCTACCCGCGACTTGGCCAAATTAAAGTTTTAAAGTACAGCAGCATTCAAGGACAAACAGGTCGCCTATCAATGGATGAGCATGGTCAAATCATTCGATCCTTACCATTTGCAACGTTTGTAAATGGTATTGCTAAAAAGACACAAGGATATGTGCAGAATGTGGAAAACGCCCAAGGTATTTAATAAGCGTGCAAAAGGAAATCTATACGAGGAAATTGCACGCAAATATCTAATTCAAAAAGGTTTAAAATTTATCGCTAAAAATGTGAACTTTAAAGGCGGTGAAATAGACCTAATCATGGAAGACCAAAATCAATTGGTGTTTGTTGAGGTTCGTTACCGCAACACCAATAAATATGGCGGTGCCGCTGCCAGCGTCACATACAAAAAACAGCAACACTTAATACACGCAGCTCAGCTTTATCTGCAAAAACAATTTGGCAACCGACCTCCTAGCTGTCGCTTCGATGTAGTGGCGATTGAGGGCGAAGAAAAAGAATCAGACATTAACTGGCTAAAAAATGCATTTGCATGAGCCTACAGGCTTAGTCTGGTCATTCTTACTTTTGCTGGGTATGCTTACAAAAAAAATAGAGACGTTTTTATGCATTTTCAAGAACGGATAAACCAACACTTTCAAGATAGTGTTGAAACCAAACAACAAGCGGCACAGGTTTTAGCCCCTGTAATCGAACAAGCTAGCGATAGCATGGTTCAAGCCTTACTAAGTGGCGGTAAAATTTTAAGCTGTGGGAATGGCGGCAGCGCTGGTGATGCTCAGCACTTTTCATCTGAGTTATTAAATCGTTTTGAACGTGAACGCCCAAGCTTACCCGCCATTGCACTAACAACCGATAGCTCTACCGTTACCTCTATTGCTAACGACTACAGCTATAACGAAATATTCTCCAAGCAAATTCGCGCACTGGGCAACGCCGGTGATGTATTACTGGCCATTTCAACCAGTGGTAATAGTGCTAATGTGGTTCAAGCTATTCAAGCTGCCCATGATCGAGAGATGCGAGTTGTGGCTCTAACCGGTCGTAACGGTGGCGACATGGCTTCATTATTTTTACCGGACGACATTGAGATTCGCGTTCCTTCAATGGTAACTGCGCGCATTCAAGAAGTTCACCTGTTAGCCATTCACTGTCTATGCGACTTAATTGATTGGCAGCTCTTTGGCCCAATGGAATAAACATTCCATCATCAAATACAAAAAAAGCAGCCAATGGCTGCTTTTTTATTTCTGATGCTTATGTGAGCGTTATTTAACGACTGTCAATGAAGGTCGGCCTTTCGGCTTATCTTCTATTTTTTCTACAATTTTTGGTTTTTGTTTAATCGGCGTTGGATCATTGGGATCCGGCGCACCTGCTTCATTACCAAAAACCATCCCCTCTCCTGTCTCTTTTGCATAAATTGCTAAAACAGCCACGATAGGAACATAAACATTTTGCGTAACACCAGCAAAACGAGCATTAAAGCTCATAGCATCGTTATTAATCATCAACCCTTGTACCGCGGAAGGGCTAACATTCAACACGATTTGTCCATCTTTAACATACTCCTGAGGCACTTGCACACCCAGAATATTGGCATCTACCAATACATATGGAGTGGTGTCGTTGTCCAACACCCACTCAAATAATGCACGCATCAAATATGGACGAGATGGTGTCATTCACGCATTTCCTGTTCAGCTTCAGATAAACTCGCTTGAAAGGATTCACGCTCAAACAAACGCTCCATATAAACTTGTAAATCTTTGGTTTGCTTTTCAGGTAATTCAATACCCATTACAGGTAAACGCCATAAAAGCGGAGCTGTAACGCAATCCACAATGCTGTATTCGTCACTCATAAAGAATGGCTTTTCAGCAAACAATGGCGATGTGCTAATTAAGCTTTCGCGTAACTCTTTACGCGCCTGCGTTACAGCTGCATCATCTTTATTCGCTAAGATGACGTCCGCTAATTTGCACCAGTCACGTTGAATACGATAAAGCCACAAACGACTCTCGGCACGCGCTACAGGATAAACAGGCAACAAAGGCGGGTGCGGAAAGCGCTCGTCTAAATATTCCATCATGATGCCCGGCTCATATAATACTAAGTCACGGTCAACTAATGTAGGAACACTGTTGTACGGATTCAAAGACGCTAGATCTTCAGGTGGATTCATTGGATCCACATCGTGAATCTCTACCGCAACACCCTTTTCCGCTAAAACAATGCGGACACGGTGGCAATAATGATCATTACCATCAGAAAAGAAGGTCATGGAAGAGCGTTTAGCCACTACACCCATATAGGTTTTCCTCACCTTAAAAACAAAAAAATCGGCGGCTGATTATACACCAGACGCCGACTTTTGTGGGATTTATATTCGATGTTTCGATATAAAACCCTGTTATTTATCCACTTTTCACCAAGTTTGGATTAAATGCCGACGCATTCAATCCAATTGACTCGATTTGTCTTTTAGTGGATGCCGCGCCAAAATTCGCGGTTCAAGTAATACACTGGCACAAATAGGATAGCTAAGAATAATAGTACCCAGAAACCAATGCTCTTACGCTCCAGCGCCATTGGCTCAGCCATATATACTAAGAAGTTTGTGATATCCGCCACAGCCTTATCATACTCAGCCGCAGACAACTCACCTTTCTCTTCAATGTATAACACCTCAACAGGTTGACCTTCGTGATCATTACGAGCACATGAGTCTTCTTTTAGTTCTTGACCAGTTAAAGGATCAAAACCAATTACCACAGACGAACAGCCTTTCACTTGCTTACCTTGTAAGCTCGCTAATACATGAGGCATACCCACGTCTTTAAATACTGTGTTATTCACACCGTATGGACGTGTCTCATCTGCATAGAAACTACGAAGATAGGTATAAAGCCAATCTGCACCACGTACACGGGCAACCAGTGTTAAATCTGGAGGTGTTGCACCAAACCATTTTTTAGAATCTTCAGGACGCATAGCGATTTCCATCAAATTACCAATTTTGGTTTCAGCAAATACTAGATTTTCCATCATAGCATCTTCAGAGATACCAAGGTCACGGGCAACACGATTGTAACGTGCAAATTTTGTGCTGTGACACCCCATGCAATAGTTAGCGAAATACTTCGCGCCACGCTGCAAAGAAGCGTTGTCTTCTAAATCCACCTTCATATCATCAAGATGAACATTACCACCTGCCGCAAACACTAAGCTTGGTAGCAGGGCAAAAATAACTGCAATTAATGATTTCATTAGCCTGTTACCCTCTCTGGAACGGGTTTGGTTTTTTCCTTGGCAGAAATAAATGGCAAAGTAATGAACCAACCGAAGTAGATCACGGTGCCAATAATACCAAGAGTCTTATAAATACCAGAAGCTGGCTGAGTACCTAACCACGTCAACAAAATGAAGAACAAGCCAAATACCACTAGGTTGATACGAGAGATCCAACCTTTATAGCGCCATGATTTAACAGGGCTACGATCTAACCAAGGCAATACAAACAGAACCGCTATCGCCGCTCCCATTAGAAGTACGCCACCCAACTTATCCGGTACAACACGCAAGATGGTATAGAACGCACCAAAGTACCATACAGGAGCAATATGTTCAGGGGTTTTCAGGCCATTTGCTTGTTCAAAGTTAGCATGCTCTAAGAAGTAACCATTACCTTCAGGCCAGAAGAAGACTACAAAGCAGAATACAAATAGGAACACCACAATACCCACTAAATCATGCACTGTGTAGTAAGGGTGGAAAGGAACACCGTCTAACGGACGACCTTCTTCATCTTTATATTTTTTGATATCAACGCCATCTGGATTGTTAGAACCCACTTCGTGTAAGGCAACAATGTGCATAAACACAAGAGCCACAATCACAAGCGGCAATGCAATCACATGCAACGCAAAGAAACGGTTCAATGTGATACCAGAAATCAGGAAGTCACCTTTGATCCAAGTTACCAAATCATCACCCACTACAGGGATTGCACTGAATAGTGAAATAATTACCTGAGCACCCCAATAAGACATTTGGCCCCAAGGTAATACATAACCCATGAAAGCTTCCGCCATAAGCATCAGATAAATCGCCATACCAAAGATCCAGATAAGCTCACGCGGCTTCTGGTATGAACCGTACAATAAGCCACGGAACATATGCATATAGATAGCAATAAAGAAGAATGAAGCACCGGTAGAATGCATATAACGAATCAACCAGCCAAACTCAACATCACGCATGATGTATTCAACAGAAGCAAACGCTTGTTCCGCCGAAGGCGTGAAAGACATGGTTAACCAAACGCCCGTCAGGATTTGGTTAGCCAGCATCAAGAAAGAAAATACACCAAAGAAATACCAAAAATTGAAGTTCTTTGGGGCATAGTACTTAGACATATGCTTTTCGAAAGTGGCTGTAACCGGAAGACGGTCATCTACCCAGCCCATGAATGCGGACAATTTACTCATTATGAATTCTCCTCATCCAAACCAATTACGATAGTGCTTTCATCTAAGTATGAGTATGGTGGCACTTTCAAGTTGGCACCTGCAGGAGAGCCATTGAAAACACGACCAGCCAAATCAAAACGTGAACCGTGACAAGGACAGTAGAAACCACCTTTCCACTCAGAGTCAAAAGGCTCTGGCTTCACTTCAGGATGAAATTTAGGTGCACAACCAAGGTGAGTACATACACCTTCAAGAACAGCGATCTCAGGCTTACGAGAACGAGTTACATTATCTGCATAAGCAGGTTGTTGTGCTTTATTGCCATTAGCAGGGTCTTTAAGACGCCCAGCCAAGCCATCCAATAAACCAACGCTTTCATCTGTACGACGAACCAAATAAATCGGTTTACCGCGCCACTCTGCAACAACCATAGCACCAGGTTCAATTTTACTCACATCTGCTTTAGCAGGTGCACCGGCAGCCTTAGCCTTTTCACTTGGATTCCAAGATTTAACAAAAGGCACAGCTACGCCAACAGCACCAATACCACCACCCACCGCGGTTGTTGCGATGAGGAAGCGGCGTCGGCCTGTATTTACGCCATCATTGCTCATTCTGGCAGTCTCCCATCAACTTTTTTTTAAAATTCTGTGCAGCCAAGACACTTTGAATAACATGCCCAAATAACAACATACAATTCAAAGAATCTCTCAAATAATTACCTTGCAATCCTTAACTAAAGCACAAACACAGGGACGCAGGTAAAAAATCGGCCCAAATAGTAATGAAATGTAGTGTTTGTTACAAGGATACAGGTCAATTAACTAAGGGTTTTATCAATATAACCCCTTGTTTTAGATAAAAAAAACGCCCAGAGAAATATCTGAGCGTTTCTTTGACCATACAGCCTGAAAACGAATTAACGCTTAGAGAACTGAGGTTTCTTACGAGCTTTACGAAGACCCACTTTCTTACGCTCAACTTCACGGTCATCACGAGTAACATAACCCGCAGCACGTAGAGAAGGACGTAGAGTCTCATCAAATTCCATAAGAGCACGAGTAATACCGTGACGAATTGCACCAGCTTGACCAGACGCACCACCACCTTTAACAGTGATGTACAGGTCAAATTTCTCAGTGCTTTCAGTTAAAACAAGTGGCTGACGTACTACCATGCGTGAAGTTTCACGACCAAAGTACACATCTAGCGGACGCTTGTTAATAACGATTTGGCCAGAACCAGGGCGCAAGAAAACACGCGCGCTAGAAGATTTACGACGACCAGTACCATAATATTGTGTTGCAGCCATGATATTCCCCTTAAACCTTCAATTCTTTTGGTTGTTGTGCAGTGTGTGGATGCTCAGTTCCAGCATACACTTTCAATTTCGTGAACATTGCACGACCAAGAGGGTTCTTAGGAAGCATGCCTTTAACCGCTAATTCAACTACACGACCAGGTTTACGGGCCTGAAGGTCGTTAAAGTTAATTTCGCGTAGACCACCAGGGTAGCCAGTATGACGGTAGTAGATTTTATCCTGAGCTTTAGCACCAGTTACGGCTACTTTATCAGCATTAATAACAACGATGTAATCGCCAGTATCAACGTGAGGAGTATACTCAGGCTTATGTTTACCACGTAAACGAGATGCGATTTCAGTCGCTAAACGACCAAGCGCAACGCCTTCAGCGTCGACAACCAACCACTCACGTTTTACAGTTTCAGGTTTTGCAGTATATGTTTTCATAATCTTTTCTTTATCGCCTAATCAGACTGTTACCAACTTCGACCGATCTAAATCGGCAGGTAACACCGTTTTAGGGCTTCGTCTTGGGGAAACGATGGCGGCGGATTATACGAGATATATAAATGGATTACATCTTTTTTTTAAACTTTATGACTAACTGCCATAATATGGCTCAAAAGCCCCTAATAGCGCTCCCCTTCACGAAAATGCACTAAACCATAAATCAGCGCCAATAAAGCCACCACTGCATTCAATAATACAATTAACACCATGCTATCCTGCTGCTGCACATTGGCTTGAAAGCCCATAATACTGCCCACTGAAAACGCCAAAGCGGAAGATACAAACGCCACCAACAACATAGATATCAAATAATACCCACGCCCATCGTCTAACTTCATTTGAAATTGTTCGATTTTTTGTGAAAAGAAACGGTAAGCCCCGATACACAAGGCCGCAGTAAACAACATTGAACCAAAAAAGAAGTAAATCATGAGCATATTCCCCTGTATGACTCCCATAAGCGTAATACAGAAACTACAGTGCTCAAGGTAGATTGACCCCATATTACGACGATTAACTGGTAATGTCGCAGAATGGGATCATTATCTCAGTTTAATGCTCACGGGTAGCAAAAAACTCAACGTCTGGATACCGTTCCTGCGATAAAGAAAGGTTAACCATGGTAGGCGCAATATAAGTAAGATTATCGCCGCCATCCAGTGCTAAATTCTCATGAGCTTTTTTCTGGAATTCGGCAAATTTAATTTTATCTCCGCACTCCACCCAACGGGCAGTAGCAACACTAATAGGCTCGTAAATGGCTTCTACTTTGTATTCGTCTTTTAAACGTTGAGCAACCACATCAAACTGAAGTGTTCCCACCGCGCCAACGATCAAATCGTTGTTCTTTAATGGTCGAAATACCTGCACAGCCCCTTCTTCTGAAAGCTGGATAATGCCTTTAAGCAGCTGCTTTTGCTTAAGTGGATCTTTCAAGCGAATACGCTTGAACAATTCAGGAGCAAAGTGCGGAATACCAGTGAACTTTAAATCTTCACCTTGGGTGAAGGTATCACCAATTTGAATGGAACCGTGGTTATGCAAACCGATAATGTCCCCAGCGTAAGCTGATTCAGCTGCCTCTCGGTCGCCGGCCATAAAGGTAAGGGCATCGCCAATACGCACATCTTTGCCGATGCGCACATGTTTGGCTTTCATGCCTTTTTCATACTTGCCCGAAACTATACGCATAAAGGCCACGCGATCACGGTGCTGCGGGTCCATATTGGCTTGAATTTTGAACACAAAGCCAGTGAATTTCTCTTCAGTAGGCTCAACATCACGGGCTTCTGTATTACGTGTTTTCGGTGTTGGCGCCCATTTGGTTAGGCCATCTAACATATGGTCTACACCAAAGTTGCCCAAAGCTGTACCAAAATACACTGGGGTTAGTTCGCCTGCCAAAAACATTTCTAGGTCAAATTCGTTAGAAGCACCGCGCACCAGCTCTACTTCTTCGCGGAAGTCATCGGCATAGGCACCTAAGGCCTGATCGAACTCGGCACTGTCTAGGCCCTTGATCACACGGCGCTCTTGTATGGTGTGACCCTGACCCGTTGAGTATAAGATCACTTCATCTGTGTATAAGTTGTACACACCTTTGAACTCTTTACCCATGCCGATTGGCCACGTAATGGGCGCACACATAATGTTCAGTACGCTTTCCACTTCATCCATAACATCAATAGGGTCACGGGTGTCGCGGTCGAGTTTGTTCATAAAGGTGATAATGGGCGTATCCCGTAAGCGGGTGACTTCCATTAATTTAACAGTACGTTCTTCTACACCTTTTGCGGCGTCGATCACCATTAAACAGGAATCCACCGCCGTTAGAGTACGGTAAGTATCTTCCGAAAAGTCTTCGTGTCCAGGAGTATCCAGCAAGTTAACTAAACAGTCATTATAGGGAAACTGCATCACCGAGGTAGTAATGGAGATACCACGGTCTTTTTCCATTTGCATCCAGTCGGATTTAGCATGCTGGTTCGAGCCACGGCCTTTAACCGTACCAGCCTTTTGAATGGCGTTGCCGAACAACAATACCTTTTCAGTAATGGTGGTTTTACCCGCATCCGGGTGGGAAATAATGGCGAAAGTACGGCGTTTGCCTACTTCTGTTACTTGATTGCTCATATTCGGCTTTTTAAATAATCAAAAATTGCCGCGCATTATATCTGCCAACGGCTGAAGTTACGAGCACGGTAGACACCATGCCCGTAAAGGGTATTTTAAGCAACTTCCTGATTAGCCGCTTTGTTCGCCAGCAATTCATCATAAGTGCCTTGAAAATCAAGCAACTGATTATCTTTGATTTCAATCACACGGGTTGCCAATGACGAGACAAATTCGCGGTCGTGACTAACAAATATCAAGGTTCCATCAAAATCTTTAAGGGCATTGTTAAGCGCTTGAATGGACTCCATATCTAAGTGGTTAGTAGGTTCATCCATAACCAATACGTTTAAATCCATCATCATCAACTTACCAAACAGTAAACGGTTTTTCTCACCACCTGAACATACCCGCGCTTTTTTATTGAAATCGTCTGCGGTAAACAGTAAACGGCCAAGCATGGCCCGTACTTTTAAATCATCATGTTTTGGTGTGCGCCACTGACTCATCCACTCAAATAAAGTGAAGTCGTTGTCAAAGTCATCGGTACTGTCTTGAGGACAATATCCGATAGTTGCATTTTCTGACCACTTCACCGCGCCGTGTTCTGGAGCTAGCTCATTCATTAGGCAACGTAAGAAAGTGGTTTTACCCGCGCCGTTTTCACCAATTATGGCGAGCTTAGACCCTGCATCCAATAGAATGTCGCCACCTTTAAATAAAGTTTCGCCGTCAAAACCATGGGCTATTTGTTCTAGCTCAAGCACTTGGCGGTGCAGTTTTTTATCTTGGCGCAATGAAATAGATGGGGTTTGACGAGACGTTTGTTTTACTTCATCTAGGGTGATTTTATCCATTTTCTTGGCACGAGACTGAGCTTGCTTCGACTTAGAAGCATTCGCCGAAAAGCGGTTAACAAACGCTTGAAGCTCATCAATTTCAGCACTCTTTTTCGCGTTTTCGCCCAAAAGCTGTTCACGAATTAACGCTGAGGCTTCTTGGAAGTATTCATAGTTACCCGGATAAATACGCAGCTCGCCGTAATCGATATCAGCCATGTGGGTGCACACTGAGTTTAAGAAGTGGCGATCGTGAGAAATAATGATCATGGTGCTTTTGCGCTTGTTTAGTACTTCTGCCAACCAGTTAATGGTGTCGATATCCAAGTTATTGGTAGGTTCATCCAGCAGTAGGATTTCTGGATTAGCAAACAATGACTGCGCCAATAGCACACGTAATTTCCAGCCCGGAGCCAGTTGCTTCATGAGGCCATAGTGAAATTCTTCTTCTATTCCTGCTTCGAGCAGTATTTCACCCGCGCGACTTTCGGCGCTATAACCGTCCATTTCTGCGTATTGGGCTTCTAAGTCCCCCACTAACATGCCATCTTCTTCTGTCATTTCTGGCTTAGCATAAATAGCATCACGGGCTTGTTTGATTTTCCAAAGCTCTACATCGCCCATGATCACTGCATCTACGACCGAATATTCTTCAAAGGCATACTGATCCTGACTCAAAGTACCCACTTTATACCCAGGAGTAATAGAGATATTGCCAGAAGTCGGTGTTAATTCACCGCTCAGGATTTTCATAAAAGTAGATTTACCACAACCGTTTGCCCCAATCAGACCATAGCGATTGCCATGGCCGAATTGAGCTGAGATATTTTCAAACAAAGGCTCGGCGCCAAATTGCATGGTAATGTTAGCAGTTGTGATCAAAAGACTATCCTAGGGCTATGTTTTGTAAGACATGCCAAATAAAGAGGGGAATATTGGGGCGCACTATATAGATTGAGGCGGATTTTGTCGACAGGATGTACAAAAAACAATCAATATTTCTGTTGAGCTATAGATTGTGCTGTAACATGCTCTCAATGAACATTGAGCATCAGAATATGTGTATTCTCGTGATTTTGATCCTAAGTTTCTTTATGAATTAATGCATTTCATTAAGCAGCCACACACACTCACAAAGAAATTCACATAGATCTAATATGGCATCCACCATCACCAGCCAGCTTGTCTGAACGATTTAAACAATACTTTGGTTTTACTCCCACACAATATTTGAATACGTTTGATCAGACGGAAGCCCACAACTCAACGTCCGGCAAGTTATTCGCTACTTCTAAGCAGTCTTGGTGACGAGTCAAGCAATCAACCACCACCGATAGTGGTTTCGACCAGATTTCGGGTAAATCATATTCGCCCTTTTGAGATACTGAAAAAGCCAGTTGTTCTTGTGGCGGTATGTATTGTGCGCTTACACCTTCTTTATTTCCCCTAGCATCAATTCGATACCAACCAATATTATCTAAATACACAGCATTTAAGCCATGCAAGCAAAACGGTGGTTCATCTGTGATGGTTAATCGTTGATAACATAATCCAGCTGGGATACCGTTTGCTCTAAGTAGCGCGGCTAATAAATGGCTTTTAGCGTAGCAATATCCTGTACCATGCCTTAGAACATCCGATGCTTTACACGTGACGGGGTTTAATTGGAAATCCCACGAATGCTTTATTTCATCCCGTACAAATTCAAAACAACGCTTAGCAATGGCTTCATCGCCTATCGAGCCATCAGATAGTAAATTCGACTGTTTTAATATTTCTGGATTCCGCCAATCGATGTACTCTGATGCTTCTAGAAATTGCTCAATTTTCATATTTGGCTTTACCTATATAAAAAAACATCTATAGCCTATTCTCGTGACTATAGATGTTGATTGGCACTCGATATAGATTAATTAAACGGATGGTTTAATATCATTTCCTAAATCTGAAACACCAGCTTCTTGAAGTAAAGAATCAACCAACGGTGCCATAGCTCGATGCTTTAAGGCACTATCTACTAAAGCTTCCGGTAGACTTTGACTCTTTTCTGCATCCGCATTCAATATCCCATTTGTGCCTTTTTCTCCAAACCCAGACATCCCATCAATAGAAATAATTTTCATACCATCTATATTTTCTAGAGGTTTCACACTTTCTTTAATAATCATTGGTAGGTTCTCATGCAAGCTTAACACTCGCTTCAATGAAATCTGAGCTTCACTTAGACTATTTAACGCTTCATTCATTGCTCGCTGACCCTCTGCATCAACTTGATACTTTTCTCTGTCTGCATCAACCCGAACACGAATTGCATCTGCTTCTGCCTGTGCTTGTAAGCGAAGCGCTTCTGCTTTGTCTTCAGCTGCCAGTTTTTCAGCTTCAGCAGATACCTTCACACCTGTTGCTTGGCGCTCCGCTTCTTTACGAGCTTCAATCAGCTCAATTTCCTTATCACGTTCTGCAATTTCAACCTGCTTAGCCGTAATAACTTTTTCTTCTGCTCGAACAGCTTCGGATAGAGCAACATTTGCCTCTTGATCAGCCAAAGATTGCTCTTTAGATTTTTGAGCTACGGCAATTGCACGCTCTTGACCTGCAATTTCTAGTGATTTTTGTTTTTCTATTTCTCGTTGCTGAAGAAGGCGTTCGCGTTCAATTTCCTGCTCACTTAAACGGCGTTCTTTTTCAATTTCAAGTAAACGAGTGGATTGATCGGCAGCAATTCTCGATACATCTACTTCACGTTTTGCTTCAATTTCCGCTTGTAGTGCTGTTCTTTCTTTATCCGCTTTTTCTTTTGCAATATCGGCCTGCTGCTGAGCTTCTCTATTTTCAATTTCGCGTTCCTGCTCCAATTTGGCATATCGAGTTTCACGCTCAATTTCTAATCTTTGACGTTCTGCTTCTAGGTTTTTCTTTTCAATTAGTACCAATGTTTCCTGCTCAACATCATTTACCTCTTTACGGCGAGACTCGATCGAGCGAGTCATTTTTGCCAAACCTTCTGCATCGAAGACATTATCTTGCTGAAAAAATTCTCTTGGGGTTTGATCTAAGCCTGTAAGTGATACGGATTCTAATTCCAAACCGTTTTTCAACAGATCTTCACTAACTACCTGTTGAACTTTTTGTACAAATTGACTGCGCTGTTCATGAAGCTCGGCCATTTCCATTTCTGCAGCAACCGATCGTAATGAATCGACAAACTTACCCTCTATCATTTCTTTAAGTGCTTCAGGGTCAAGAGTTCTTGTACCTAATGTTTGCGCTGCATTGGCAATAGCATCATTTTCTGGTTTAACTCGCAAATAGAATTCAGCAAGAACATCAACTCGCATGCGATCTTTAGTAATAAGCGCCTGTTGCTCTTTACGTGAAACCGCCAATCTAAGTGTATTCATGTTGACAGGAATAACCTCGTGCAAAACAGGTAATACCATAGCCCCGCCATTCAAAATAACTTTTTGTCCACCCATCCCTGTACGAACAAACGATCGCTCTTTTGAAGCTCTTGTATAAAGACGAGAGAAGATGATGCCAATTGCTAATAATGCAAATATAACAATAATCGAGAAAAATATAACTGTAGATAAATTACTCATGTGAGTTCCATTTCTTTATTTTTAATGACTTAAACTCTGACTAATCTGCCATATGATTTAAGTTGGGGTTATTTGGTGCGATTACTTTAAAAACAGCACCGTTTGACTCGACCAATAAAACCTTTTCACCTTTTGAAAAGCTTGTTTGTTCAATTGGTTCTACCATTATGTAATGAGTTGTTCCAAACTGATCTTTGAAACGGGCTTCGGCTGGAGAATTCTGTTTTGCTTCCCCTAGCGTTATAGTGGCTACTCGCCCAATAAAACTACTTGAAGATATTGACTCTGTTTCATCTTTAAATGCTATCTTTGATAAAATTCCACTACTACTACGAACAATGGGAAGTGATAATAATAAAGATATAATTCCAGCAGCAAAGGCAGGCAGCATAAATCCAAAAGTTTCATCAAGTATTGCTTGCATGGTAATTCCTATTACACCAAAAACACTTAAAAAAACAACTAAAAGAACTAATGCTGGTACTTTACCAAATCGAATCCAGCCTAAAAAACGACTCAGAGCCCCTCCAGTTGTAATACTTGAACCTGCATCAACATCTACATCGGGCAAGATACTATCTAACGCTTGTGATGCCCCAAAGCCAACCAGAGTCAAAACTCCTTCTAGTAAAGAAATAATCAACATTAATGTTATTGCAATACTAAAGGGAATATTTTGATCAGAAAGAATGAACTCCATTTATGAGCTTGCCTCTGATTTAACCTTTGCTAGACGCTCTTGAATCCGATTGGTTCTCGCTAATGCTTCTAACTCAGCAAGCTTGCTTGCATCTTTGTTGGCACTAATGCCTGGCGCGCCAGCCACATTCATCACTCGATTAAATGCTGATGTCGCCTTATCAACCTTTTGTGAAGAGTTATTGGTGCTATGCAAATCATTTCCACCCTCTGTATGGGCCTCTGCTTTACGATATTCTTCTGAAGCTTCCTCCATTTCTCGCCTTTTTGCTTGAAGCGCTTGAATAAAAGAGTTTAACTCCAAAATTTGTGCGTCTGAATCCACTATTGATTTTTCAACAACTGGAATCATCGCTTCAATATCCATCTGGCGAGCAATCGCTGCCTCAGCTAAATCATCACGACCTGCATTTACTGCTACCTCTATTTGCTCCTGTAATTCCGTGTGGCGAGCATTATCTTTATTTAGACTTTGACTACTAAGATAACGAGCTGCCTCCGCTCTGCCTAACTCTTGGCGAACTTCTTCAATCGCTTGATCTATTTCTCGAATTGTTTCTTCCATGACCATTAATGGCGCAGCATTTTCAAGAGAATTAATTAGAGTGTTAGCAGATGCTGACACCAATCGTCCGATTCTAGTGATATATCCTTCTGGCATTATTTGCTCCCTTTTTTCTGTGATTCTATATAGATATGTTGATTTTCAATAAAATGAGTTATGCGTTTTTTTCGGTCTTGATTAATTGTATTTGTAATTATTTTTGAAGATTTGTTTTCCAATAAACATGGCACTAAGCGCGTTATTAAATCTTCTGCTACTGGTTCTAATTGAGCTTCTAGTTGCGCTAAAAAATTGATTTCTTTTTCGGTGGATTGGATTGACGTTACTACCTCACAAACCATATCCAAAATAGTATCCACTATATCGCTACGGACATTAGGATCTTCTTTACTTATAGCTTTATAGGGCGCTATCGTTTCTGAAGAAGATAGGTAAGCGCGAGTAAAGGTTTCCGTCCCTACTTGATCTCGAGCCATTTTAATAAGCTCTCGAACCTTTTCACTCTGCGTAATAGCGCCGTTTTGTTCTATCTTCATCAAATAAGCATGATCTTCTTGAGATAATCGAACACTTATTGATTGAGATTTGCTGAGCATCCAGCCTGTCCTTGTGTACCCATTGATTTGCATACAAATGTATACAACGAATACAAAGAGGTCAACTATCTTTTTAGGATATAAGATATGTTGGAAAATAACGCTTTTTTAAGTATTTGAGTGATAAAGATTAATAACGATTATTCACTGCCAAGATAATGAATAATCGTTGCCTTATGAGGGGCCTTATCCAACCACTTCTTCACTTCAATTGCTTTTTCAGTATCAATTGAACCGACTGACGCTCTCAAGCGAGCAACCCTACTCGCATCTTGCTTTTCTTTCCTGACTTTACGCTGCCAATTTTCAGTAAATATACTTGTAGCACTCGTCATCAAACTTAATGATTTCAGTAATGCCCACTCCCCTCTATCAAGCCAAGCCTCATCACAATTTCCACATAGATCTATGCGATTTCCCACATCGCCTGCCAGTGAGTATTTTGTCATCACTCGGCTACACTTCGGGCAGTTTAATGCGATTTTAGAATCATGCTCTTCCATAGCTGCATCGTCCGAGCAAGTAGCTTGCTCATCTACTGCGCCTTGCTCAGCCCAATCTCGATAGTACAACAAAGATAATAACGCGCCTTCACAAGTTTTACAGCCCATCGCCGGCAAACGTGCCTCTAGCTTCGTAGGTAATAATCGGGTTGTTTTACAGCTTGGGCATTGCATTAGATAATCTCCTTTAAAATCAGCCGCAGTCTTATATCAAGGCACACATTACTTTTCAGAAATCACGTACTTTAAAATTCCTACAATTTGTTCTGGGTTTTGGGCCCACGCCATCGCTGCACCATCCACTTCTTTTAACGGGTGAATAATGCTTTCATCATGCAATGTAATATACGGCTTGCCTAAAGCCGCACACATGCCTGCATCAAACGCTGCATTCCACTGTTTGTATTTATCACCAAAGCGTACTACTGCCATGTCGCAATTTTCGATCATGTTTTTAGTACGAATCGCATTTACTTTAGATGACTGATGATCACGCCAAAAACTATTTTCAGGTACACCCAATACATCTCCAGCGGCGTCGCTGGCTTCATGATTGGTAACTGCCGATACAAATTCAACGGGCAAATTAAGGGCTTTTGCGCCTATTTCAATTTGTTCACGCCAATTAGTATGGATTTCGCCCGATAGATATACATTCCACGTTTTCATAGTTACTCCTATTTTTTTTCGCTAAGCGATTAAATTAAACTACTGAATCGAGCCTGAATCAGATATGACTTTTAACGCCTGATATAATTTATCGTTTTGCTCGGTGGTACCCACTGTGATGCGCAAGCAGTTCTTCAACAATAGGTGACCACCGTCCAAGCATTTAATTAAAATCCCTTTTTCTTTTAAACCTTCGAACCAATGACGAGCCATGCCATCTGGGGTGCGCACCAGTACAAAGTTGGCTTCACTTGGGAATACTTGTAACCCTTGAATGGTGCACAGGTCTTTCATTAACACAACGCGGTCAATGCGCAGTTGTTCAGTTTGCATAATTAACATGTCAAAGTGCTCTAACGCAAACAGGGCACTGGCTTGGGTTAATGAATTAATATTGTAGGGCATACGAATTTTTTCCAACTCGCTTAACCATTGCTTAGAACCAATCAGCAAACCTAAACGCAAGCCTGCTAAACCCACTTTTGATAAAGTACGCATAACTAACACGTGGTCATACTTTTCTAATAAAAACAAATGATCGGCATCGGTAAAAGCGGTATAGGCTTCATCTAAAATCACTAAACCTTGAGAAGCTTCAATTACATTAGTAACGATGTTTTCATCCCACAAATTACCAGTAGGATTATTAGGTTGGGCTAAAAAGATCAGTTCAGGCTCATGTTCGTTAATGGCCTCAAGCATGGCCGCTTCGTCTAATTCAAATTCGTCGGTTAATGGCACGCCCACATAATTTAACCCGCAAAACGTTGCAATCATTTTATACATAACAAAACCCGGTTCTGGCGCTAGAATGGTCGCACCGGGCTTGGCTACTGCCATGGCTAACATTTGAATGATTTCATCACTGCCATTACCTAATAAAATATCATAATTATCATTTACGCCCATCTCTGCTTTTAAAGCATCTTTTAGTTGCTGAGCACCAGCATCAGGGTAGCGATTAATGGGCACATCTTTTAATAAGTCAGCCCATGCTTCACGAGCCACCGCTGGCCACATATATGGATTCTCCATGGCGTCTAACTTCAACATCCCTTCAGCACTTGGCACTGGGTACGCGGTTAAATCTAGAATTTCTTGGCGAATGAGTTTTTTAACACGAGACATGTGAGTTTCTCTTAAACAAAAACCCTAAGGTTAAAAACGTTAGGGTTTTATTATTTTTAAATTTATTAATACATCAAACATCTTCGAAAAAATATTTTTACTTAATTATAAGCAGCTGTGATGCTTTTTAATCTGTATACCAACTTATTGACATAACAGTCGCAGTAGCACCTATTGCTCTATACATTGGGCTATCTGGATTATCTCCATACAAGCTCATCAGTAAAAAAGACACACTTAGAACTACAGGAATAACAGACTTATTATTTACATCAGCATCTAGCTTAAAGTCACCATTAGAAGCAGGCACTGAAGTGGCATTACTCATAATACTTCTTTCTTGATACTTGTATTCATTCTCTAATTGTAAATTCAATGATTGCGCGGACGCGTTTACTGACAATATTAGGAAAACAACAAACATTAAAAATCTATACATTTCTACAACCCTGAAAGGCATTAAAATTAATTTCGGTTACACTTAAGTAATAAAGTTACTACTAAAACCTTGGCAGCGATAATCAGCAAGGTATCATTTTTTGAAGAAGCGCAGTCATCGTACCCTTGGGTAGTACATGAGCATTCTGAAAAAATTTATAACACCGCTAGGGCAAATTATTACCGTTTATTAATCCATTAAACCGTCAGCGGCGACGCTCAAGCTTTTCAACAACGCATAAGCGAGTAAGCTAGGGTTAAACGCGTAGTAACGATGACCTAGCAAGGCATAAATTTTTGAAGAAGCGGAGTGTACAAGTAGTACATGAGCATTCTGAAAAAATTTATAACACAGCTAGGGCGAGTTGATACCGTTTATTAATCTTTTATGCGGTACTCGGCAGACCTCGCATGGGCTGTAAGGGACTCCCCTCTTGCCAATACCGATGCAATTTTGCCCATTTCACTGGCACCATCTGCACTGCACATTATTAGTGAGCTGCGCTTTTGGAAGTCATACACACCTAACGGGCTGGAAAAACGTGCGGTGCCAGATGTAGGCAACACATGGTTTGGCCCAGCGCAGTAATCTCCTAAAGCTTCGGCGGTGTAGCGCCCCATGAAAATGGCACCTGCGTGGCGAATTTGCTTGGCCATGACTTCTGGGTTTTCTACTGACAACTCTAAATGTTCTGGCGCAATACGGTTAGCAAGGTCAATGGCTTCTTGTTCGTTTTGTACTTTTACCAGAGCGCCGCGACCTGAAAGAGAAGCGCGAATAATGGTTTCACGTTCCATGGTTGGCAGTAGCTTTTGAATGCTCGCCTCCACTTGTTTTAAATAGTCAGCATCCCACGAGATTAAAATAGACTGCGCGTCTTCGTCGTGCTCCGCTTGGCTAAATAAATCCATGGCAATCCAGTCTGGATCGGTTTTGCCATCACATACCACTAAAATTTCAGATGGTCCGGCAATCATGTCAATGCCCACTTCACCAAATACGAAGCGTTTAGCTGTGGCTACATAGATATTGCCTGGACCAACAATTTTATCCACTTTAGGGACGCTTTGAGTACCGTACGCCAAGGCGGCAACCGCTTGCGCACCACCAATGGTAAAGCAACGTGTCACACCGGCAGCAGCGGCAGCGGCTAATACTAATTGATTCACTTCACCGTCAGGTGTTGGAACCACCATGATGATTTCTTTTACTCCTGCCACGTGTGCAGGAATGGCATTCATTAATACGCTTGATGGATACGCGGCTTTGCCACCCGGTACATAGATACCCACGCGATCCATAGCCGTCACTTGCTGACCTAATACAGTGCCATCTTCTTCTTGATACTGCCAAGAGTCACTGCGTTGTTTTTCGTGATAACGACGTACTCGTTCGGCCGCTTCTAATAGTGCTGTGCGACGTTCTTGGGGAAGGTTATCCAGCGCTTCTTGTAATTGAGTTTGCCCAATTTCAAGTTGCTCCATACTACTGACACTCAAACGATCAAAGCGATTGCTGAATTCAATAACCGCTTCGTCACCACGGGTTTTAATTTGATGCAGGATATCTAATACAGTTTGCTGCACTTGATGATCCGATACCGATTCCCACGATAACAAATCATCCATGGCTTGGGTGAAGTCTGCTTGTTGGCTATCTAAAGTTCGCATTTGAAACGACATACTGGCCTCTACACTCTAACTAACTGCACTAAATACTCAAATCGCGCCGGTCATTAACGACGACGATCTACTGCTTGGGCTAACTTATCGATGATAGGTTGAATCTGGCGATGTTTCATTTTCATGGCGGCTTTGCCCACCACTAAGCGCGAACTAATAGGTGCGATTAAGTCTCGCTCTTCTAATCCATTGGCTTTTAACGTGTTACCTGTATCAACGATATCAACAATTAAATCCGCCAGCCCCATAATGGGTGCTAACTCCATACCGCCGTATAGTTTGATGATGTCCGCTTGTTTGCCTTGCTCGGCAAAATAACGTTTGGTCACACCGACAAATTTAGACGCAACTTTAATGCGACCTTCTGGCATCACTGCACCTTTTAATGCGGCGGTCATTAGGCGACAGGTGGCGATGTTTAAATCCAGAGGTTCATACAAACCTGTACTGTCCGCTTCCATTAATACGTCTTTACCGGCAACACCAATATCCGCTGCGCCATATTGCACGTAAGTTGGTACATCAGTGGCACGAATCACAACCAATTTAATATGGTCATGGTTGGTATCAAAAATCAGTTTGCGACTTTTTTTAATGTCTTCCGCTGGCACAATGCCCGCTTCTGCAAAAAGCGGTAAGGTGTCATCTAAAATTCGACCTTTAGATAACGCGATGGTCAATGGCTGTTGGCTCATGATAATTCCTTGATGCTTCGGCCTAGTTTGGCACGCGGCGAATATTAGCGCCTAATAATTGTAGCTTTTCTTCGATGCACTCATAGCCACGGTCTATGTGGTAGATGCGTTCAACAACCGTTTCACCTTCGGCCATAAGCGCGGCAATGACCAAGCTGGCCGATGCGCGTAAATCGGTGGCCATAACAGGGGCGCCTTTTAATTTGTCACTGCCTTTAGTTATGCAGGTATTTCCTTCTAAGGCCACTCGTGCGCCCATACGTGCTAGCTCTTGCACGTGCATAAAACGGTTTTCAAAAATGGTTTCAGTTACGGTTGCACTGCCGTTAGCTACGATGTTCATCACTAAAAACTGGGCCTGCATATCGGTTGGAAAGGCAGGGTATGGCGCGGTTTTGATGTTAACAGGCTTTAACTCACGGCCAACCATGTCTAAGCTGATCCAGTCTTCACCTGTTTCAATTTTTGCACCAGCTTCTTCTAGCTTGTGCAATACTGATTCTAAAATATCAGCACGGGTATCTTTCAGTTTTACTTTTCCGCCTGTAGTGGCTGCCGCTACGAGATAGGTTCCGGTTTCGATACGGTCAGGCATCACGTTGTAATGACCGCCGTGTAGGCTTTCTACCCCTTCAACACGAATAACATCTGTGCCGTGTCCGGTAATTTTTGCACCCATGGTGATTAAGCATTCGGCTAAGTCCACTACTTCTGGTTCACGAGCTGCGTTTTCAAGTAGTGTTACGCCATCAGCCAAGACGGCTGCCATTAATAGATTTTCAGTACCGGTTACCGTAACCGTGTCCATGAAAATATTAGCGCCTTTTAAACGCCCATCCGTGGTGGCTTTTACGTAGCCATCTTCAACCACAATATGGGCACCCATGGCTTCAAGGCCTGATAGGTGAATATCTACAGGGCGAGAACCAATGGCGCAGCCACCGGGCAAGGATACTTGTGCTTCACCAAAACGAGCCACTAAAGGACCTAATACTAAAATTGAAGCGCGCATGGTTTTAACTAACTCATACGGGGCCACAAGAGTTTTTATGTTATTGGCGTTCACTTCAATGGCGTAATCTTCACCCATTATGACATCCACGCCCATGGTACCTAAAAGGTTTATCATGGTGGTGACGTCATGCAGGTGTGGCAAGTTACCTATGGTAATTGGAGTATCAGCAAGTAAGGTGGCAGCAATAATTGGCAGCGCCGAGTTCTTAGCACCAGAAATTCGGATTTCACCAGAAACTGGCTTACCACCTGTAATGATGAGTTTGTCCATTGAAGGCATAGTTAGCTACTTTATTAAGATTGTTGTTGAGCCCACTGGGCTTGCGTGTAGGTCTTAATGGTTACGGCGTGCACGGAGCCGTCGGTGATTTTGTCATTTAATGCCGCATATACAAATTGCTGGCGTTTCACCGGGTTAAGACCTTCAAATTCATCGGAAATCACTGTGATTTCATATTTATAGCCATCCCCATCCACCGATACCTGACAGTTTGCTAGCTTTTCTTGAAGCAAGGATTGTAAGTCTTCTGGGCTCATACGGCTCTCCGATGGGACTGAGAATGTGGCAATGAAAAAATAAAGGCGGGAATTGTAGCGCAAAGGCACACTAATAGCTAAGTGAAAAATAGCCGCCAGCTCACATTCTGTCTAGGCGTCGATAGGAAAAACTGATTCTAGGCAGGCGCTTTTGATTTGCCCTGCTAAAGACTCAGGAACACGAACCACTTGAAGTGACTTTCCTGAATTTTCTGCATAGCGTTTCCAGCTTATCAATAAGGCTAAACTGGCACTACTGCACTTGGTGACAGCAGACAAATCAAAGAGAATTGGGCTTGTACTCTCATCAATCGCAGCCATCCCTTCTTTTTCCACATACATGACTGTATCAAAACTCAACTCTCCGACAACACCATAGTCTCCAGCTTGTCGCAGCTCCACTTGTTGATGTGGCATCACTCGGACTCCTCTATCCGCTCAGCTGTGGCATTTTGTGCTTGCGCTAACCCTGATGCCCCCCACTCTTCAATGGCTAAGCCTATATTGCCATTATTTTGAGAGACTAGGCGAGAAAATCGCTCGCGGAATAACAAACCCATGTTAATGCCATTAATAATGACATTTTGCACCATCCATTTATTTTCTTTTTTATTGTAAAACAAGCTTTGAGCCACTGGGAATATTTGCCCACTTGAGGTCACCACCTCAAAACTTACTTGCGTATTACGCTCTGTTTGATTAGTTGGGTTTAATGGCAAAAGGTTGACTTTATAATTATTAAACTCCCACAACCCTTTAGCGTAAGTATTCAATAAGCTTGACTTAAAAACCGCTAAAAAAGCGTACTTTTGCTCTTTAGTCGCACTGCGAAAATGCTTTGCCATAACGCGCCGCGCGATGCGTTTGAAATCCACAACCTCCCCGAGCTCAGCATCAACTAGCTGAATTTTTTGCTTATCTGTAAATATGGTGTTGGCTTTTGATTGTTCAATCTTAGCCATTAAACTGTGTATTTTTTTATCAACCAATTCAAATGCCTGTTGCACAGAAGGTTCTGCCCAAGCATTAACCGTCAGTATGCAAAACAGCGCAAAGTAGACCCTATTGAACATCATGGTGATTCACTGGCTCGGGAGAAAATAAACTGGCCGATAAGCTCTTCTAGCACAATGGCTGACTGGGTATCCTCGATCACATCACCGCTTAATAAGTTTTCCTCATCAGCACCTACACTCAGCCCGATGTACTTTTCTCCCAGAAGGCCCGATGTTAAGATTGATGCCGAGGTATCCAGCGATAAAGGCACCCCTTTTTCGATGGCCATTTTCACCACTGATACATAGCTGTCAGTATCTAAACGAATATCCACCACCCGTCCAACAATGACACCAGAAAGCGAAACTTTAGCGCGCTCACTCAAACCGGATGAGTTCTCAAAGCGGGCATACAAATAGTAGGTGTCGTCATCCCCTTGAAACCGTAATCCACTAACATTCAAAGCCAGTACCAATAAGCCGAATATCGCCCCAATGACAAAAATGCCCACTATCAATTCCACTGACTTACCTTGCATAGCCACTCACTCCTAAAACCCACCTAACATGACCGCCGTTAATACGAAGTCTAGACCTAAAACAGCTAAAGAGCCTTGTACTACGGTTGCCGTAGTGGCCAAGCTCACCCCTTGAGAAGTTGGTTCAGCCCTCCAGCCATGGAATAAGGCTATCCAAGTACACACAAAAGCAAATACCAGTGCCTTAAACACCCCTTTCAGTACATCATCCACAAATAACACAGAATGTTGCATATTCGCCCAATAAGAGCCTTCATAAATCCCCAGTATTTCCACCGCCACAAATGCGCCGCCATAAATTCCAAGTAAGCTGAATAAAATAGTCAATAACGGCAAACTAATAACCCCAGCCCACAAACGAGGTGAAAACACGCGTTGATAAGGGTCTACTCCCATGATCTCCATGGCTGAAAGTTGTTCAGTGGTTTTCATTAGGCCAATTTCTGCAGTTAACGCAGAGCCGGCTCTTCCTACAAATAACAAGGCGCTCATTACAGGCCCAAACTCACGCAATAGAGATAAAGCCACCATTTGCCCTATGACTTCTTGGGAGCCATAGCTGCTTAAAATGTAATACCCCTGCAGGGCCAATACCATTCCAACAAATACACCTGCAACTAATATAATGGGTAAAGACAGCACCCCCAGATGAAACACCTGTGTTATTAACCGTCCACAAGGTCCTTTAAAACCTCGACCCCAGTTTAAAATATTAAGTAAAAATACGCCCCATTGACCAAGGGCTTGGCACAACCCAAGGGCCTTATCACCAAGATTAATAATGTAACTAATCATGCTGCATTACCTGATTTACAAAAGGTTCAGCGGGATAATGGAAAGGCACAGCAGCATCACCTTTAGCGTATAAAAACTGCTGTACAAATGGATCTGACGACTGACTTAGCTGATCAGGGCTGCCGCTTGCTACGACCTCACCTTTGGCAAGCACATAGACATGGTCAGCAAGAGATAAGGCTTCTGGTACATCGTGACTCACCAAAACAGTGGTTAACTTTAAGTCTTCATGTACTTGTCGAATAAGCTTCATGATAACACCCATTGAGATTGGGTCCTGACCGGTGAAGGGTTCGTCGTACATAATTAACTCTGGGTCCAGTGCAAGACTTCTGGCAAGGGCTACCCTTCGCGCCATGCCTCCGGATAATTCACTGGGCATCAATTGAGCCGCGCCTCTTAATCCTACAGACTCAAGCCTAATCAGCACTAAATCGCGAACCATGGATTCAGATAACTTTGTGTGCTCTCTTAATGGAAACGCCACATTGTCGAAAACCGACATATCTGTAAATAATGCGCCGCTTTGAAATAATAAGCTGAGCCGCTTCCTGACTTTAAGTAATGCTTTTCGACTCAAATCGGCCAAATGATCACTATCAAGTACGATTGAGCCCAAGTCAGGCTTAAGCTGTCCACACATCAATTTTAAAAGTGTGGTTTTGCCCGTTCCACTTGGCCCTAGAATGACCGTCACCTTCCCTTTTGGAATGGTCAGGCTTAAATCGTGGAATATGGCTCGTCCTTCACGACTAAAGTGTATGTTTTGCAGTTGCACAAAATTTTGTGTTGAATCAGACATGTCCAAACCCTGTGCTCTCAATTGCGTATCCTTTCACCTAGTATTCAGCATAGCTGGATCTTAGTACTCCACAACCAACCTAGAGCCTTGTTAGGCCGCAAAAAGCCTGTAGAATGCGCCGATTGTTTATATTTATGGGTGTTATCGATGCTATTAGCCTCTCTTGCCATTTTAATTGGGTTAATTGTTCTAGTATGGAGTGCTGATCGCTTTGTATTAGGTGCTGCTGCCACCGCTCGCCACTTAGGCATGTCTCCGCTACTCATTGGTATGACGATTGTGTCGCTAGGTACCAGTGCTCCGGAAATTTTTGTCAGTGCAACCGCGTCTTTAGATGGCTCGGGCATTTTAGCCATTGGTAACGCCTTGGGCTCCAACATTACCAACGTTGGCCTAGTTTTAGGGATCACCGCTTTAATCGCCCCCTTGCCCATTCAGGGCAGAATGCTGAAAAAAGAAATCCCTATTTTGTTGCTTGTCACTGTCATCGCAGGCCTCGTGATTCAAGACATGCACCTTGGCTTTTGGGATGGGGTTGTCATGTTGATCTGCTTAGTGATCACCCTATTTTGGTTGTTTAACGAAACCAACGAACAAGAAATTAGCGGCCTAGATGAAGAAGAAGTAGAGGCTATTGAGCATACCTCCACTGCCAAAAGTATAATGTGGCTTGTGATAGGATTAGTGGCATTAATGATTAGCGCCAAACTGCTTGTTTGGGGTGCAGTGGAAGTGGCCCGTTATTTTGGCATCAGTGAACTAATCATTGGTTTAACCATTATTGCCATTGGTACTAGCCTACCTGAATTAGCCGCCAGCGTAGCCAGCGCATTAAAAGGCCATCACGACATTGCCATTGGTAATGTGGTGGGCTCTAACATATTTAACTTACTAGCAGTGATGCCCATTCCGGGTTTAGTGGCCGGCACCGATATTGGCTCAGAAGTTCTGTATCGAGATTATGGCGCCATGCTGGCCATAACCTTATTACTGATTGCTTTTATTTACAGCTTTCGTCGTAAAGGCCGTGTCGGACGCAGCGCAGGTAGCATTTTGTTATTGGCCTATGCTAGTTATTTAGGTCTATTAATTTTCCAAGCTTAATTTAAAACATAAGAATTATTATGAAATTTATAGATTCAGCTGTTCGTACCATTAAAGCCGAGCGAGATGCCGTTGATGGCATGCTTGGCAAGCTTAATCAAGCCATGTTCACTAAAGCCTGTGAGTTATTATTAAACTGTAAAGGCCGTATTGTCGTCACCGGCATGGGAAAATCAGGCCATATTGGCAATAAAATGGCTGCCACACTGGCCAGTACAGGCAGTCCAAGCTTTTTTGTTCACCCCGGTGAAGCGGCCCATGGCGATATGGGCATGATCACCGAGGATGACGTGGTCATCGCCCTTTCTAATTCAGGGGAATCCAGCGAAGTCACCACATTAATCCCTCTAATTAAGCGCTTAAATGTACCGTTAATTGCCATGACTGGTAATGATCAATCTACTTTAGCGCAAGCCGCTGATAGTCACTTAAACACAGGTGTTGATAAAGAAGCCTGTCCATTAGACTTAGCCCCAACCTCTTCAACCACTGTCACCCTAGTTATGGGGGACGCACTGGCTATCTCGCTTTTAGAAGCCCGTGGCTTTACCGCTGAGCAATTTGCCTTCAGCCACCCTGGTGGCAGCTTGGGTCGTCGATTATTACTAAAAGTAAAAACTATTATGCATGCCAATGGTCAAATACCTAAAGTAGCGCTAGGAACTCCCATTAAGGATGCATTAATGGAAATAACACAAAAAGGCCTAGGCATGACCACCGTCATCAATGAAGACGGTGCCCTTGCCGGTATTTTTACCGATGGTGACTTACGTCGAGCATTAGATAAAGACGTGGACTTTCATACAACCCCAGTAGAAAACGCCATGACCCAAAACTGCACCACCATTGACCCTGAAAAACTGGCTGCAGAAGCACTGCAAGTAATGGAAGAAAAAAAGATCAACGCACTGGTGGCCATGGAGCTTGGCAAGGTGGTTGGTGTGATTAATATGCACGATCTACTCAGAGCAGGTGTGTTGTAATGCGCAAGCGTTATATCGTCACAATTTTAACGGCACTAGCCATCGTGGCGTACATGACCTTGGATGATCGAAATGCATCTGATGAAATTATAATCGAATCCTTAACAGATCAAGAGCCTGATTACATCATCGAGGGGTTGAACTCAGAGTCTTTTGATGAACAAGGTAACCTCATCCAACAAATCGCTGCCCGCAAAGCCTCTCACTACCCTGCTGATGATATTACCCTACTTGAAGCTCCTGCCGTGCTATTGCATGAAAACAATCTTCCCAAATGGGGCATCAAGAGCAACCATGGTCAACTGATAAAAGATCAAAACCTATTGTTAGAAGGGGACGTTATTATTGTCCCCTTACAATCTACTGCAAACGATTTTAGCCTAACCACCGAAAGCTTAAATATAGACTTACAAGAAAAGATCGCAGACACTGATCAAACTGTACTAATTGAAAGCGATACAAGCGAATTAAGCGCCATTGGAATGACCATTTTATTAGACAAACAACTGGTTAATTTTAAGTCGCAAGTCAGAGGACGCCATGTACCTAAAGCACCTTAAAATATTTTTTAGTTTACTCCTATTAACTCAGTTAAGCTGGGCACTACCGGATGATCGCCAACAAGAAATTCGGATCGCCAGTGACCAAGCTTCTTTAGATAAGCTAAAAGGGGAAGTCATTTATTCCGGTAACGTAAAAATGCAACAAGGCTCATTGAATATTGAAGCCGAGAAAATCACACTCAAGCGCAGCCCTGATGGCATTTCAGAAATCATAGCCCAAGGTACCCCCGCTCGATATGAACAAATAATAAATGCTGATGACGGCAAAACCTTAGCCTACGGTGAAACCATTATTTACAATACACAAAGTGATCAATTAACGTTATTAAAACATGCAGGTTTAGAGAAACAGGGTAATGTATTCTCAGGCGAGAAAATTGTGTATTCAATAAACGAACAAAAAGTAAAAGCTGAAAGCCCACAAGAAGACACCCGTATTCACATGGTAATTCAGCCTAAACAGGACAAGGAATCCTAAATCCATGGCAAAATTGCAAGCTCAGAATTTAGCCAAAAGCTACGGGCCAAGACAAGTTGTTAAAGACGTTTCCATGTCCATTGAAAGTGGGCAGATTGTTGGATTACTTGGCCCAAATGGCGCGGGAAAAACCACCTGTTTTTACATGATCGTCAACTTAGTTGCCTCAGATAAAGGCCGTGTTTTAATTGACGACACCGACATCACCAATTTACCTATGCATGGCCGCGCGCAAAAAGGTATCGGCTACTTACCACAAGAAGCATCAATTTTTCGTAAGTTAACCGTTGCAAATAATATTATGGCCATATTAGAAACTCGCAAAGAATTGAGCCATACTGAACGTAAGGAAAAACTTGAAAAACTGTTAGATGAATTCCACATCCAACATATTCGAGACAGCTTGGGCATGGCCCTTTCAGGTGGTGAACGACGCCGTGTTGAAATAGCTCGTGCGCTTGCTGCAGAACCATCCTTCATACTTTTGGATGAACCCTTTGCAGGGGTTGACCCCATATCAGTGGGAGATATAAAAAGTATCGTAAAACAACTGAAGAAACGCGGTTTAGGTGTACTGATAACCGACCACAATGTTCGAGAAACCCTTGATATTTGTGAGAAAGCTTATATCGTGGGTAATGGTCACATTATCGCAGAAGGTTCTGCTGAAGATGTTTTATCAAATCAGCAAGTCAAAGATATTTATTTAGGTGATGACTTTAAGTTGTAATCTTGTATATTCAGGGTAACAAGTCAAAGTGACATGGGATTAAGCAGTATTATATGAAAGCCTCGCTCCAACTTAAAATGGGTCAGCAGCTGACCATGACTCCTCAGCTGCAACAGGCCATCCGTTTACTTCAGCTTTCTACCCTAGATCTGCAGCAAGAAATTCAAAACGCTCTGGACTCAAACCCTTTGCTCGATGTAGATGAAGAGTTTGAAGGCGATGCCAATCAAGACATCAACTCACAAAGTGAAGACAAACAAGAAACTACCCAACCAGTAGAAGAAACCCAATCGGATGAGCCAACCGCCGCCGATGACTGGAATGAAAACATTCCGGACGAACTGTCTACCGACAGTGAATGGGACGATACTTGGCAAGCCTCCGCTGCCCCTACATCCATGACAGAAAGCCACTCAGGCTCATCATCTGGTGATGATTTTGACATGGATAGCCGAAACGGCAGTACTGATGATCTACGTGATCACCTATTATGGCAGCTTAACCTAACTCCTATGTCAGAAAACGATCACCTAATTGCCATCAACATCATTGAAGGTGTGGACGATGACGGCTACTTAAAAGTTGATCTTGAAGACATTGTTGGGTCATTAAACCCAGAGCTTGAAATTGAACTAGACGAAGTAGAAGCCGTATTACATTTACTCCAACAATTTGAGCCTAGCGGTGTATGTGCCCGTGATTTACAAGAATGCTTATCACTGCAACTGCGCCAACTACCCATTGAAACACCATGGTTGCCATTAGCTCAAACCTTAATCGATCAATACATCGACTTATTAGGCTCTAAAGATTACGCAGCACTTATGCGTAAATTAAAAGTCAAAGAAGACGAGCTAAAAGTGGTTATTCGAGGCATACAAGAATTAAATCCACGCCCAGGCTCACAAATTGATCCACAAACCAGCGAATACGTCATACCTGATGTTATGGTTCGTAAAATCAAAGGTGAGTGGCGTGTTGAATTAAACCCTGAAATTGCCCCTAAATTGCGCATCAATGACCACTACGCATCAATGGTGAAGCGCGCTGACAGCAGCGCAGACAACAATTTCATCAAGGATCACTTACAGGAAGCCCGCTGGTTTCTTAAAAGCTTACAAAGCCGTAACGAAACCTTGCTTAAAGTGGCCATGAAAATCGTTGAGTATCAACAAGACTTTTTAGAACAAGGGGATGAAGCAATGAAACCCTTGGTTCTGCATGACATTGCCGAGGCAGTAGGCATGCATGAATCCACCATTTCTCGTGTTACCACTCAAAAATACATGCATACACCGGCCGGTATTTTCGAGTTGAAGTACTTTTTCTCTAGCCATGTGAGTACCACCAGTGGTGGAGAGTGCTCATCAACCGCAATTAGAGCTATGATTAAAAAGCTCATTTCAGTCGAAAGTGCTAAAAAGCCTTTAAGCGACAGCAAAATTGCCAACATGTTAGAAGAAGAAGGCATCAAGGTTGCACGTAGAACTGTAGCCAAGTACCGTGAGGCGATGCACATTCCACCGTCAAACGAACGGAAACGCTTGGTTTAGCCATTAGTATATGGCGAATAAACGAGTTTTCGCCGATAAACTATTTATTAGATTATCAGCATATTCACGCACTCTGGAACTGGAGTGCCGACAGTAGGAGCCATCTATGCAAATTAATATCAGCGGCCATCATGTTGAAGTGACTCAATCCTTAAAGGATTACGTTCAGTCTAAAGTGGAAAAGCTTGAGCGTCACTTTGATAACATAACCAATGTACAAGTCACCCTGACCGTAGAAAAGCTCGCCCAAAAGGCAGAAGCCACCATCCATGCTGCTGGCGCCGATTTACACGCCAACGCAGATAGCGAAGACATGTACACCGCTATCGACAGCATGACGGATAAACTAGACCGCCAACTGCTTAAGCACAAAGAAAAGATGGTTAATCACCGTCATGGAAATAACCACTGATTCAATATGACTTCAAGTATTTCAAATATTCTTAATCTTGAGCGCACCCAATTGGGTGCGCACTGCAGTAGTAAAAAGAAACTCATTCAGCATGTTAGCCAGTTTTTAGCATCCAACATTGAGGACGCTCAGGCTGATGACATCTATGAACGACTCATTACAAGAGAAAAGCTGGGAAGCACCGGCATCGGAGAGGGCATCGCCATTCCCCACTCTCGCTTAGAAGAATGTATCGACACGGTAGGCGCACTATTTATTTTAGATGAGCCCATCGACTATGACGCCATTGATCGTCAGCCCGTTGATATTGTGTTTGTGCTTTTAGTGCCCGCCGAAGCCACCGAGCAGCATTTACAGACCCTCAGTATGCTTGCACAAAAATTCAGCAAAGAAACCTATCGAGAGCAACTTCGCTCAGCAAAAAGCCAACGTGAACTTTACCAGCTCGCCACCGCATAAATAAAAGGTTTAATTATGAAACTCGTGGTCATAAGTGGTCGTAGTGGTTCAGGGAAAAGTACCGCCCTTGATCTATTAGAAGATCTTGGGTTTTATTGTATCGATAACCTACCAGTGGCTTTACTGCAAAACCTACTGGATCAAATACAGAGCGAATCATCACAACTTACCAGTGTTGCCGTAAGCATTGATGCGCGCAACAATCAAACTGACCTAGCTAACTTTTCCATTATTCTTGATAAACTTGACCGCAAGCAATGCGAACTAGAAATCATCTATCTGGATGCCCACACAGACACCTTATTAACCCGCTTCAGTGCCACCAGACGAAAACACCCATTAACAGGGCCAGATGTACCGTTACTGGATGCCATTGAGCGCGAAAAAGCTCTGCTTCACAACCTCGCCGATTTAGCGGACTTAACCGTCGATACCACTCACCTATCCATGCATCAATTAAGAAGCTTAATTAAAGAAAGAGTGGTCCAAAAACAAGAAAATGAAATGTCATTGTTGTTTGAATCATTTGGTTTCAAACACGGCATACCTAAAGATAGTGACTTAGTGTTCGATGTACGCTGCCTACCTAATCCCTATTGGGACCCAAGTTTGCGTCAATACACAGGACAAGACGTAAAAATACAAACATTTTTAAAAGATGAAGACTCCGTCAATAAGATGTTCAATGACATACAAGGGTTCTTACAAAACTGGTTACCTGAATTTGAAGCTAATAATCGCACCTATATGACAGTCAGTATTGGCTGTACTGGCGGACAACACCGAAGTGTGTATATGGCTGAACGGCTTTTTAACGCCTACCAAGAGATTTACCCAAATGTTCAAGTACGTCACCGCGAGCTCAATCAATAATACGCTGAATTCCATGCGCTAACGCTGGACATCAACTCATTTGCTGGATATGGTAAGTCATTACTCATTTTTACACCTACTATCATGCTTGAAAACTCTGCAACAATAATAAATAAACTGGGTTTGCACGCACGCGCCGCCGCTAAGTTGGTATCCACCGCATCCGCGTTTTCCAGTAAAGTTAAAATTAGCTTCAATGGGAAAGAAGTAGACGGAAAAAGCATTATGTCCGTGATGATGCTAGCAGCCAGCCAAGGCTCTGAAGTTCTATTAAAAGTTAATGGCGATGACGAACAAGCGGCCATGGATGCATTAATAGAGTTAATTAACGACTTCTTTGGTGAAGGCGAATAACCTTTCCTCTCAATAAAACCTCAAATAAATCAGCTCACTAGGCTACACTTTTTAAACAAGGGGTCGTAGCCTGATACTCGCTTTATCGGTACAATCAACCCCTGATCTAAAGGGAACCCACTATGGCTAGGGGCGAACATAAGCACAATAAACTTGTCCATCTAGGTGCCGCTCTAGAAAGCGGTGCTTTGGCACAAGTGCGCCGTATCCTAAATAGTGATTTACAACCTGCCGATGTTGCCCACCTGCTTGAATCATCCCCCCCAAAAGAGCGTAATTTACTTTGGGACTTAATTGATGAAGAAAATGAAGGTGAAGTTCTTCAACACCTGAATGATGAGCTGCAAAGCTGGTTATTGAACCGAATGAGTGTTGAAGAAGTGGCCAACGCCATGTCTGACTTAGATACAGACGACGTGGCCGATTTACTTCAAATACTGCCTCATACAGTGACCCAAGAAGTCCTTACCACAATGGACTCACAAGACAGAGCGCGTATTGAAGCGGTTCTGTCTTATCCTGAGGACAGTGCCGGTGGTCTGATGAACACAGACACTGTAACGGTACGTCCAGATATTACGCTGGAAGTGGTATTACGTTACTTAAGGCGTCACCGCTCCCTTCCTGACATGACAGATAACTTATTAGTAGTAAACCGTCGCGATGAATTTATTGGTGTTCTTCCTATCAATAAAATTTTGGTCAGTGATGGCGATACCACTGTTCGAGAAATAATGAACACCGATGTCATTACTATCTCAGCGGATATGCCAGATACCCAAGTTGCACAGTTATTTGAACGTCACGATTTAATCTCAGCGCCGGTTGTAGATGAAAAAACATACAAGCTGTTAGGACGTATCACCATTGATGACGTGGTTGATGTTATCCGTGAAGGAGCTGACCACTCATTAATGAGCATGGCAGGTCTTGATGAAGACGAAGATACTTTTGCACCCGCATTTAAAACCAGTCGCCGTCGTGCTGTTTGGTTAGGTATAAACTTGCTCACAGCCTTCTTAGCCAGTGCCGTTATTGGGTTATTTCAAGGCACCATTGATAAAGTGGTCGCGCTTGCGGTATTAATGCCAATTGTCGCCAGTATGGGCGGCATAGCAGGTAGCCAGACATTAACTTTGGTTATTCGTGGCCAAGCTATTGGTCACATCGGCAGTAACAATATTGGCTGGCTGCTTAATCGAGAGTTCATCGTGGGTTTAAGCAACGGCGTACTTTGGTCTATTGTAATTGCGCTGGCCACCTATGCTTGGTTTCAAGACCTACAGATCTCCGTCATAATTGGCGTTGCTATCATTATAAATTTAGTGGTGGCCGCATTAGCCGGTGCATTTTTACCGATAATTATGCAACGCCTTAAAATTGACCCCGCCCTAGCAGGTGGCGTGGTATTAACCACCATTACCGATGTGGTTGGTTTTTTTGCATTCCTTGGCCTTGCGGCCAGTTTTTACTTATAAAGTTTGGTTTAAAACATGAACGAGCATGACGACGATCAGTTTGAAGAGTATTCAGGCCCCAGCAAATCTCAAGTAAAACGAGAGATGCATGCTCTTCAAGACTTGGGCAAACGCATTTGCGAGCTACCTAAAAAGCAATTGAAATTGCTACCACTTACAGCAACTATGATTGAAGCCGTTGCCGAGTGGGACCGCATAAAAAAGAATGAAGCAAAACGTCGTCATCTTCAATATGTTGGTAAAGTAATGCGTACTGAAGATGTAGAAGCCATACAACTGGCTTTAGACAAGCAAGACCCAAGCAGTGAAGAATATAACCGTGTACTTCATCAACAAGAAAAGTGGCGAGACCGTTTGATTATTGAAGGTAAGGACTCACTCAGCGATTTTTGTGCTCAATTTGAAGTCAAAGATATTCAGCATTTACGACAACTAATTCGTAATGCAGCAAAAGAGCATGAAAACAAAGAAGCAAACCCAGATGCACCTCAAGTAAAATCAGGTAAAACCGCTGCGCGTAAATTATTCTTGTTTATTAAGACTTGTTACCCAGAATAATTTTTTTATGCTGGGTAATGGGCATCTTTTGACGACATTGCTCCAGCGCACTAAAATCTAAATCGGCGATAACGACTTGTACTGTTTCATTATCTGCCTGAGCAAGCACCTCGCCATTTGGTCCAATAATCATGCTTTGCCCCCAAGTGCGTCGGCCATCTTCATGAACGCCCACCTGATTTGCCGCAAGCACAAAGCTCTGGGTTTCAATCGCACGCCCACGTAATAATATTTCCCAATGTATTCGACCTGTCTCATAGGTGAATGCCGAGGGAACTGTTATTAATTCACACTCTTGGTTTTGGTAAACTTGATATAACTCAGGAAAGCGTAAATCATAGCAAATACTTAAACCTAACTTATGGCCATGAATATCAATTACTTTCGGATTTTCCCCACAAAGAAACGTATCTGATTCGCGATAACGCCCCTTTTCATCCGATACATCTACATCAAACAGGTGAATTTTATTGTATTGTTCAAGCAAGCGTCCATCTGGTGAAAACACTAAACAAGCAGCAAGTACTTTTTCGGCTTCGTTATAAGAATCTGACATCAAGGGCATTGAGCCTGCCACTATATACATATCAAATTGCCTCGCCCATGTAGCGATAACACCTAATACATCTTGTTCAATGAAACGTTCTTGCGCCAAGGAGAATTGATTTTTCACTCCAATGCATGCAAACATTTCTGGTAAGACCGCCAGCTTAACACCTTGTGAAGAGGCCTCAGTAAGTAACTGATGAGCAGCAGTAAGATTTCCATCAACATCCCGACCACTATTCATTTGAATGACAGCAGCACGCATTAATCATCACCCCCTAAACCAAAGAAGTCCTTCATGCGATACCAAAAACCGGTATTTTGCTTTCCTTCAATCTTGTTATCAAAGCGCTTCATTAAATTTAAATTAGGCTCATCCCAACTGCCGCTTAATCGGTAAGTAGCACTGGTGAACTTCTCTATTTGATCTCCTACCAATTGCTCCCCTACAAATAAAGACGCCGCTACAGGAGGTGCAAACCCCGCTAAGATGGCAACAAAAGGCAGAGTACTGGTAATTGGAAAGGTTACTGATAGCTCTTGATTTAACTGCTTATTATTTAGGTTCACCGTACCACTGGCTGCAAATTTAGCTGATGGCCCTTTAATATCCATGGTATCAACAATATTCATAACACCCTTTTCGATCTTGAATTTCCCTGTGACGGAATCAAAATGCAATCCGCTCTGGTAAACATCAGAAAAGTCCAAACGCAATCGACGGCCAATTGCTGCAAAATTTAAAAGGCCAAATGCACTTAACCCTTGAGCGTCCCCCGCCTCTAAAAATCGACCATCTTTTAAATTCAAAGCCGCTGTACCATTTAACAATTCAGTATTGAACGCTAATGGATTATCGTCCCAAGTTAAATCTACATTCACTTTTGCATCTTTAGATTCAATCACAGGCTTAGCGCGCCACGCTTTCTGTATACCGCCCACGTCTTTACTGGAAACGCTCAGCTTAACTTGGGTGCTTTCAACAACACTTTGCTCTTTGTTTTTTTGCCAATGAATATTACCGGCCACATCCATCTTCTTGATTTTACCTTTAATCTCGCTGAGCGAGACTTGGCGGTCATCTGTTCTTAAACGCCCTTGCCATGCACCATAATTCGTTGCACCAACAAAAATTTCAGCCACGTTTACATCTAGCTCTGGGATTTGCTGAGGGTAAATGTTTGCCAGAGCTTCATCCTGCTTGTCTTTGGTTTCAGCCCCATCCAATGAAGGCCAGTGTATATACTCTAAATTAAGCTTTGTAGGGGCACCTTCTTGCCAAGTTGCAAGCCCTTTAACCAAAGGTGACTGAATATTGAACTGATAAACGGAATTGGCTTGAAGAATATCTACTTTAACTTGCTTGGCTTCAAAATCGTCAAATATTAAACGATCAGTACTAAGCTGAGCTGTCCTAAAAATATTGGAAGATTCCACCTGAGTTTGCAATTGAGCAGGCTTAATTTCATCCCATAACGCATGCCAAGCCAAAAGATCTAAACTTGGAATATGCCCCAGCACTTCCAACCCACTTTCACTTGGTATATAAGCTTCTGTTGCACCTAAATAAACCTGTCCCGCATGAATACTTCCTTGCTTAAGATGCAGTGCGATATTGGCTTTTTTATCATATTTAATACTGAGTTTTTGCCCCTCATCCAACTCCATATTAAGCTGGATTGGTGCGACTGCATCCGGTGCCTTCAAGTAAGGTTCAGGTAAATCAAGAGCAACTCCCACTAAATCACTCTTTAGCGTTAAACCGGTATAATCATTCGCTTGAGCACTAACTCTAAATTTACCTGATACTTGAGTACGCCCTGATGCAGGTTGCAAGATTGATAAATCCAACCACTTTTTAAGTCTCGACGCTGACACCCACCCATTAAATCCAATATCAGTAGAAAGACCAAGCTCATGGATTTGAGAGTTAATCGCTAAATTAATGGGCTCTTGCCACAACGAAGATGTTAAATGATTCGAAAACAAACCTTTACTTGATGTGTATGAGACCTGTCCTTTGGTATCACTGAAGTCCAAATTAATATCCACAATATTTAAAGATGTATCTTTAAGCTGGCTTTCTACATCCACTAATATTTGATCATTAGCTTCACTTAACGGCACCATCATCCCAAATCTTGTCTGATGAAGTCCATTTGCTTGCCAGTCTTTTGCAACATTATTAATTACTTCAGATAAAGGTGTTTGCTGAAAATAATCCAAACCTTCCGAAGCATTGCCATTAACCAACGTTTTAATCCACAATTGATTTTTATTAATACCGTCATACACAACTTGACTTCTTTGCGCATCACCGCCGAGTGTTTTTGCACTTTTGATTGCAGCAAAAACATGATCATTCTGAACAAGTAAATCACCTTCTACATCACTCAATCTAGGCCAGCCAGCTAAATATTCAAGTTGACCATCCAGTACCGATAAACTTAATTCTGTTTGATATATAGAGCCTTTATCTAAACCTGCAAGCATATAAAACTGCCCACTTCTCCCATGGCCACCTAACAATGCTTTATCCAACCAACCCCTAAGCCTACTTGATACTAATTTAGGAACTAAATCTTTATGCGCCAGAACATTCGCATCAGTTAGAGATAAATTAAGTTCTAATTTATCTTCTAATTGGGGATCGTTATAAAACCAAGTCTGAAAACCACCTCGAATACTTTGTGTATTTTCCATCGAAACGGACAAACCACTGCCTTTTAAATGAAAACCAGAGTCCAATATGCTCCAGTCGACTTGACCTTTTCCTCTTTTAAATTGAAAAGGTAACTCATAAATATTAGGGAACTCCAAAGTCAGGTCATCACCTTCAAATTGAACTCGTCCGCCTTTATTATTAACGGCTAAAATACCATTTAAATTTGTAACGCTTGGAATGCCACCACTTGCCTGACTACTCACTCCTGCAAGCTGACTAACGACGGTAAACGAAAGCGAATCTTCGCTTTTTGGCTGCAAAACAACGTTTAGATTTTCAACTGCACCAGTTACAGCTAATTCATTTAAAATTGGCTGAGCTTGCTCAGGAATAATATTCAAAGCATTCATAAAATCTTGCACGTAAACTAAATCTAATGCCTTTGCATATCCCTGCCAACGACTAGCACCATCCAGTTTAGCAACACCAATACCGATTTCCTTAAATGACCATGGCTGACCATTTAACTTAAATTTTGTATCTTCGAGCCAAAAACTCCAATTATTAATTGCCTTTTGCTTCACCCAAAGCTCAGCTCTAGCCGCCCCTACTTCACCTCGATCACTGATATCTACTTTGGGGCTTGCTGCAGTTAATTTGGCATAATTAAGTAAGCTATCTTTAAACTCAAAGCGTAATTGTGCTGAAGCTGAGAACTCATTAAAAATAGAGACATCAAAAATCTCTCTTATCCAGTAATCCACATCCACATCTGGTAAATCTAACGCCCCTCTAGCATAGAAACCCTCTAACTCAAAAGGACTTCCCTTACTATATAAACGCAATCCAGCGTCTACTTTTTCTTCATCACCATATGAAACATTACCCGTAATTAAATGATGATAACCATCACCCGTCATGGTTAGGTGTCTTAAAAATAATGAGTTAATCTCGCCATTGCGCTCATTTTCAATGGTGACATTATTCAGCTCTACATGGTGTTGAAGTAATAATGAGTCTACAAACTGTTTAATCAAAACCACATCATCGTCTTCTAGCGCACGATTCGGTTTTTGAGTTTCGCCATCTAAGTGAACATACAGTCCAGACAATCGAACGGAACGAAAAACAGGGGTAAGATTGATAAGAGAAAGCCGAGGGTCAAGCACTGCATCAATCGCAGCAATAGAAATTTTTGCGTGATTTGGTCTGTCAGGGGTATGTAAGGTGATGCCTTCCATATGTATCGATGGCGTCAAGACATCCATGTCACCTGCTAGATTACGAATATTAACAACGCCATCTAGCTGGTCACTCAAATATTGCTCTAGGGTTACACGATATTGACCTATATGAGGAAATATCTGCTGGCCAATGGCACTGTATAGTGCCAGTACCAAAAATGTGGCCACAAACAATAGGTTGAATACGTTTAACCCTTGTTTCAGTGCTTTTAATTTCATATTTAGGATTACTGCAAGATTAAGTCGTACTGCTCTTGGCTGTACATTGGGTCAACTTGCAGTTTAATAGATTTATCAATGAAATTTTCCAAGTCTGCCAAGCTCTGACTTTCTTCATCTAGCAATAGGTCAATGACACTTTGTGACGCCAGCACCAAATAGGCCTTGGCATCATAAGCACGAGCATCACGCAATAATTCTCGGAAGATTTCATAACATACCGTTTCAGCGGTTTTGATCTCTCCACGACCATCGCAATGAGGGCAAGGTTCGCATAGCATTTGCCCTAAGCTTTCACGGGTACGCTTGCGTGTCATTTCAACTAAACCAAGTTCAGAGACTTGTGATATTTTGGTTTTAGCGTGATCTTTCTCTAATACTTTCTCTAACATGCGAAGGACCTGACGCTGATGCTCCGTGTCTTCCATGTCGATAAAATCTAAAATAATGATACCACCAAGGTTACGCAAACGAAGTTGTCGACCAATCACTGTGGCCGCTTCAAGGTTGGTTTTAAAGATGGTTTCTTCTAAGTTACGATGACCAACAAAACCACCAGTATTCACATCTACTGTGGTCATGGCCTCAGTTTGGTCAATAATTAAATATCCGCCAGACTTCAGTTGTACTTTTCGCTCAAGAGCTTTTTGTATTTCATCTTCAACACCGTATAGATCGAAAATTGGTCGCTCACCTGGGTAATACTCCAATTTATCGGTCACCTCTGGTACAAACGACTCTGAGAATTCTTGAGCTTTTTGGAAGTTCTCGCGAGAATCGATTAATACTTTATCAATCTCAGGGCGAATGAAATCTCTAAAGGTGCGCAGGTGCAATGGTAACTCTTCATAAATAAGGCCCGGAGCTAAAACCGTTTTCATGCGCTCTTTCACTTTGTTCCAAACACGTTGTAAATAACGAGTATCTAACAGGATTTCGTCTTCACCTGCTCCTTCGGCTGCGGTTCTTAAAATAAATCCGCATTCGTCATTTAGCCCTTCTACTTCCATGCAAGTTTGCACCAGCTCACGCAGACGATCTCGTTCTGATTCAACTTCAATTCGCTGACTAATGCCCACGTGCTGGGTGTAAGGCATGAATACCAAATAACGGGATGGGATAGACAGGTGCATGGTCAAACGAGCACCTTTGGTTCCAATAGGGTCCTTAGTGACCTGAACAACGATACTTTGCCCTTCGTGCAATAAACTGTTGATTGCATCCGGCTGGCGACGGGCTGCTTCACTGTCTTTTAACGGTGTTTGAACATCAGCAGCATGAATAAACGCAGCACGCTCTAGCCCCACTTCAACAAAAGCCGCCTGCATACCCGGGAGTACACGCACCACTTTGCCAATATAAATATTACCAACAATGCCCCGTCGGTTACTGCGCTCAATGTTTACTTCTTGCAGGACACCGTTCTCCACTAATCCCATGCGGGTTTCAGTGGGTGTTACATTTAATAAGATTTCCGTATTCATGATTAAAAACTACTTTTAGTCTTTACGACTTTAAAATTAAAATTCGATTATTGGCGGCTTACTCACACCAAATGGGCACCCGATGTTGCTGTAAAAATTGTGCCGTTTCTTTAAGTGGTAAACCCACTACATTACTGTAACTACCGATTATGCCATCAACAAACACTGCTGCTTTGCCTTGAATTCCATACGACCCAGCTTTATCAATGGGTTCGCCTGTTGCAATGTAATCTTTAATTTGCTGATCAGTTAAGGCTATAAACGTTACTTTTGTGGTAACACAGCAAGCAGCCACTTGCTGCTCATCACCCTGTTGCGTACAAAGTGCAACACCTGTCATGACTTCATGGGTCGTCCCTGAAAGGGTTTGCAGCATCTCAAATGCATGAGCCTCACTGCTAGGTTTACTTAAAATAGTCCCATTTAGTACGACACAAGTATCTGAACCGAGCACTGGTAATTGGGTGTTTTTTGCACCGCTTATGGCCTTTTCTTTAGCTAAGCGAACCACATAATTCTTAGCCTGTTCATTTGGCAAAATGGATTCATCAATATCTTGAGGCTCACAAGTATATTGGACTCCAATTTGGTCTAGCAGTTCACGTCGCCTAGGTGAGGCTGATGCCAATACAATGTGAGCCATAGTTAGTCTCTAAAATAATGCCTAACAACTAACAATAAGTTATACCAAAGCGGCCAAATAAACGCACTGCCCACTGAAGGCCAGAGTAGTGCCGCTTTAGACTGCCCTAAAACAACTGATTCACTCCAATAGCGGACCAATAAAAATAATCCCACCAGAACAAACACAATAAAACTTTGCTGAAGCGGATTATATAAGCGCAATCGAGAATGCAGTAAAATAACCAAATATGCCATGACGCTCATAGCAAATGCATTTAGCCCCAATAAACTGCCATGGAGCACATCTAATAATAATCCCATGGCAAAACCTAAAAACACACCTGTTACTTCAGGTTTAACTAATATCCAAAAAATAAGTGTCATAGCCACCCATTCGGGGCGAATATAGTCTATCAGCCTAGGCATTGGAAAAGATGCCAATACAAACGCCAAAAAGAACGTAGGTAAGATAATCCCATAGGCACGCATTATGAGTCACCTCCTTGCTTGGGTGTTACATCAGGCAACTGACTCTCTTTAGAAAAAACTAATAACACGTAACGGGAACGATCAAGATGCGCCTCTGGTTTTGCCGACACAATAGCAAAAGGCTCACCAGGGTCATGCTCTACCTTGGTGATTACTCCAACTGGATAACCTCTCGGGTAACGGGAGCCCAAACCAGAACTCACCAGTAAATCCCCTTCTTGTATATCCGCGGTATCAGGTACATATATCAAGGCAAGTTCGTCTAAACGACCAGAACCCACAGCAATGGCGCGAATACCATTACGGTTCACCAAAACAGGAATTGCATGGTTACTATCCGCTAATAACAATACTCGAGAAGTAAAAGGCAGTACTTCAATCACCTGCCCCATTAATCCTTGATCATCTAAAATAGGTTGACCCACAAACACGCCGTGCTTTGCGCCCTTGTTAATAATAATATGATGGGTATAAGGATCAGGGTCTACACCGATTAACTCCGCTACTTGAACTTTGTCGTCTAATAATTCAGATGCATTAAGTAATTCACGTAATCGGTTATTTTCAGCCCGCATAGATACCATTTGCTGAACTTTTTGCTTAAGAACTAATGACTCATTACGCAGACGATCATTCTCTTCTTGCAAGCTAGCACGACTAACAGCAGACTTTTCAGCCCACATGCCTAATTGACCTGGGATACCTGAAACCCACTGAACGGGTGTAATTAAATACCCAAGAGTGGATCTTAGGTGATGTACTGGCTCAAGGTACTTATCAGCCAGCATCAAAGTGACCGACAGCATAACCGCCAATAGCATTCGAGCGTTATAAGATTGGCCAGAACTAAATATGCCCTTAATGATTGGCTCCTTAAGACTTAAATAATTGTAGAAGTTGTCTCTTCGGGCTATACGCACAAAATGCGCAACCCTCACGGATTACGCATTCTCTACAAAGCTAGACTAAATAGTAACCAATTAATATTCAGAAGCTAATAAATCCAATTGCTGGTCTGTCATGGTTTCTAAAGCTCGACCACCACCACGGGCAACACAGGTCAAAGGATCATCTGCCACAATAACAGGTAAGCCAGTCTCTTCGCTTAATAACTTGTCTAAATCACGAAGCATAGCGCCACCACCCGTCAGTACTAGACCACGTTCAGCTATGTCAGAAGCCAATTCAGGCGGACATTGTTCAAGAGCACTTTTCACCGCCTGCACAATAGCCGCTAAGGATTCTTGTAGTGCCTCAAGGATTTCGTTGCTGTTTAACGTGAAAGAACGTGGAATACCTTCTGCCAGATTACGACCACGTACATCAATTTCACGAACTTCACCACCAGGGTAAGCTGTACCAATCTCTTGTTTGATACGTTCAGCTGTGGCTTCACCAATCAACGAGCCATAATTGCGACGCACATAGGTCACTATAGATTCGTCAAACTTATCACCACCGACTTTCACCGATTCAGAATACACCACACCATTCAAAGAAATAATGGCGATTTCTGTGGTACCACCACCGATATCCACCACCATAGAACCGCTGGCTTCTTCAACAGGCAAGCCTGCACCTATAGCCGCAGCCATTGGCTCTTCTATTAAATAGACCTTACGAGCACCGGCACCGACACAGGATTCACGAATAGCTTTACGCTCAACCTGTGTGGATTTACATGGTACACACACAAGCACACGAGGGCTTGGAGTGAAAAAACTGTCTTCGTGTACTTTTTTAATAAAGTGCTGCAACATTTTTTCAGTCACTTGGAAATCAGCGATAACACCATCTTTCAAAGGACGAATTGCTTGAATGTTTCCAGGTGTACGACCCAACATACGTTTCGCATCATGGCCTACAGCAGCCACTGTTTTTTGATTCCCCTGACTGCGAACAGCAACCACTGAAGGCTCATTCAGAGTGATGCCTTTCTCGCGTTCGTAGATTAGTGTGTTGGCTGTTCCAAGGTCAATGGATAGATCACTTGAGAACATCCCTCTTAGTTTTTTAAACATTCAATATTTCCAATGTAACTGTAGAGACTGTCATTTGCTGCTTAGACTATCAACGGCGGGCTTTTTGGGCAAGGCACAAATGTGGTAAGTTACGCACCTTTCACACACTTTACATGTAAAGCCACAAAAGGCAGAGAAAATACCATGGCGCTTGATCGTTCAGATGTCACCAATATTGCAAATTTGGCCCGTTTGGCCATTGCAGAAGACAACATTGACCAATATCAACAAGAACTAAGCAGTATTTTGGCTTTAGTTGAGCAAATGAATGCCGTCAATACCGACAATATACAGCCTTTGGCTCATCCTACCGATGCAGTACAAAGATTACGCAGCGATCAGGTAACTGAAGTAAATGATCGCGAAAAATTCATGGCCAATGCTCCAGCTCAAGAAAACGGCCTATTTTTAGTACCAAAAGTTGTAGAGTAATTAATCATGGCATTGCATAACCTAACCCTTGCCCAAATTTCTAAGGGCCTAGAAGCCGGTGATTTCACCAGTGTCGAGATCACTCAACATTTCCTTGATCGCATCAATCAATTTGATAAAGGCGAAAACGGTCTGAATAGTTTTATCACGATTAGTGAAAAACAAGCCTTAATCGACGCACAGGCCGCCGATGAACGTCGCGCTGCAGGCAACGCAACACAGTGGACTGGTGTACCGTTTGCCCATAAGGATATTTTTTGTACAGATGGCACATTAACTACCTGTGGATCAAAAATGCTTAGCAATTTTGTCCCCCCTTATGACGCCACCGTGGTTGAAAACATGAAACGCGAAGGGGCTGTGTGTTTGGGTAAAACCAACATGGACGAATTCGCCATGGGTTCCTCTAACGAATCATCGTTTTACGGCGCGGTCAAAAACCCATGGAATAACGAAACTATCCCCGGTGGCTCATCTGGTGGCTCCGCTGCCGCCGTTGCCGCCCGTTTAGTACCAGCAGCTACCGGTACCGATACTGGTGGTTCCATCCGCCAACCTTCTGCTTTGTGTGGTTTAACTGGTTTAAAACCCACTTATGGTCGTTGTTCACGCTGGGGCATGATTGCTTATGCCTCATCTTTAGACCAAGCAGGCCCAATGGCACGCACCGCTGAAGACGCCGCCATGATGTTAAATGTAATGGCCAGTTTTGATGAAAAAGACAGCACCAGCATTAATCAAGACGTGCCTGATTACACCGCCACACTAAACGATGATTTAGCAGGTAAAGTCATTGGCCTTCCAAAAGAGTTTTTCCCCGACAGCCTAGACGGCGAAATGAAACAAACCATGAAGGCTGCCATTGCTGAATTTGAAAAACTCGGCTGCACAGTAAAAGAAATCTCACTGCCAAGTACCGACCTCGCCATTCCGGCCTACTACGTGGTAGCGCCAGCAGAATGTTCTGCCAACCTATCACGCATGGATGGCGTGCGTTTTGGTCACCGCTGTGAAGACCCTAAAGACGTAGAAGATTTATACAAGCGTTCACGTGGAGAAGGTTTTGGCGACGAAGTGAAACGCCGCATCATGATCGGCACCTACGCACTGTCTACTGGTTTTTACGATGCCTACTACGTAAAAGCGCAAAAAATTCGCCGCTTAATCAAAAACGATTTTGTTAAAGCATTTGAAGAAGTGGATTTCATTATGGGGCCGGTTACACCTAGCCCTGCGTTTAAAATCGGTGAAAAATCGGGTGACCCAGTCGAAATGTACATGGAAGATAAATTCACGCTTTCATGTAACTTAGCGGGCCTTCCAGGCATGTCCATTCCAGCCGGCCAAATTAACGGTTTGCCAGTTGGCTTACAGATTATGGGTAACTACTGGAATGAAGCGTCCATGCTAAACGCTGCACACAAGTTCCAGCAAGTGACTGATTTCCACCAACAAGCACCAGCGAATATCTAAGGAGTCGAAAATGGAATGGGAAGTAGTAATCGGCTTAGAGATTCATGCTCAGTTGGCCACAAAATCTAAAATATTTTCAGGCTCTAGCACCGCATTTGGCGCAGAACCTAACACACAAGCATCACTGGTTGATTTAGGTCTACCGGGTGTTTTACCTGTATTTAACGAACAAGCCCTCGCTATGGCGGTTAAATTTGGTTGCGCTATTGATGCCGAGATTGGCAAAGTATCGGTGTTTGATCGTAAAAACTATTTTTACCCCGATTCGCCAAAAGGTTATCAAACCACCCAATTGCATCACCCAATCGTGGGCATGGGTCACATAGATATCACCTTGGATGACGGCTCAACTCGACGCATCAACGTCACCCGCGCTCACCTAGAAGAAGACGCCGGAAAATCATTACATGAAGATTTCCACGGACAATCTGGCATTGATTTAAACCGTGCAGGTACACCGCTCATTGAAATTGTATCCGAGCCAGAAATTCGCAGCGCCAAAGAAGCGGTGGCTTACTTTAAAAAAATGCACAGCATCGTAACCTACCTTGGCATTTGTGATGGTGATTTATCACAGGGCTCAATGCGTTGTGACTGTAACGTATCTTTGCGCCCTAAAGGCCAAGAAGAGTTCGGCACCCGCACTGAAATTAAAAACGTCAACAGTTTCCGTTTTGTAGAGCAAGCCATTAACGTGGAAATCGAACGTCAAATGGACATCCTTGAAGACGGCGGTAGCATCACTCAAGAAACCCGTTTGTTTGATGCCAATAAAATGGAAACCCGTTCAATGCGTTCAAAAGAAGTGGCCAACGATTATCGCTACTTTCCTTGCCCTGACTTATTACCGATTGTCATTGACGACGAATACATTCAAACCATTCGTGACACCCTACCTGAACTGCCTGATCAAAAGAAACAGCGCTTAATGGATGAAAACGGCCTAAGTGAATACGACGCCAGCGTCCTGTCATCTACCCGTGAAATGGCCGACTACTTTGAAGCCGTTGCTAAAGCCTGTGATGATTACAAGCTAGCCGCAAACTGGGTAATGGGTGAGCTTTCTGCTGCGTTAAATAAAAACGAAGTAGACATCAAAAACAGCCCTGTTAAAGCAGAGCAACTGGGTGCCATGATTGCACGCATCAAAGACAACACCATTTCAAGCAAAGGCGGCAAAGACGTATTTGCGGCATTGTGGGATGAAAAAGGTGACGACGTTGATGCACTGATCGACTCGCTTGGCTTAAAACAAGTAAGCGACACCGGAGCCATTGAAGCCATCGTTGATGAAGTGATTGCCAACAGCCCGAAACAAGTTGAGCAGTACGTGACAGCTGAGCCAGATAAGCGTGGCAAAATGATTGGCTTCTTTGTGGGTCAAGTCATGAAGGCCTCGAAAGGTGCGGCTAACCCCGGCATGGTAAATAAAATACTGAAAGAAAAACTAGATGCGAAGTGTTAGACGTTAGACGTTAGACGTTAGACGTTAGACGTTAGACGTTAGACGTTAGACGTTAGACGTCATCAAATTGAGAACCGCTTGTGGAAACACAAGCGGTTTTTTATTCCTCATACAAAATAAAGTACCCTGACCCCTTCATTAATCCCACGCGTTAGTACGAAGTAAGTAACACCCTATCAACAAAGGCACCAAGCGGATCAAGCTCACAACAACAAACGATCAAATGGCTCAATCATGACAGTGTCGCCTGCCTGCACTGAACCCCTATCTTGCTCCAATACTATGTAACAATTTGCGCGGCTCATGGAGGTCAGCATGCCGGAACCTTGGCTCCCCGTAAGCTGCACTATCAACTCACCATGTGCAGTTAATTGATACACTCCTCGTTGAAAATCCATACGCCCCGGTTGTTTACGTATATTGGTAGCAGCTACAGCTTTTAAACGTAAAGGAGGCTGCTGCTCTTGTCCTGAGATTTTTCTTAATAGCGGAATGGCCAATTGATGCAAAGTCACCAATGCGCTAACCGGATTACCCGGTAAGCCAATAAAGTAACTATCTGGCAAAAAGCCAAAGGCAAAAGGCTTGCCCGGTTTGATGGCAAGCTTCCAAAAATAAATACGACCTAATTCCTCTAACACTGTTTTTGTGTAATCGGCTTCACCTACCGAAACACCACCTGATGTAATGACAACATCGGCCCATGCGTCGGCTTGGGTGAAAGCTCTTTTTAACGCATTTATGTCATCTTCAATAATACCAAAGTTCATTAATTCAACGCCAAAGCGCTGTAAAACCGCTCCTACCGTGTAACCATTGCTCTCATAGAACTGACCAATATTTAAAGGCTTCCCCGGCGTTTGTAGCTCATCTCCGGTACTCATGAGCGCAACCTTAATAGGTGCAAACACTGTTACATGGGAAAATCCCAAACTGGCCAATAATCCAATATCAGCTGGTGTTAAGCATCTACCTTTACCTAAAACGATTTGCCCTTGAGCGATATCTTCTCCGGCTCTTCGAATGTTTTCACCCGACCGTACCGCTTTTTCAATGATAATTATATTATCTTGAGTTAAGGTATTTTCTTGCATTACAACCGCATCGCACCCAGCGGGCACCTGCCCTCCGGTCATAATGCGCGCACATTGACCCATACCAATGACACCATCAAATGGATGACCTGCAAACACTTTGGCCACTTGCTCTAACTGTGCACCATTTACAGCGTCTTCTATGCGTACAGCAAAACCATCCATAGCACTGTTATCTGCTGCTGGAATATTTATGTTACTAACGACCGATTTCGATAAAACACGACCTAAGGCTTCCTCAATAGGCAGTGTCGTGGTGCGGGTCATCACCTCAACTTTTGCTAAAAGTTGCCCTAAAGCATCATCAAACGGAGTTAATCCGGGTGTACTGCAGCAATCAGTCATAGCTTTTACACTTTCCATTATTCATTGAGAGCTTTCTAAGTACTCAATTATAGGGTTTTAATCTTCAATACTATTTTGTGTATCTTATCTCAATTAGCACTGTGACGCTTAATCATCTTATCTAATACTCACTGCCTGTGCTTGTAGCTTAAACGGCTTATAACACGCATAAAAAAACCGAACCATTTCTGGTTCGGTTGTTAAATAAGATCAATGGCTAACTATAACTATTAACACCATTGCCCTTGATCAGAGGACAATAAAGTTAATCGCCAATTAGAACTGACCTGCGTCCATTTCATACAAACAATCGGCTCCACCTTTAACGGATTCGCTGAGAGAGATGTAGCGAGGAAGTAGACGCTTAACAAAGAAACGAGCTGTAGCGAGCTTGTTTTCGTAAAAAGGCTCAGAGCCTTTATTCTGTAGTGCTTTTGCCGCCATCATGGCGTACATATAAGCAAAAGAGGTGTAACCAAATACTTGTAGATATTCAACCGATGAGGCTCCAATCTCATTTGGATTATTCTGTGCTTTATCCATCACCCATTCTGTTAGTTCAGTCAGATTGGCCAAAGCGGCTTTAAGCGGGCTAATGAATTCAGACATCGCTTTGTTATCTACCTGCAAAGCAATGAAATCGTTAATTTCTTGCTGATAAATCTTGTAGTGTGCCCCACCGTTTGCCGCAATCTTACGGCCAATCAAATCTAATGATTGAATACCATTGGTACCTTCATAAATTTGAGTAATACGAATATCTCGTACGTGTTGTTCTTGGCCCCACTCACGAATAAAACCATGTCCGCCAAATACCTGCTGCCCAGCCACTGCTGACTCTAACGCTAAATCGGTTAAAAATGCTTTCACCACAGGAGTTAATAATGAAACCATGGCTTCGGCGTTTTGCTTTACTTCTTCATCATCAGAAAATTTAGATAAATCTAACCATTTAGATACATAAGTAGAAAATGCACGAGAACCTTCTGTATTCGCACGCATGATTAACAACATACGACGTACATCCGGATGGACAATAATTGGGTCGGCGGCTTTTTCTGGGAATTGCTTGCCTGTAGGTGCTCGCGACTGTAAACGGTCATTGGCATAGACCACAGCATTTTGATACGAGTTTTCGGCGATGCCTAAACCTTGAATACCTACCGCCACACGCTCGTAATTCATCATGGTGAACATGGCTGCAAGGCCTTTGTTTTCTTCACCCACTAGCCAGCCTTTAGCGCCGTCAAAGTTCATAACACAGGTAGCAGAACCTTTAATACCCATTTTGTGCTCGATTGAACCACAGCCCATTGGGTTACGTTCACCTAACGATCCATCTTCATTAACAAGGAACTTAGGCACTAGGAATAACGAGATACCTTTCGGGCCAGTAGGTGCTCCAGGCAATTTTGCCAGTACAAGGTGAATGATGTTTTCAGCCATATCGTGCTCACCCCAAGTTATGAAAATCTTGGTGCCTGAAATAGCGAATGAGCCGTCTGCATTGGGTTCCGCTTTAGTACGGATAATACCCAAGTCTGTACCGCAATGAGGTTCGGTTAAATCCATGGCACCCGGCCACTGGCCTGAATACATGTTAGGTAGATATTTGTCTTTTAATTCTTGGCTGCCGTGGGCTTTAAGGGATAAACACGCACCGGCCGTAAGCATGGGCAGTAGGCCAAAAGACACGTTTGAGCCTTGAATCATCTCTTCTACTTGGCCAACCAGCATTTTAGGCATACCCATGCCACCAAATTCTGGATCACCACCTAGGGCACCCCAACCCCCTTCGCAGTAGGTTGCATAGGCTTCTTTAAACCCCGGAGGAGCGGTGACTTGACCTTCATGCCATTTAGAACCGTGCTCGTCACCTTCACGGTTAATAGGTGCGATGACTTGTGCAGCAATTTTGCCCGCTTCCTCAAGAACAGCGTCAGCGGTTTCAGGGTCAACGACATCCGCTAAACGTGGGTTTTCAGACCACAATTTTGGAGCGTCGAAAACTTCATTAAGTAGGAAACGCATGTCGCGTAATGGTGCTTGATACTCAGGCATGTTCTATCCTCAAAAAAATACCGCCGTATAAATAATAGTCAGGCCGAATAAATATGAGAGACATTCTACATTATTTAAAAATAAATTCAGATTTATTTATTAAAATCTATCACCTGAGCGACACATAAAACAGTTTATTTCGCAAATCACAGCAAAAAGAAAAGAAGTGAATACAAATTCACACAGTACAGTAAAGCACCCTAAAAGTCATCAATTAGTCACCTATGTGACAATTATAATTCCAACAGGAAATCACCTAGCCACACCCTAAAAGCAATATAAGGCCAACCCCAACCTTATTACGACAAATCCCTCTCCACAAAATCAGCAACCACAAAAAAACCGCAACCCTTACGAATTGCGGTTTTTTTAAACTTAAAACCCTGACCAGCAGGGTTTAAGTCAGATTAGAATGCAAAGTGTTCTGCATCTAGATCCATAAGTGTATCAGCACCCGCTAACATAGTTGCAGCGTGGCCTTTAGTACGAGGCAAAATACGAGTGAAGTAGAAGCGAGCCGTTGTTAGCTTGGCGTTATAGAAAGCCTCTTCAGTTGTACCAGCAGCTAGCGCAACTTGAGCCGCTTTAGCCATTTTAGCCCATAGGTATGCAAATGTTACATAACCAGAGTACATTAGATAATCAACAGAAGCAGAACCTACTTCTTCACGGTCATTCATAGCAGTCATACCAATTTTCATGGTTAGATCGCCCCACTCTTTATTCAATTCAGCAAGCGGCGCAATTAGGTGAGCAAGCTCTGCGTTATCTGCTTCTTCTTTACAGAATTTATGAACCAGTTTGGTGAAACCCTTCAATGACTGACCTTGAGTTGAAAGAACCTTACGACCTAACAAGTCAAGCGCCTGAATACCAGTTGTACCTTCATACAACATAGAGATACGAGTATCACGAACGATTTGCTCCATACCCCATTCAGCAATGAAACCGTGGCCACCAAATACTTGAACACCATGGTTAGCAGCTTCAAAACCAGTTTCAGTGATGAATGCTTTAGCAATTGGCGTTAAGAAACCTAACAACTCATCAGCTTCTTTGCGCGCTGCTTCATCTTCACCTTTATGAACGATGTCGTTTTGCTGAGTCGTTAAATAAACCATTGCACGACCCGCTTCAGCAAATGCCTTTTGAGTTAACAACATTTTACGAACATCAGGGTGAACAATAATTGGATCAGCTGCTTTCTCTGGAGCTTTAGGGCCAGATAGAGAACGCATAGCTAGACGGTCTTTCGCATAGGCTAATGCACCTTGGAATGAGCCTTCAGCTGCCGCAACACCTTGAATAGCTGTACCAATTCGCGCAGTGTTCATGAAAGTAAACATGGCGTTTAGACCTTTATTTTCAGGTCCAATTAGGAAGCCTTTAGCGCCGTCAAAGTTCATTACACACGTAGCATTACCATGAATACCCATTTTATGCTCGATAGAACCACAAGTTACACCATTACGGTCAGCAACTTCGCCACCTTCAACATTGAATTTGGGCACGATGAATAGAGAGATACCTTTAGTACCTTCTGGAGCACCCGGCAGACGCGCTAGTACGATATGCACAATATTATCAGCCATGTCGTGCTCGCCAGCAGAAATAAAGATCTTAGTACCAGAGATTGCGTAAGAACCATCAGCATTTGGCTCAGCTTTGGTTTTAAGAATACCAAGGTCAGAACCACAATGAGGCTCAGTTAGACACATGGTACCTGTCCACTCGCCACTTACTAATTTAGTAAGGTATTCTTCTTTTTGCTCTGGCGTACCCCAAACACTAATAGTGTTCATTGCACCGTGAGAAAGGCCCGGGTACATACCCCAAGACCAGTTCGCCGTACCGATCATTTCAGAAACAACCGTACCTAGAGACTCAGGAAGACCTTGACCGCCAACATCTTCGCTGTGGGTCATTGAAGGCCAGCCGCCTTCTACATACTGCTTGTAAGCTTCTTTAAAGCCAGTAGGCGTTGTTACAGAGGCATCATCATGACGAGTACAGCCTTCGATATCACCACCACGGTTCAATGGTGATAATACATTTTCACAAAATTTAGCGCCTTCATTAATGATGGCATCAACCATATCTGGAGTAGCAACGTCAGCGTACGCAGGTAGATTAGCGTAGTGGCTAGGCATATCTAGCACTTCATCAAGTACGAATTTAATTTCACGTAAGGGAGCTTTATATTCTGGCATGGCAACCTCTTAGCCTACAATCATAGGCCCAAATTGGGCCGTTGGTTATTCATTTAAGCTCGGTAACCGAACTCTCTCAAATTATCTGTCAGCACTTGAAATAGACGAGCTGGCCAGACTTAAACTTCAAACAAGTGTTTGAAACATACGTTTGCAAGTCAATTTTGTCAAGACTTTGCCTGATACTAAGCAATTAAATGCTGATGAAGTATAGTCAGTACAGGGATCTAAGCCATTAAAACAAGCGTTTGAATATTTTACGACAACTATGCAGAGTTGGATTACTAACACTTACGACAAGTTAGTAAAACTCAGCCAATTTGAAGTATGGCTGAGTTTCTACCAATCACATAATGAATACAAATGTATATTATTTGAATGATGTACGATCAAGAAATGCTCGAGGCTCTTTACCCTTCGCTAGGCCATTGGCCATGGCGATCTTCTGATTTTTACGCCCCAATAAACGTAACTGGATTAAACGCTCCCATAACAACGCACCACGAGTGTCTTTTTTCCATGTTTTTTTGAACAGATACTTAGTGGCAGCAACCGCATCTGGGCTTTTTTCGCATATAACTTTGGCTAGCGCTTCGGCATCTTCAAGGGGGTTAGCACTCAACTTACTGATTAAGCCATACTGGGCACCTTCTTCACCACTGAAAAAGCGTCCCGTCATGGTCAGTTCTTGGGCTATGTCCACACGGGTTAAGCGAGACAACGTCGCCATACCGCTCATATCAGGAATCAAGCCCCATTTCATTTCTAAAATAGATAGATTGGCATCCGGCGTGGCGATTCGGTAATCACACCCAAGAATAATCTGCATACCACCGCCAAAGCAGTTGCCGTGTACGGCCGCGATCACAGGCACAGGTAGGTCACGCCAGATATGAGCAACACGCTGAAACATATTATCTTTGCTCCAAGGCAACTTAATAAAGAATTTGGGCATCATCATTGGATTCTTAGCCGCTGAAGCAAAATCCAACCCAGCGCAAAAACTTGGCCCCTCCCCCTTTAATATGACACAACGAATGCTAAGGTCTTTACGGATTTCCTTCGCGGCTGCCACAAGCTGCAGAATCATAGCCTGATCCAAGCCGTTATGTTTTTCAGGACGATTTAAAGAGACATAAGCAATACTATTGCTCACTTCAACAAGTACACGACTTTGAGGCTGGGTCATAATTCTGGCTTATATGAAATAAAGGGGCATTCTAGCTCGCCTTACCTTAAAAAATAAAGGCAACTAGACGGGATTATCTATATCAACAAATAATACATCTAAACCAAATTGCTGAGCTAGGTGCTCTCCCAGTGCTTTGGCACCATACCTTTCTGTGGCGTGATGACCAGCCGCATAAAAGTGCGTGCCTGACTCCCGCGCGTTATGCACACTAGGCTCGTTTATTTCACCAGTAAGGTACGCATCAATTCCTTGGTTTATGGCGTATTGCATATAACTTTGAGCGCCACCGGTACACCAAGCAATGGTTTCGATGATATCGTCTTGCTCACCAATATGCTGAGGCATGCGATTGAGCCTAAGACCAATGTGCTCAAATAGCTCTCCTGCTGTCATAGGTTGAGCTAAACGCCCCACCAGCCCCGGAGTCCCACTATCATTTGGGTCTATAGGCCCTGTCACTTCAAAATCCAATACATCGGCTAACTGCACGTTGTTTCCTAAAGTGGCGTGGCAATCCAACGGCAGATGATAAGCCAGCAATGAAATATCATGTTTAAGCAAGGTTTGAATGCGCTGTTTCTTAATACCTATAATGGCTTCTGGCTCGCCTTTCCAAAAATAACCATGGTGTACCAAGATAGCATCAGCACTTTGTGCTACCGCCGCATCAATTAAATCCTGACACGCCGTGACCCCTGTGATAATACGCTTTATGTCAGGGGAGCCTTCAACTTGCAGGCCATTTGGGCAGTAATCTCGAAATTGATTTACTTGTAGTTCACTATTTAGATAACTGACCAGCTCGTTTAACTTCATATCCCATACTCATTTGCGTAAACTTGCCCCATTCTCGAAGATTTGGTGCTCAGATGCAAAAGCCTGGTTTTATATCTTGGTCAATTATGATGGGACTGGTCATTGCTAGCCTTGCCCTTCATTTTATCCCCAGCAACAATAATGGCTATGAGCCAGTAAAGTCGTATGCCCCTGCGGTGAATAAAGCGGCTCCTGCGGTTGTCAATATATACACAAGTAAAACCATCAACCAGCAAGCCCACCCACTTCTGGCTAATCCGTTTTTCAGGCGCTTTTTTGAGCGGGCACCCGTACCTAAAAGCCGAATTCAAAACAGTTTAGGCTCCGGTGTAATTATTGCCGAACAAGGCTTAATTATTACCAACAACCATGTCATTGCAGATGCCGATGAAATTCTCATCGCCCTAAAAGACGGACGAACGGCTAACGCAAAAGTCATTGGAACCGATCTTGAAACAGACATTGCCCTACTTCAGATTTACCTTAAAGAACTCCCTGTCATTGAGTTCTCTAAAGATAGCAACTTACAAGTGGGTGATATCACCCTAGCCATTGGCAACCCATTTGGTGTAGGACAAACAGTGACCATGGGTATCGTCAGCGCCACGGGACGCAACCAATTAGGTATCACCACCTATGAAGATTTCATTCAAACAGACGCTGCCGTCAATCCCGGAAACTCAGGAGGCGCATTAGTCAATGCCGATGGCAAGCTTGTGGGAATCAATACAGCCATTTACAGCAAGTCTGGCGGAAACCAAGGTATCGGGTTTGCCATCCCTCTGAATCACGCCTTAAGAGTGGTGGACAACCTATTAAAATACGGCCATGTAATTCGTGGCTGGCTCGGATTAGAGACCCAAGAACTGTCTCCGTCTCTTAAAAAAGCATTTGGCCTACCAGACCAACTACAAGGCCAAGTGGTAGTAGGGGTTGTTGATGGCGGCCCAGCGTTTGATGCTGGCTTACTAGAAGGGGATATCGTCACGCACTTTAATGGGAAAGAAGCCAATAAGGGCACTGATACCATGCGCCAAATAGCCAACCTAATGCCCGGAGATAAAATAAAACTAGGGGCAATTCGTAATGGCGAATTTTTAACATTTGAAGCAACCCTAGGTATCCGCTTGCCTAAGCAATAAAATCTGAAATAACAAAAATAAAAATAAAAAAGCCCAGTCGTATCTGACTGGGCTTTTTTGTTTTTAACTCATACTAAATAATTAAAAAAAGCAATACTAAATTATTAGTTTTTAATTATCTGCATACGCAATACGTTTAAAATTCAGCAAGTGCTTATAACTTACATTATCGCTTGTGGCACCACCACCTTGCGTACCACAACCTAATGTCCAAGATAACTGCAATCCATTATTTGCACCAATGCAACCCAAAGTACCCGGACCATTCACCAATACCCGACTAACATCGGAATACTGAGCAAACTGATTCACTAGTTCTTCATTTTCACTATGCATAATCGCAGTGTGGCCTGCACCCTCATCCGACAGAATTGCCTTGGCAAGATCCAAAGCCTGCTGATCATTTTGAATTTTAGTCACCGATAACACTGGCAATAATTTTTCTTTTAATAAAGCTGTTCCATGGGGCTGACGTTCGGTCGCTGCCAAAATTAATTTAACAGGATAGTCGCGCTTAATACCTAATTCATCACACACATCTTGTGCACTTTTTCCCACAAAGCGGCTATCTAATTTATTATTTGAAAATACAACTTCTAATAATGCATTTAATTCAAAGTCATTAAATACCGCCGCACCTGCATTTACAGCCGCCTGCAAAAAATCATCGTAAATACTGACATCAACTAATAGATTATTTTCTGAGCCACATACAATTCCATTATCAAAACTTTTACTGAAAACCACATCTTGAGCTGCTTTTTTTACATCGCAGGTTTTTTCAATCCAAACAGGAGCATTACCTTTACCCACACCAATAGCAGGTGTACCGGATTGATAAGCTGACTTCACCATAGACGGCCCGCCCGTTGCCAAAATAAAGTGCACCCCCTCATGAGCCATAAAGGCTTGAGTTAATGCACGTGAAGATGGCTGTTGCGCAGTTTGCACCAAGTTAACCGGTAAATTATGTTGCTTTAAAACTTTCTGAATAAGCTTAACAGTTTCATTGCCCACATTTTTTGCTTTTCTGTGACTACTAATAATGATGGCATTACGTGACTTAAGTGCAATCAAACATTTAAAGGTTAATGTTTCTACTGGATTAGTCACCGGAATCATAGCAAAAACCACACCCATGCTATTGGCCACTCCCCGAGAACCATCATCAATTTCAATAATACTACCAACACCCGGTTTACCTTTTAAATCTTCGGCAACCGCTAACGTACCCAATTGAATTTTTTGAATTTTATTTTCAAGTACGCCCATGCCGCTTTCCATTATCACCATTTGCGCAAGTTTTTCTGAATGACTATTCACCTCATGTGCAATTGCCATAATCGCTTGATCAATTATTTCCTCGGGTAATGTTTGTATTTCTGCATACGCTTGATTCGCACCACTTACAATAAATTCAACTTCTTTAATGGGTGCTAAATTTAATGCATTATCAACTTGGTTTTGCAAAGAAACGTCAAACTGTTTACTTAATGATTGTAAAATTAACGAATAAAAATCTGGCTGCTCAGTCAGGATTTTTCGCAATTGCAGAATATCCAAGGGAATTACTTCTAAATTTGTTTTTGCAATAAAATTATACGGCAATACCGCACCACTTAAGAGCTCCTTTGCACCAATACAGTCACCATCTTTGAACAAAACAGGTAACTGTGCACGTCGGTCTAGTTCACTATCTTGTACTTCCATCGCAACTTCACCAGATACAATATAAAAACACTGGTGAACGTTACTTCCTTGTTGAATTAAACACTGTTGAGCTGACATAGTTTTATGAATAAAACCACTTAGATAATTCAAAAATGTGTAAGAGTCGATAGTTTTCATCTTTCTTTCCTTAGCAAGAGCGCCACTGCAAACTGTCGGTAACAATCTAATCATATAATACTTGTAAGAACAATTTATTACATTAGAATTAGCTCACAATAATTAAAAAGCATATATGAAATATATTTTTCAAAAAGGAACTAAAAATGGAACGCTTAAACAGGCGTGAGGTAGAGCAAATACTTGGTATTTACCCTCCCTTTAGAATTAAGGATATGATTTTGAACTTAGAGCAAGAAGTGCTTGAAGTTCAAATCGAGGAAACCAATAAAAAAACCCGAAACTTATTTGCGAATACTAAACAGAATACACGCAAAGTACGCTGGCACCATACCAAAACAGGCCGCTTTGATACCGTGATTGAATTACATGCATCAAAAAATGCCTTTTCAAAACACCGAACATTAAATCCTCCTGCTTTTATAGGTCCTGAAAACGCGCAGTACACATATCAACTGCAACAGGCTATTTTGTTAGCGGCTGGAAACTCCCTAAACTCAGAGACCATCCATAGCCTTACAGGAGTTAGTCGCTCTTTAATTAGTCAAATAATTGCAGACAATCAAGAGCACCAGCAAGAAAGTAAAGTTCAAAGCCAATTACCTTTAGAAACCGACCCTATCTGGCGAAATATTATTAAACATGAAGTCAGTTTTAAAACTAACTTCCCTCCATTAAAGTTTTTGATTTCTCGCTTAGAGCTTACTTGTTTTAATAATATAGACGACCCAAGTATCATTCAGGACTCGGTTTCGACACTTCGTCAATTTTTTATTAAAAATCGCACCCAATTAAAAAGCGAGTACGCACAAATCGGGGTTATTGAACAACCTAGAAGTCAGGCGCAAGCAAATCAAACCAGTAGTAATAATAAAAATAAGAAAGTTACATTAACTATCGATCATCCGATCTGGCACAGTATTCTTTCTGGCGAAGTCGATTTATTGTCTAAGAATACCGGCCTTAATTTATATATTGCTCAACTTAAAAACCTATATCGTAAATCCGATATCACACAAACTGAGCAGTTTCAGATATCTAAAGAGCTTTTGTCATACCTGAAAAAGAACATGGCCAAGCTTAAACCCGAATTAATGTCTATTTCTAAAATGGTTCGTCAGTTAAATGAACAATCAACCGAAAAAGAATTGCCTGATAACAACCATAATGTTTGGCAAGACATTGTTCAGGGTCGTATTTTTATTGAATCAAATCAAATGGCGTTAAAACTTTTATTAGTAAAAGCCCGTGCAGCTGAGGATATATCTGAGGGCAGCGAAATGTTACATCAGTATTTTACCAAAAACCTACGCGCATTAACGACCGAAGTTAAACAAATAGAAGAGCACCTAGCCGTTGCGAGCTAGGTGACAAGGATGAAATAAATAAGTATGCCAAATGTATCCATTACCAGCCAACTTCTAGATTTAAACAGCACTATCGAACGTATTGAATCTGGCGAGTTTTTAATTATAGCCGCAGATGAATCTTTACTAGCTCAATTACCAAGCGGTAATTGGATTGGTGGCTCCATCCCATATTTCATGGGTGATAACGGTGGCCTAGTGAGTAAAGAGCACATCTTTGTAAACGCTATCGAAGGATTAAGCGGTGATTCTCAACCGCGTATTACTCCATATGATGCCAAGTCTATTTCACGTATTGCCCAAGATGCCCCTGACAATGGCTTTACCGTTGCGATTATTCCAGCGGGTACTGACGTTCATTCAGAATACGCACAGAATGCACCAAGCTACCAGAACATGTTCTTTTCTCCCTTAATTGGTTGGATTGCAGGTGTTCATTTAGATGAAGTTGAAAGCTCTAAAGCAAAAACCATTTTTGGCCCTGGAGCCATGGCTATGGAAGATAAAGCTGTCGCCATGCATGTCTCTTTACCAACTAATCAACTAGCTAACATTCATATTGTTAACTTATTCGAACAAGGTAACGGCCCTAAAATCAGGTTCACAGAAACAGGCTTTAACGTTAAAACGTGCACAGTTGATGGGGTTGAAACCAACCTTGCAGATTACATTAGCCAAAACAATGTTGATACACGCTTACCATTAGTCGCAGACTACAATGGCATTAATGTAAACGTCTCTATTCAAAGCATTAATGGTGACAATATCGCCCTTTATGCACCCGTTTTTGCTGATATCGAATATCAATTTGCTACACCTGTGCCTGATTATGTTTCAAGCTTTAATCAAGCCATGTCTGGGGAAGCCACGGATAAGTCTGAGTTTGGCGTGAACTGCATTCTTAACTTTTTATACTCCGAACTAGAAGGCAAGCAAACAGGCAAGCTAACTGGGCCAATTACATTTGGTGAAATTGCGTACCAATTACTCAACCAAACCTTGGTTTATATGAGTATTGATAACGCATAAAAAGCTAGACGCTAAAAAATAGAAACCGTTTCCTCAGGAATGAGAAAGCGGTTTTTTTACACTTCAAATTACCAATAAACGTTCCTTTTTTGCATACTCCAACGATTCATCCAGCGCTTTGACTAAAATCTGCATCATTTCATCAATGTGCGCCTTAGTACAAATCAAAGGGGGGCAAAACGCCAATGACGAACCTGCTACTGCGCGGGTAATCATGCCGTGGTTTTGACAAGCTTGCATGGCATAACCGCCCATTACACCACCATTGAAGCTTTGTCCTGTGGTTTTATTGGCCACTAATTCAAGCGCGCCTATCATACCCTCACCGCGCACTTCACCCACTAATGGATGATCTACAAATTTTCGCAATTCACTTTGCAAGTACTTACCCACTTCCGCCGCTTTAGAAAATATATTATCCCGTTCATATATTTCTAGCACTTTTAATGAAACAGCACATGCAACCGGATGCCCCGAATAGGTATAACCATGCCCAAACACCCCAACTTGATTTGAAGACTCGATCATGGCGTCGTACATATCCCCACGAATGACAGATGCACTAATAGGCATATAAGCCGAAGACAGTTGCTTGGCCAATGTCATCATATCTGGCTGAATATTCATGGTAGTTGAGCCAAAGTCATTTCCAGTGCGGCCAAAGCCTGTGATGACTTCATCAGCCCAGAATAAAATATCGTACTTAGCCAAAATAGCTTGGACTTTTTCGTAATACCCTTTTGGCGGCACAATCACTCCACTGGCCCCTGTTATCGGTTCTGCGATAAAAGCGGCAATGGTGTCTGGGCCTTCTTTTAAAATCAGGTTCTCTAAGTTAGTGGTAATGCGTTCAACAAATTGTGCTTCTGTTTCGCCCTGTTGTTTGCCGCGATAATAATGAGGGGCATCGGTGCGAATAATGCCAAGTGCCTCAAAGGGTAAATCAAAGTGTGTGTGATTTGGTGGCAGGCCAGTTAACGATGCCGACGCCACTGTCACCCCATGGTAAGAGCGTTCGCGGGCAATGATTTTAAACTTCTCCGGCTTGCCAATGGCATTGAAGTAATAGCGCAATAATTTGATATGGGTATCGTTGGCATCACTGCCCGAATTACCAAAAAATACTTTGGCATTCTCCACAGGTACCATGGCGGAAATCTTATCTGATAGATCCATGCCCACTTGGTGAGTTTTACCGCCAAACATATGTGAATAAGACAGCTTCGCCATTTGCTCACTGGTAACATCTATAATCTCTTGATTACCGTAACCTAGCGATGTACACCACAGCCCTGCTAGACCCTCTATATAACGCTTGCCTTGATTGTCATACACATACACCCCTTCGCCCTTTTCAATGGTCAGGGTTTCCGTGTGTTTCAAATTGGTCGTCGGATAAATAATGGTACTCATGGCGAACACCTAAAAAGACAGGTTATTAAAGTATAGTTATATAAATATATAGGCCATATGCCTTAAGGGGTAAAACCCATATTTTAGGCATAAAAAAACGGCACCCCTTTCGAGATGCCGTTTTTGTACTTAACTATTAAGCGCCGTGATTACGCGCCATGCCACCCATACATACGTATTTGATTTCTAAGTAATCGTCTAAACCGTATTTAGAACCTTCACGGCCTTGACCAGACTCTTTAACCCCACCAAATGGAATCAATTCAGAGCTGATCATGGTTTCGTTTACGCCCACCATGCCGTAATCGATTTTCTCAGCAACACGCCATACACGGGACAAGTTATCGCTGTAGAAATAAGCCGCTAGACCAAATTCAGTGTCGTTTGCCATATTGATGGCTTCTTCTTCAGTTTTGAACTTGAAGATAGGTGCAACAGGGCCAAAGATTTCTTCACGGAATACGCTCATGGTATCGTCAACATTGGTTAAAATAGTTGGCTCATAGAAGAAACCCGCACCTTCACGTGGCTTACCACCGGTCACTACCGTTGCACCCTTTTCTACAGAGCGCTTAACGATGTCATCGATATCACTTACTGCGTTAGCCGAAACCACAGGGCCGTGAGTACTGGCATCGTCTAAACCATCACCAAAGTTAAATTCATTTACCGCAGCGCTGAAGCGTTTCACAAATTCATCGTAAATACCTTCTTGTACTAAAACGCGGTTTGTACAAATACAGGTTTGCCCAGAGTTACGGAATTTAGAAAGCAATGAACCATTGATGGCGATATCTAAGTCTGCATCATCAAAGATAATCACAGGGGCGTTACCACCTAGCTCCATAGATGTACGCTTAACTGTTTCAGCGCATTGCTTCATTAGGGTTTTACCAACAGGGGTAGAACCAGTAAAGGTTACTTTTGCTACGTCAGGGTTTGAGGTTAGCTCACCACCAATTAATGATGAACGGCGACCAGCAACCACGTTAAAAACGCCATCAGGAATACCCGCTTGCTTAGCAAGCTCTGCCAAGGCTAAAGCAGAAAGAGGGGTTTCAGAACCGGGCTTTAATACGATTGAACAGCCGGCCGCTAGGGCTGGAGCCACTTTACGAGTGATCATGGCGTTCGGGAAGTTCCAAGGGGTGATTGCACCGACCACACCTACAGGCTGCTTGATCACGATACCGCGACGATCCGGTGTACCTTGAATCACATCACCATAAATACGCTTGGCTTCTTCAGAGAACCATTTAATGTAAGACGCGCCGTAGGCCACTTCACCCCGTGATTCAGCCAAAACTTTACCTTGTTCCATCGTCATGATTTTGGCCAAGTCTTCTTGGTTGGCCATCACTAGGTCATACCATTTTTCTAACAATTCAGAGCGCACTTTAGCTGGCTGTTCTTTCCAAGATTCCATGGCTTTTTTCGCCACTGCAATGGCCGCTGCGGTTTCTTCTTGAACGCAGTTTGCCACTTGTGCAATTTCTTCACCGTTAGCAGGATTAAATACAGGGAAGGTTTCGCCACTGTTCGCATCAACCCATTGGCCGTTGATAAAGGCTTGGGTTTGCAACAAGCTTGGATTATTTAGTTCGATGGTCATGGTTTGTTCCTTGGGGCATTAGGCCTATTTTTATGTGGGTGAAGTTATAAAGCACTGTTTCTTTTATTTATATGATGATTTAATAGAACTCACATTTGAATATTCAAATATAAAATATTAGAGAATTTATCTTCTATGGGTCGTAAAAAAGCCGCCATATCGGGCCAATTAGCTGACATAGACCTTAGATTACTGCGGGTTTTCAAGTCTGTGGTCGATGCAGGGGGCTTTACCGCTGCCGAGCTGCAACTTAACTTGGCTAACTCCACTATATCTAACTATATTTCTGACCTCGAAAAACGTTTGGACATGCGCCTATGCGAGCGAGGCCGCAGTGGCTTTAGCCTCACAAGTCACGGGCAAATTGTCTATGATGCCACTTTAGAGCTATTAGGTGCGCTGGACAGCTTTCGAAATAAAGTTAACCAAACCCATAACCGTCTCATAGGCCAGCTCCACTTGGGTTTTGCCGAACATATGCTTGGCAGCCATGACTCCATCATCGTTCAGGCACTTAAGTTATTCTCAAAAGAAGCACCTGACGTCAATATACACATTACCACCATGTCGTCTGATGATGTGACCACCGCTGTACTTGATCAAAAAGTGGACATTGGTATCACAGTCATCACCCAAAATTTTGCCGAACTAAACTGCATTAGCTTATTTGATGAGCAGATGCAGCTGTATTGCGCCGAAGGCCACCCATTATATGATATGGCCGCAAACGAAATTACCCCCGACAAACTCATGGAGTTCAAGTTTGTAGAATCCCCACGACTCATGCCGGGGCGTGAACTACACCCAGACATGCGCAAATGGAACAAACAAGCAAAAGCCCACCACCAAGAAGCCCGAGCGACATTAGTTTTAAGTGGCCACTACTTAGGTATTTTACCGTCCATCTTAATTCGTAACTGGCGCTTAGACACCAAGCTTAAACCTTTGTTATCTGAACTCTATGGTTACAGTAATACTTTTAGCGCCATTTATCGCAGCAACCACTCCAACCAATTGATCATCGAGCAATTTATTAACTCACTTAAACAAACCCAAGCATTACAAGACAGAAAATAAATCCATGCTTTAATAATAAAACATACATCTAAAATCAAAATATACCCTACTGGGTATATCCCAAATGGCTTCCAAGCAGTATTGTTTTAAACAAGGTAACTAATTTCATCTAGTACATATAATTTTAGGCCCGCACTTTCTTTGAGGTACACCATGAGCAAGCCCGAACATACCGCCTCGTACTACGCAGCCTCTGCAAATGACAAGCACATTCGCCCTAGTTTATCCGAACATATTAAAGCCGACATATGTATTATCGGTGCAGGCTTTACGGGCCTTTCCAGCGCCATACATTTAGCCGAAAGCGGTTTTAGCGTCATCGTACTTGAAGCCAAACGAGTGGGCTTTGGCGCGTCAGGACGAAACGGCGGGCAAATTGTGCACAGTTACTCCCGTGATATGGACTTTATAGAAAAGCACTACGGGAAAGAAATAGGCACCGAGATGGGGAAAATGGCATTCGAAGGAGGCCGCATCATTCGCCGCCTAGTCCAAGACTATAATATTGATTGTCACCTAAAAGACGGAGGCATTTTTGCAGCCTGCAATGAAAAGCAACTCAAAGACCTCGAGGATAAAAAAGCCCTTTGGGAATCACATGGCCATGATAACTTAGTGCTTCTTGATAAAACCCAATTAAAAAATCACGTAGGATCAGACCGATATACAGGCGGTTTGTTAGATAAATCCGGCGGGCATTTTCACCCTTTAAATTTAGTACAAGGGGAAGCCGCTGCGGTAGAATCCCTTGGCGGTAAAATTTTTGAAGACTCAGAAGTCATAAAAATAGACGAAGGCAGCAACCCCGTCGTTCACACAAAAAATGGTCAAGTCACTTGTCGCTACTTGATTGTGGCCGGTAATGCTTATTTAGGTGGCCTTGTACCAAAACTTGAAGCTAAAGCCATGCCCTGTGGCACTCAAGTCATTACCACTGAAGTCCTGAGCGAAGCTCAGCAAAAACAATTATTACCACAAGATAATTGTGTAGAAGACTGCAACTACTTATTAGATTACTACCGCCTTTCTAATGAAGGTCGACTCATTTACGGCGGCGGCGTCACTTACGGCGCACGAGAACCCAGCAAGATTAAAAGCATGATTGTGCCCAACATGCTTAAAACCTTCCCGCAATTAAAAAACACCAAAGTGGACTTTGCTTGGACCGGCAACTTTTTGCTAACACTCATGCGCTTACCCCAATTTGGCCGTATAGGTAAAAACATCTACTATGCTCAAGGGTATTCAGGCCATGGTCTTACCAGTACCCATTTAGCAGGTAAAGTATTAAGTGAAGTGATTCAAGGGGATGCAAAACGCTTTGATGTATTTGCGGGCTTACCGCAATATCCATTCCCAGGTGGGCAAACTTTCCGAGTACCGTTTACTGCAATGGGCGCGTTTTATTATAACTTGAAGGATAAGTTGGGAGGTTAAAAAGGGGAGACTTCCCCCCTTATTTAAAATACAAGTCGAGTTGATTAATATAGGTAAACTCTAACGGCTTGGTTACAGATAGCTGTACCTGCGGCATCTTCATTAAAGTCAATTCTAACTGAACGGCGACTTGTTTTTGCAGCCAATAAAATTTCTAGCGCGATTTCAGGCTTTGTAAATTTTGACTTGAATCGAGCAGCCTGACAACCACAAGTTGAATTTTCTTTAGTGTGCTTTAAATAGGCAAAAACGTTACCAGATTCACTATCTAAACCGACCAGCCCTAATTGTGAATTGTAATGTGAAATGTGAACATCTTCAGAACAGAAGGCAAAAGCACCCTGAGATGCAGCAAAAAGTCCTAAAATAAATAAGCTTTTAAGTAGTTTCATTGAAAATCCTTTTATGTTGTTTGGATATTATTTTTCATAAATAGAGTAATTCTATAAAATCCATCACAGTTTAAAATAACTATTCATGGAAATACAGACTTAATAAATTATTTCCTATACATGATAAAAATATTTTCAATGCCAATAAATATTTAGATCGATATTTAATCACCTTACATGTAGCGTGCTAAGTATATACTTCAAAGGATAGCTGATTACTTTATATACAAAAAGCTTATTTGTTAGATATATAAGTCAATATTCTGTTGAGCAATTTTCGTGCATGACAATATTGTATTATTACCTAAAGGGTAAATTGGTTTTTTAGTCTCGGGGGAAATTCCAATCTTGCTTGAGTAGCACATAACGGATAAAGGTTTTATCATCCACCACACGCTCATCTAATTGCTTAAAACCCAGTTTTAACAAGCCCTTTACTCTAGTGCGCATGGGTGGAAACAAAACCGTCACTTGATCAAAGTTCATTTCGGTAAATGCTTTTTCAATAATTTGTACGGTTAGTGTTTTTCCTATACCCCAATATTTTGGGTGCAGCACTAATGCTAAGTCCGGCATACCGAACTCGGGTTGTAAGCCGCCCCAAGCAGCAAATTCACTATCTACCACAAACGCCCAAGGGCCGTAACCATGCTCTTGCCACATTTGCGTTTTTGCATGTACGAATTTTTGGCAATCTTGTAAATTGAAATCATCAAAGGTGAGTGGTATCTGGCGACGAACTAACGGGTTATTCATTAGCGCGATAATATCTTGAGGGTCTACTTGATCGAGCTGTTGAAATTGAATATCCATGAATAGCCTCCTTGAATTCATCTAGCGTAGAGTGAATTCATGATAGCTTAATTCCCATAAAAAAGGCCCCTTACGAGGCCAATAAAATCTGGGGGCTATTATGGTTATTGATTCTAGTGACTGATCATCCACGGACGCTGAGAAGGAAACACCTTGCTGCCATCCGGTAGGAAGATCACCTGTTGTTTTAAGGCGCTGTATTCCGGTTTATGTTCAGAACAACCGCAGCCCCCTTTGTGCCCTTTTTTCTGCGCAAAGCTGCGCTTATCATCAGCTTCGAGCCGAGATTCATTAGTAGAAAAAATGGGCTCGTGCAGAGCTTTTTCATTTTTCTCCATGGCTTTTTTCTGGTTTGGTGCCATTTTTATAATATCTGGCGATATCATAATAATACGAGCGCTCACCGTGCCACACTGTGGACACTTGCAAGGTAAGGCTGATTTATCCATGGCTTGTAGTTCATGGAATACTCCATGTTTGGGACACTTATAATCGTATAACGGCATTAGAACCCCCTTATTTATCTTTAGATAATGGAAGATCGATACTGCCATCCAATTCTACCTTCGGCCCATCTGCATTGGGTTGAACGTCAAAATCAAAAATATCCGTTGGCAACCAAACCGTGGCACAAGCATTTGGTATATCCACCACACCACTAATATGGCCTTGTACTGGCGCACAACCTAAAATAGCGTAAGCTTGAGCTTTGGAATAACCAAACTTAGTTAAATAGTTAATGGCATTCAAACACGCTTGGCGATACGCCACATGCACATCTAAATAATGGTTGGTGCCTTCTTCATCTACCGAAATCCCTTCGAAGATTAAGTAATCATCGTATTTTGGTGTGATTGGGCTTGGCTTAAAGATTGGGTTTTTAATGGCGTATTTTTCCATACCACCTTTGATTAGGTTCACACGTAAGTGAATCCAACCGGCCATCTCAATTGCACCACAGAATGTGATTTCCCCATCACCTTGGCTAAAATGTAAATCACCCACACTTAAACCAGCTTCTTTTACATAAACTGGGAAGTACACTTTCGCACCACGTGATAAATCTTTAATGTCACAGTTACCACCATGTTCACGTGGCGGTACAGTACGGGCACCTTCAGCTGCTGCTGCATCCCGAGCATCACCCGTCATGCGGCCCATGTGTGCGGTATCGGCATACGGTAAGGTTGCTAATTCTGGTACGCGTTCAGGTTCGGTATCGAATAATTCTTTTTCACGCTTATTCCATTCGTCCAGCATTTCACGGGATGGTAAGCAGCCAATTAAACCGGGGTGAATTAAACCGGCGAACTCCACACCGGGAATATGGCGAGAGCTAGTGAACATGCCTTTAAAATCCCAAATGGATTTTTGCGCTTCTGGGAAATGCTCGGTTAAAAAGCCACCACCGTTTTGTTTTGAAAAGAAGCCATTAAAACCCCACTGGCTATCATCAAACGTACCGATATCTAAAATATCAACTTCTAATAAGTCACCGGGCTCGGCTCCTTCAATAGCAACAGGGCCAGACAAAAAATGTACTTTTGTTAAATCCACATCACGTACATCATCGGCGCAGTCATCATTTTTAATTTGACCACCGGTCCAATCCATACATTCAATGATAAAATCATCACCGGGTTTAACTTTTTCAACCATGGGTATGTCTGGGTGCCAGCGATTATGAATTTTATCGTTATCATAGGCCGACCCTTTTAGATCTACTTTTATGATTGTCTCAGTCATGTCAGGCTCCTTTATATCACCTAGTTTTAAAATATTTGTTTATGCTATTACACAGATAAGTATTGTTTAATTTTACTTTGATCAACGTTTTCACGTAGATCCTCATGAATGAAGGTTCCTTTATCAATCACAATAATGCGATCCGCCACCGCCATGGTGAAACTCAAGACTTGCTCAGACACAATAATAGTAATGTCGCGCATTTTTTTAATTTCATTTAGTACGTTGGCAATGTCTTTTATTATGGATGGCTGTATCCCTTCTGTAGGTTCATCCAATAATAAAACTTTAGGATTGGTCACTAACGCTCGGGCAATGGCTAATTGCTGTTGCTGACCACCAGATAGATTCCCCCCTTTGCGGTGGCGCATTTCAAATAAAACAGGGAAAAGCGCATATATCTCGTCTGGAATTTTTTTCATCTTGGATACTTCCATGCCAGTTTCGATGTTCTCTTGCACCGTCAGCGATGGGAAAATCATGCGGCCTTGTGGCACATAGGCAATGCCGTTTTCAACTCGTTGAAAACTTTCACAGTCTGTCACATCCACACCGTCAACACTGATGGCACCATCACTCAATGGCAGTACACCAATAAGTGATTTGAAAAGTGTGGTTTTGCCCATACCATTACGACCCATGATGGCCAGAGTTTCATTTTTAGGTACATCAAAGTTCAAACCATGTATCACTTCACTTTGGCCATAGCTAACTTTTAAATCGGATACGCTTAACATACATTCACCTCTTAATGGCCCAAATACACTTCGATTACTTTTGGATCGTGTTGCACTGCATCCATATCGCCCGTTGCCAAAATCTTCCCTTGGTGCAATACCGTTACCTTGTGAGCAATTTGTGCAACAAATTCCATGTCGTGTTCAATCACGAGTACAGATCGACCTTGGCTGATCTTGTTCAGTAACTCGGCAGTTTGTTCGCGCTCTTTCACACTCATGCCTGCAACTGGCTCATCTAACATCAAAAGCTGTGGGTCTTGTATTAACAACATGCCAATCTCTAACCACTGTTTTTGACCATGACTTAATAAACCCGCCTCAGTTTCTAAATCATCAAACAACATGATTTCTTTGGCTATTTCATGAATCTTTTCCAGTACCGTTTCGGTACGTTTAAAAAATAATGAACCAAATACACTGCGACCTACCGGGTAAGAAACCTCTAAGTTTTCTAAAACCGTTAAGTTTTCATATATGGAAGGGGTTTGAAATTTTCGACCAACACCCGCACGCACAATAGAATGTTCGTTTAATTCCGTTAATTCCTTATTTAAAAATTTAATACTGCCGGATGTGGCTTTGGTTTTACCGCAGATCAAATCCAACACGGTGGTTTTACCGGCCCCATTTGGCCCGATAACGACATGCAGCTCATTTTTGTCTAAATAAAAATTTAAGCTGTCCACCGCTTTAAACCCATCAAACGAAACCGTTAAATCTTCAATGGCTAAGGTGTAATCTGTATTGGTTGTTAAACTCATAATTTGCTCCTAATTCGTTAAAAACTCGAACCCTAGTGACTAGAGTCCTGTATTTTTTGTGGAACCAGGGTTTGTTTGATTTTGTTATAACCGGTTTTAACAAAACCCAAACGATTCGTAATGTGGTGGCTATAGTCGTTCCAAATACCAGCTAGGCCATTCGGGAAGAACATCACAACAGCAATGAATAAACCGCCCATTAAGAACAACCATAATTCAGGGAAAGATTCTGAAAATGTGGTTTTACCAAAGTTAATGAGTAAGGTGCCATAAACTGCACCGATCAAAGACATACGCCCACCCACTGCGGCAAAGATCACCATTTCAATAGAAGGCACTATCCCCACAAACGAAGGAGACATAAAGCCAACTTGTAACGTGAACATAGCACCGCCAATGGCTGAAATAAGCGCTGCAAAACAAAAGATGAAGATCTTAAAGTTACCCACGTCATAACCTGAGAAACGCACACGATCTTCTTTATCGCGAATGGCTAAAAGTAAATGACCAAATTTACTGTTTAGTATCAAGCGTGAGACAACAATCACACCAAGCAATAAGCCTGCATTAATAAAGTAAAAAATATACTTGGCACTATCGGATGTAATATCCCAACCATTTAAAGTCCGTAAATCCGTAATACCATTGATACCACCGGTTAAACCCTGCTGGCCTACAATCAGTACGGTTAAGATAACGGCAATTACTTGAGTAATAATCGCAAAGTAAACACCACCCACTCGACGCTTAAACATGGCAGCACCAATGATGTAAGCGAACAGGGCTGGTAAGGTTAAAATTGCAATAATTGTAAAAGTAAAACTGGTGAACGGTTCCCAAAACCAGGGAAGCTCGGTGAGCTGATTCCAATCCATAAAATCAGGAATACCTGGAGTCGATTGAATCGTCGTGTTTTCTGGGGATGATGCCTCTAGTTTAAGAAACATGGCCATACCATAACCACCTAAACCAAAGAAAATTCCTTGACCTAAGCTTAACGTACCACCATAACCCCACAACAAAACCAAGCTCACTGCGGCGAAGGCATAGGTTAAATATTTACCCACTAAATTTAGACGAAATGCATCTAGAAATAGCGGAAATATAATCAGTATCACTGCGGCTAGGATAAGCAAATGGGCGGTGCCGTTTTTGCCTCCTAGTATTTTTTCGTAAAAGAAACTCATAACATTCTCCAAAACATCTTAATAACCATTCAATTTATATTTCTATTTACGATTTAGCGTCGCACCTTGCTGGCAAATAGACCTTCTGGTTTAAACATCAAAATTATCACCAGTGTTAATAAGGTATAAACCTTAGCCATCGAGCCACTGATAAAGAATTCAAGAATGGATTGCGCTTGGGCAATAGAAAATGCTGAGGCAATGGTGCCAAATAAGCTGGCCGCGCCACCAAATACTACAACCATGAATGTATCAACTATGTATAACGTACCGGTTGTTGGACCAGTCGATGCGATAGTGGTAAATGCGGCACCGGCAATACCAGCAATACCGCAACCTAGTGCAAAGGTGTAACGGTCTACCTTTTTGGTATTAATACCAACTGCACCGCTCATCTCACGATTTTGAGTAGTTGCACGTACACGCAATCCCCAATTTGATTTAAACATGAGATAAAAAACACCAAGGGTGACAACAATGGTTAAACCCAAAACAAACATGCCGTTAATGGGTATATCAATCATTTCAGTTGGTTGTACTGAGCCCATTAACCAATCAGGCAATGTTGGGCTAACTTCCCGTGCGCCAAATACGCTACGGAAAGTTTGTTGCATGATAAGGCTTAAACCCCAAGTGGCTAAAAGCGTATCTAATGGGCGCGAGTAGAGATGCCGTATCAATATAAATTCTGCAAAGTAACCGAGTATCCCGGCCACAAAAAAGGCGACCACGATGGCTACGACAAAGTAATAATCTAAAAAAGAAGGGAAGTAAGCTTCTGTGAAAGTTGATAAAAAATAAGTGGTATAGGCGCCTACCGCCATAAACTCACCATGGGCCATATTAATTACGCCCATTTGACCAAAGATAATGGCAAGACCAAGTGCCATTAATAGAAGTACTGAAAACAAACTGATGCCCGCGAAGCCTTGCATGGCGAATATTGCGCCCAGTTCGCTGGTTGTATAGCCATCCATATTAATTCCTCTTATCAGAACCCAAAAAAAATAACTGGGAAATGAAACGTCTAAGCCGCAAAATGCGATTTAATGTTTGATGCGGGGATGAATGTGCATACGTCCTTGTTTGCACCACTCTTATTTACTTAATTTAAAACCTAGTGTGACAATTATTGATAACCTGCTGGGAACGGATCCGGCTCAATCAGTTCAGAGGTATATACCACTTCTGCTTGACCATCTTTCTTCCACTTACCGACACGTGCCTTACTCCATAAGTGATGGTTTTTGTGAAGCTTCACATACCCTTCTGGTGCAGTAGTTAATTCGATGTCGCCTTTTTCAGACTCCGCGACAACTTTATCCACATCAAAAGAACCTGTGCGTTCTACAGCTGCTTTCCATAACCAAGGGCCAAGATACGCGGCTTGAGTTACGTCACCAATAACACTGTCATCGCCCCACATTTCTTTAAAGGCTTTTACGAATTTTTTGTTGTTAGGGTTATCCTGACTTTGGAAGTACTTCATGATTGAGTAAAAACCTTCTAGGTTTTCACCACCTATGCCTAATACTTCGTCTTCAGTCACTGAGATTGTTAGCAGGGTTTGTTTCTTAGCGGTAATACCCGCGGCTTTAAGCTGTTTGAACCAAGCTACGTTAGAACCACCTACAACGGCAGCATAAATAACATCTGGTTTTTTCAAGCGTATTTTATTAATGACCGAACCAAATTGTGTATTACCTAGTGGCTTGTATTCTTCACCCACTACCTTGCCTCCTAAAACATTTTCAATATGCTTGCGGGCAATTTTCATAGATGTACGCGGCCAGATATAATCAGATCCTATTAGATAGAAGGTTTTAGCGCCTTTCTCTTTTGCTACCCAATTTAAACCGTCTAATATTTGCTGAGTGGCTTCTTGACCTGTATAGATAACGTTTTTAGATTGCTCTAAACCTTCGTAAAAAGTTGGGTAATAAAGTAAGCCGTTTTCTTTTTCAAAAACCGGTAATACCGCTTTACGAGATGCCGATGTCCAAGCACCAAATACCGCAGCTACTTTATCTTTTACCAATAGTTTTTTACTTTTTTCAGCGAAGGTTGGCCAATCACTGGCGCCATCTTCTTGGATGATTTTAATTTGACGACCTAAAATACCGCCAGATTCGTTAATCTGCTTGATAGCCAGCTTTTCGGCCTCTTGAGCCCCGGTTTCACTGATTGCCATGGTTCCTGTAAGTGAATGCAGGATGCCGACGGTTACTTCTTTATCGGTTACCGCAAGCCCTGTTGTATTAACCGATGCCTGCGCCATGCCTACATAGGATGCCAATAATAGACTGGCAGGAACTGCACATAAGGTTTTTAAAAAAGAGCGGCGTTTAATGCCTTCTCTTTGGCTCACTGATTTGCGAGCCGAGGTTGATAGTAAGTCGCCCATATCGCTTCTCCTAAGTTGATTGACTTGCTATCAGTTTGTGCTTGAACCATCAATCGCACCATCAGGTGAACACCTCAGCATACTAGGTCATTTAACCTATACCCCCGATCTGTTAGTAAGGTTAAGTTAACGCGCGAGCTGTCGCTTTCCTGCCCTATGTGCAGTATGGCCAAGCTTCAACTGATTAATTTTTCAGGCGCAATACTTGCTGGTTATCCTTTATGTTGGTTTAAAAAGGAGTTTGCAAATCAGCCGTCGCAACTCGGCCTACCTATTCATAAAGGCCGGCATTAGTTTATTGAAGGTTTGATGAATGATTCATGCTCAGCAAGAAGTATTTCGGGTTCGGCGTCGATATAACCAGTGGGTTGCCAATGAAACATTGGAAGATTACGCCCTAAGATTTACCGCAAAATCCGCACGTCGCTGGTCTGCTGCCCGTGTATCTCAAACGGCTTTAGGCGCTATTTCATTTTTAGCATTAGAAGCTATTGGTGGAGCAATCACATTGCATTATGGCTTTAATAACGCTGTAGCTGCAATCATGGTAGTTGGCTTGATTATCTTTCTGACAGGCATCCCCATCAGTTATTACGCTGCAAAACAGGGCACTGACATTGATTTGCTCACTCGTGGTGCGGGTTTTGGTTATATTGGGTCCACCATTACTTCTTTAATTTATGCATCATTTACATTTATATTTTTTGCATTAGAAGCCGCCATTTTATCCCTTGCTCTTGAGCTAACTCTGGGAATTCCCCTTAGTATTGGTTATATCATAAGTGCTTTAATCGTAATTCCCCTTGTAACTCACGGTATTTCACTAATTAGTCGTTTCCAAGTGTGGACCCAGCCCATTTGGATTGGTTTTCAAATTCTTCCTCTCATATGCATTGCATTTCAATCAGAAAATGCAATTGAGCTATGGGTCAACTTCACTCCAAGCACTAACGTTAGCAATCAGGTATCTGGTTTTTCTATAGTCGCGTTTGGAGCAGCTGCTTCTGTTTTATTTTCTTTAATTGCTCAAATAGGCGAGCAAGTGGATTTTTTAAGGTTTCTACCGCAGCAAGATAAACCAGATAAACGTTGGTGGTTTGCCATGTTAGCTGGAGGGCCGGGGTGGATCATTTTCGGTGTATTTAAAATATTAGTTGGCTCGTTTTTAGCCGTACTTGCATTACAACATGGGCTTTCAGAAGAACAAGCCAGTGACCCCAATCACATGTATTTAACTGCTATGAGCTATGTAACAAACTCCGAACAATTAAGCTTAATTCTGTTAGGTGTATTTGTTGTTGTATCACAATTGAAGATTAATGTGACAAATGCTTATGCTGGCTCTATTGCTTGGTCAAACTTTTTTTCTCGTATTACACACAATCATCCCGGTCGTGTGGTATGGCTGGTATTTAACGTAATAATCTCATTATTGCTTATGGAGCTGGGGATATATCGCATACTTGAAGAAATTCTTGGAGGCTACTCTATCATTGCATTAGCTTGGTTAGGCACGATAGTGGCGGATTTAACTATCAGTAAGCCTTTAGGCCTGCGTCCACAAGAAATGGAATTTAAGCGTGCACACCTATTTGACATTAACCCTGTAGGTGTAGGCTCCATGATCATTGCTTCTACACTTGGTTTTATATGTTATGTGGGTTGGTTAGGTGAAACCTTAGAAGCACTATCCTCATTTATCGCCCTAGGAATAACATTTATATGCGCTCCGGTTTTAGCGTGGGTAACTAAGGGACGTTATTATATCGCACGCCCTGCCGTTATTGTTTCTAGCCAATCTCAAATGAAATGCTGTATTTGTGATCACCACTTTGAACATGAAGACATGTCTTTTTGCCCAGCCTATGCTGGTAATATTTGTTCTTTATGTTGTTCGCTAGATGCCCGCTGTGGCGATATGTGTAAAACAAATGCTAAATTTTCTCAGCAAATAATAGGTGCATTATCTTATGTTTTTCCTAAAAAATGGGTAGGTGCGATCAATTCCCGCATTGGTCATTTTATTGGTTTGTACCTTCTAACCTCTTTGGTGGTCTCAAGTGTCTTGGTATTGGTGTATTTACAAATAACCACAACCGGCAACCTAAACAATACCGTTGTTGTAGAACAAGCCATTGCAACTGCCCTGATTAACGTCTTTTTTATTCTACTCATTATTTTTGGTGTATTAGCATGGATGTTCTCTCTTGCCAGAGATTCACGCATCATTGCCCATAAAGAATCAGAAGACCAAACTAAGCTGCTGCGCGCAGAAATCAAGGCCCACCAAGAAACTGATCGTGCTCTACAAAAATCCAAAGAGTTGGCTGAGTCAGCGAATTTAGCGAAAAGCCGCTATCTAACAGGTATTAGCCACGAACTTCGCTCTCCTTTAAATGCCATCATGGGTTATGCACAGTTATTAGAAAAAGATCCTACGATACCGACACCTAGACGTGGAGCTTTATCTACCATTAGACGAAGTAGTGAGCACCTATCTGATTTAATCGAGGGTTTGTTGGATATCTCTCGAATTGAAGCAGGAAAATTAGAATTAGAGCGATCAGATGTGCAGTTCGACGAGCTATTAGATCAACTCGTTAATATGTTTAGCATGCAAGCACAAAATAAAAATTTAAAATTCAACTACATAAAACTTACCAATATTCCAAAAGTTGTTCGGGCAGACCAAAAGCGGCTTCGCCAAGTTCTGATCAATTTATTATCAAACGCAATTAAGTATACCCAACAAGGGGATATCACCTTTTCTGTCAGTTATCGAAATCAAGTTGCTGAGTTTAAGGTGATAGATTCCGGCATCGGGATTAATCCGCAGGACATCGATACGATTTTCTTACCGTTTGAACGCATCAGGGAACCTGGGCAACCTTATGTTACTGGAACAGGCTTAGGTCTAACGATAACTCGATTGTTAGTGGATATCATGGGGGGAGATATTCAAGTTACCAGTAAACTACAAGAAGGTAGTGAGTTCAAAGTCGCTCTTATGTTATCCAGTATTGTTCCAGCTAAATATATTAATCATGAAACCGAGAAGCCAATTATTGGCTACAAAGGTGAACGTAAGAATATTTTTGTAGTAGACGATGAACCTGATCACCGCATGTTAATGTCTGAAGTATTAATGCCTTTAGACTTTAATGTGATCATGGCCCAAGACGGCATTGAATGCCTAGATATGCTCAAGCACTGCTTATTTATACCTCATATATTTTTATTAGATATTTCTATGCCCGGAATGAGCGGCTGGACACTTGCACAAACAATCCGAACACAATACCCAGATGCAACCATCATTATGACATCAGCTAATGCACATGTTAGTCCCACTTCTAATAAAGATCCCAGTAATGGCTTACTTGTAAAACCTATTCGTTATCATGAGCTTTTCAAGTTGCTCGCCAATTACGCAAAAATTAGTTGGTTATATAAATCCACTGATTCAAGCAACACCTTAACAAAAGGATCAAGTGTGAAAACATCAAGTGATCCATATATGATTCCAGAATCCAATATTCAAGAATTAATTCGCTTAGCTGAAATTGGTTATGTGAATGCAATACGCGCAAAATTAATGGCACTACAAAAAGAAGATGACTCAAATGAACGTAATATATTAAAAAATAAAACACTAAATGAGCTATTAAATTTAGTAAATACATTTCAATTTCCTAAATTCATAAAAGCCTTGAGGGGACATCATGACGTCCAATAATAAAAGTAAAGATTTAGTATTGGTTGTTGATGACTCTCCGGATTCATTAGGCATGATCAATGATGCACTTGATGCTGCTGGCTTAACTGTACTAGTTGCTTTAGAAGGAAATCAGGCCCTCAGCATTGCCAACAGTATTACTCCCGACATTATTCTTATGGATGCTATGATGCCAGGGTTAGATGGATTTGAAACGTGTCGATTGCTTAAGTCACACCCTCATTTAGAGCACATACCAGTCATATTTATGACAGGATTAAGCGATACACAAAGTATCGTAAAAAGTTTTGACTCCGGAAGTGTAGACTTCATACAAAAACCCGTGAATTGCGATGAATTATTAGCAAGAATGAAGGTGCATTTAAGTAACTCACGTTTGACCCAAAGCGCGCGATCAGCGTTGGATTCAGCAGGCCAGTTTTTAATTACCACAGATAAAGAGGGTAACTTCAAATGGGCCACACCTCAGGCCCATCAATTGTTCCATTGTGCTGGTTTATCAGAAGACTGGCTAAAACAAAATCTCGCGTTTCAGCTACAGCCTTTATTTTCACACACCTTCAATAAAGAAAAAGGGATTCAAATTAACCAAGGCGAAAAACCAATTGAGATTAAATTCATCAGTGAAAATAAGAATGACGAATACCTCCTTCGCTTAATCAATTTAGAACGTCCCAGTGAATCACAAATTATGCAGGAAGCTTTTGAGTTAACCAATCGTGAATCAGAGGTATTAGTATGGCTGGCAAGGGGGAAAAGTAACTCTGAAATAGCAATGATATTAAATATTAGCCCAAGAACAATTAATACACATCTTGTGCAGATATTTAGAAAGTTAGGGGTAGAAAATCGAACCAGTGCAGCAATCTTGGCATTAAAGAAATTAGAGCAGTATTTCACTGCTCATTAAGTTCTCCCCCTATAACTAGGAGGAGTAACATTTAATCCATCACACGATGTGATGCGCAAATTTTATTTCCTGATGGATCGCGTAAATAAGCAAGGTATAAATTAATGCCCCCGCCAGAGCGAATACCCGGTGCATCTTCACATTCAGTGCCGCCGGCTTTTAAACCCGCCTCGAACCAAGCATTTACTTGCTCGGGAGAGGCTGCGGCAAAACCAAGAGTACTACCATTACCATGGTTTGCGTCATTGCCATCAATAGGCTTAGTTAATAGAAAAGAGCCTTGTCTATTAGGATAAAGTACTCGCCCTTTTGGGTCCAAAATACCCGGCTTGTGTCCTAATTCTGCAAGGATTGCATCGTAGAATTTTTTTGAGGCATCTATATCATTAGCCCCCAGCATCATATGGCTAAACATGTTGTATCTTCCACTTTATTATTTTAAGGGCAATAGATACTGCCCTTTTGATTTAAACGGATTTTCAACCCAACATGTTATCCATCTTCATACTTAATCACTAATGCATTTGTTTGAACAGTATGTTTTACCCTGCGAATTAACCACAGAGCAAACCATCAACGCTAGTGATATGCTCATTACTGAGCATAAAACGCAATAGACCAAACAAAATCCATGGATGTATATTGATCAATATCTTGATAGGTGATTTTACCCACAGGCACGGTGAATGGATAAAATTTCACCATAGGTGTGCTGCCCGAGGTATCAATTTTAGCCGACGTTGTACCATGACAGGTATGACAAGAAGAATTCCACTTTGTCCACGTACTGGGGTCATTTTGATCAGGTGATCCAGCAAATGCTTCCATTTTTGTGTTACCCAAAATGATGTCTGGATGCTGAGCATCTGAATAACGAATTTGAGTGCCATTAGATACGTAATTCACAAACGCCGTATCCGCTAATCCCGCCTGCTGTAAAAGCATTTGAGCCTTGCTACTTGATAATGCATCTTTGTATGTAATCAAATTCTGTGCATTAGCTAGGCCTGGGTTACCTTTAAATTCAAAGGTTGTCCAAAACCAACTAGGGGTTTCTGAGTAAAACGGATTTTCAGGCGTAGGCTGCATTTTAGCCATAATGTGCAACCCCACTAGACTATAAGTCACATTATTCTCCGTATCCACAAACTGATATGCCCCTTCTATGGCTTGCGTTTCCCAATCTGCTTTGATCTCAACAGTACCAATTGGAAAGTCCACTTTGGTATTACTACCGGATAAAAACTTAAGCACACCTGCTTTAGAGTTTAACCCCTTAGCCATGATGTAATCATATGAGAACATGTTACGCGTCACTTCTTCTCCACCGTTCACTGGCGGTGCTGCAAGCTGCTCTTTAGGTGTCATTCCCTTCATGAGTTTTGGAAGTTGTAAGTGTGGGCGAGCACGTACTTTATTATCAAAAGTGAACTTAGGAACCGCTGGGCTAAACGTATTTTGGTTACTTGGCCAAGTTTCCCATACTGAAAGGGTTTTGCCTTGATCTTGCACTTGTTGATTAACACGAGCAAACAGCATCCAAGCAACCTCCGATTGTTGCTCGATGTCTTCACTGAAAGCCTCGTTAACGTATTCATTGGCAAAAGCATCATCTGAAATATTCCACCAATCTGCCCCTGATGCTAATAGGCTCATTTTAGAGTCTGGCTTATCCGAGCTTTCGGAGCATGCACCTAGTAATGAACAGAAAGCCAACATTGATACTATTTTAGCCATCCAAGCCAATGACCTTACATTAGGTCTTACTGATAAAGTAATAAGCATTTTTGCCTCAAAATTTTTATGTATTTAGCCCCACTTTATTAAACTGAATACTCAATTAACGACAATAAATGTAGTGCAGTTACTTAGAATAAAATCATAGAACGTTAGCCCATCAAACCTATTCAATGGATATTTCCAGTGAATTTAACTTCACTGTTTGTTATTGAGAACTTGATCATGTACAAAAAATATTAGCGCATATTGCATCAGTACTAAGTACCAGCTTCATAAAATGCGCCTTGTGCTCAGCTTTCTTCTCATTCTTAATCGGTGTAAATACGCTTAAAACTTTAATTGCACACAATTTAATTGACAGCAATCATCACCTCACCTAATATAAACCTACTTGTACATAATTCAATCACCCAAGATGAGAAAACTACAATGAAATGGATATTAACCCTTATCATCAGCTTGACGGCTTTACCCCACGGAGCATTTTCCGCGGATAAGCCCCTTGAAATTGATGCAAAAAGCTTTGGCTGTATGCTAGATATGACTCCAGTACGTGGTTTCTATGTAGATAATCTTATTCCTGGTGAACTAGATAAAACCGTTGCTGCGGCTAATGCCGAAAAAACCGTTTACCCTGCAGGTTCTGTTGTACAACTGGTGCCAGATGAGGTAATGGTTAAACGTCAATCTGGCTTTAACAGTGCAACAAAAGACTGGGAGTTTTTCGAACTAAACGTCAACCAAGAAGGCTCTCAAATCAATAAACGTGGATTTGTGGATGTAGTGAACCGCTTTGGCGGGAACTGCTTTGGTTGCCACATCAAAGCCAAGCCAGAATTTGATATGGTTTGTGAAAACAGCCACGGTTGCGACCCAATTGCCATTCCACGTCCTATCATTACGTTATTACAGAAAACCGATGCTCGCTGTGGTGGCCGCTACACACCGCAACCGCAAGAGATTGAAATGCTAAAACAGTTTAAAGCTGCAATTGCCGCGCAAATGGCGAAAGATAAATAAGAAAAAGAAAATTAACACAAAAAAATACCCAGCTTAGCTGGGTATTTTTTTGTGTACTAGTGAGCGGCTAAAAAGTCTTGGACAACTTTTACTGTACTCTTTGGGTCTTCTTCATGGGGAACGTGGCCTAGCTCTTTAAAAACAATCAACTCACTATTTGGTATCTCTTGATCAAAACGTTCACCGAATTTAACGGGTATTAGTAAATCTTTTTCACCCCAAATTAATAATGTTGGTACTTGGATACTCGGCACCTTAGCAGCTAATGGCCCTGGCAATGTTTGAATAAAACGCTGTTTAAGTGCCTGACGATTACCTTCTCTTAAGGTTAATTCGTAATAGCGCTCTACTAGATCATCAGTAACTAATTCAGGGTTACCATAGACATTTCTCACACTACGTGCCACCAACGACATAGGTAAAAAACCTTTTAAAACCGAACCCATTAACGGATTAGAAGAAAGCTTAAAGCCAATAGGAATAGATTTAGCATCATATGGATAACCACTGGCATCCACCAATACTAGTTTTGCTACACGCTCAGGGTATAAAACCGCGGTAGCCCAAGATATGTAACCACCTAACGAATTCCCTGCCACAACCGCTTGCTGAATATTCAACTTATCCAAAACGCTTACAACAACTTTTGCATAATGTTCGATTTTATAATTATTAGTTGGCTCTGGCCCTGTTAACCCAAATGCAGGTAGATCAAACCGAATTACTCTTCTGCTGACTTTTAGCGTTTCAACCCAACCATCCCAAGTATGTAAAGAAGCACCTGTACCATGTATCAAGAGAATTGGTTGGGTGTCGTCTTTTGGCCCTTCATCACGTAAATGTACTTGTAAGCCATTGATGTCCACAAATTGAGAGGGCGCTGGGGCCCACTTATCTTTAAGTTGGGCCACCGGAATATCAGGGACTTTATTAATGCTTATATAGCCTGCTAATACCACTATTAGAACAAGCACTACATAGAGCGCATATTTAAAAACTCGAAACATAAGATTCACCTTAAATTACCAATGACGGCAGTTTATCTGTTTGTCTGGGCTAATTTTGTCACACTGGCTACATTACTAAGCTAATTTGTCACCTTGGTTACACTTAATACAATGACAGCGATCACGATTCAATGAGCATGCCGTACAATTCCAGTCGTCATTCTTGAAACTTTCACAAAATACGAGTCATATCTATTCACACGAGAGATAACTGATCAAATGTGTGCAATTATCATACAATCGCCAATAACTAATACTAAAGACTGATTGATAATGTCCGCCAAATTCTGACAATACCCATAAAATAACGATAAAAATTTGAAAGGTTGTCCATGGAGAAGTCAAACGGCGCTATTGCTAGCATGTTTATGAAGTTAGCTTGGCAGAAAAAGCACTATAATTTATTGAACGAATACGTTAGTAAAGACTTTCAATATCACACCACGTTTAATGAAAGAGTGCTTAATTTAAGAGAATACATCATCTTTATTCGCACGTTTCATGAAGCGATTCCCGATCTTGAGTTAACGATTGAGGATGTCTTAGTGAAAGACAATAAAGTAGTGATTCAAAGCATTTTAATTGGCACGATTGCCAAGCCCTTTTTTGGAATCAATCCATCTGGAAAATTGCTCTCTTTTTCTGTCGTTTCTACATTTGAAATCGAACACGGAAAAATCAAAGTACTAGATACGCTTACGGATATGGCGGGTGTACAAAGGCAAATAAAAACGCCAATTGATAACGATTACCCAATAGAAGATTATTTAAAAGACAAATAAAAAAAGCACCTGAGGCTTCAATGCTTCCTCTCATTTATTTAACACTCAAAACAGCTGAAGGACCAGCTAGGTGAACACTAAATCAATGGCTATCCTGTATTGTCACTCACCTCGATACTCAATATAAACCCCGATAAGCTCGCATGAATGGCGCAGCAGATTAATATGGTATTGGTTCCACTAGCTTGGCTAGGCCAATGGATGATTGTTTCCCGTCAAGTACGATAACGTTCTACTAATTAATATTCAGCTATAAGTAAGATTGACACAAAATAAAGCTGGAAACTAATCAATCTATTAAAATTAAAATTAAAATGCTATCTAGAGCTATTTTTTAGCAAAAAGCCAAGCACCCAAAGTTAATACCCCGTACAACCCTCCTATAAAGATTAACTGCTCTGGCTGCTCTTGCCATTCGAACAGCAAAATCAATAACATGCCGAAAAACAAACCAACCATTGCTATCAAGACAATTACCAGCGACGACTGTGTTTTATCCCTAATCTTATAATTTGCAAACGCCGTCAAAAGAGAGACCAGCAAAAAAGTGACACTTCCAAATTCTAAAATAACTTTTAAATTTCCAATAAATACTAGCAATATTGCAAAGCCTGCCATTGAAAATATGGAAACAACTGGAATACCACCCTTGCGATAGGCTAAAACTTTAGGGAAAAAACCTTCACTGGAAATAACGGCCATTTGCCTAGAAGCACCAAATAAGGTGCCACTGATTGCGCTACAGGTTGCTAGCAACGCTCCTAGCACTACTAAATCAGTCCCCCAATGCCCTAATGTTTTATCCGCTCCAGCCGCCAAAGCAAACTCTTGATTCGCTATAATATCAACAAACGGTATAGAGAGAATCGCACCTAAGGAAATAACTACATATATAACAATGGCTAATCCAATTGATGAATAAATAGCCTTAGGTATGTTTTTATCTGGATTTTCCATCTCATTGACTGCGTTAATAACAAGCTGAAATCCCTCATAAGCCACAAATGTTAACGAAGCCACCATAAAAATAGATAGCCAATTAGCGCTGGGGTTTTCACTGACAAGTGAAGGGATAGTTGTATTGCTGTTGTTAATTAATACAAAAGATATGACCATCAAAATGACCAACTTACTATACACCATAACATCTTCGATCTTACCCATACCTTTTACGCTCCATATATTAATCAGCGCAAAAAATAGAATAACGGCTGCAGCAATTATTTTTCTCATCCATTCACTTTCAGCAATAAGAAAACCGCTTAAAGCATAAAAAGAAAACGTATAGGCATATAGTGCAATAGTACTTATATAGCCAAAGATAACCCACCAACCAATTAAGGAAGCTGCAAACTCCGATTGCGGAAATGTACGTTTGAAAAAGCTATAGCTAGCTCCCTCATCCTGATAATAAACACCCAGCTTAATGTATGAATATGCAGCCAAAGCTGCGATCAAACCGCCTAATAATATCGCGAGCGGCGTGTATGGACCTATCATAGCAACAGATAAACCAAGAATGGTAAAAATACCACCCCCGACCATGCCCCCTAACGCAATCGCGATCAATTCAAGGACCCCGAGGTTTTTCGCTTTCTTTGAATCAGTTTTTAGTGTCATAAAGATTACTTAAAAGCGGAAAAGTAAGAGTATAAACAATTGAACTAAAGAAGAGATAAAAGATTATGTGAAAATCAAAAAATGGACTCCATAGAAGCTATGGAGTCCTTAATTTTAACGGCCTAACATACGACTAATGGTGCCATCTTTATCAATAAACTGATGCTTAATACCGCCAGCAACATGAAGCAGCACTGCTAGAATAGCAAGTTTTGACAAAATTTCGTGTATTTCATGACCCAAGCCACCTAGCCATTCAATTTTTTGTGATTCAGCAAGAATATTGATACCAAAAAAATCCACGCCATAACCACCACCGATGCTCATCATCAGTCCAGAAATGGGCATTAAAATAGTGGCTAATAATAATAAGTGGTGAACCCCCGTGGCTGCTTTCTCTTGCCAAGCAGGACCCTCACCTATAGACGAGATAGCCCCCTCTTTTATTCGCCAGCCTAAACGAATAGCCGCTAAAAACAAAAATGCAAAACCAAAGGATTTGTGCAGCCCCATCAGTTCGAATTTTTCAGGCCCTCTTGGTAGTTCTTCCATATAAAGGCCAACGCCCAAAATCATTAAAAAACCAACCGCTATCAACCAATGAAGGATAACTGTTGCTTTAGATAAAGGAGTGTAATTCATGGTATACCCTATTTAAAATTCGGCTAAATGATTTTGTACAATATTCAGAATAATTGCGAGCGTCAACAAGGTAAAGTATTGTAAAAATATGAATACTAGATGACATTCACTTAACTAGTTATTGTTTTTTAAATATTAATGTATCCTTTTAGAAAACAATAAGCTCTTAGAATAGAACTGAGAATTATTTAGTTTTCCTAACCTTAGACTCAGGAAGAATATTTAACTAAATAGTGCCACTGGCTTCATTAAATAAACAACTTTAGCATCTACTAACCGCCGTAAATTGATACCTAGAGTAGCCCCTTGTAGACTGCAATCAAAATATTAAACGCGCTTTTCAATAAAGCTTCCCATCCATTTTGCCACTTTATTAGATTCTGTCGCAGCACTTTGAGCCCGAAGACTGATCAGCCCTTGTTCCGCTATATTCACAGGTACTACCGGACCTTTTCTCGACTCAATAAGGGCCTCCTCATATTCAAGTGAAAACTCAGGATGTGCTTGGAATGTTAAAATTTGGTCATCGTAAAGCAGACCTGCATACTGACAAAAATCTGATTGGGCAATCACGTCGGCATTTAAAGGTTTTTCAATCACTTGGTCTTGATGTATCGCATTGATCGTAAATTCGCATTGCGCATCAGGAATAAAATCCGTTTTTGCCACCACGTCATACGAGTGTAAACCCACTCCCCAACCACCGACATATTTTTCTACCTTACCGCCAAAGGCCATCGCAATAATTTGATGACCAAAACAAATTCCAATTAGAGGTTTTTGTGCAAGGTGAATGTCTAAAATTAATGATTTTAGTTTTACCATCCAAGGAAAATTTTGATACACGCTGGATTTTGAACCGGTTATTATCCATGCATCACAAAAATCTGCGGATACAGGAAACACATCATCTCTGACATCAAATACTTCAAACTCAAAGGTATAACCGTTCGCTTTAAATAACTCCATAAACATATTGGCATAGGAGCCAAACTGACCGATTAGTTCATCTGGAGTAATGCCTGCCGCTAATATACCTACTTTCATTTGATAACCCTAAAGACCTGTATTCTAAAGTACCTTGTTCACTATCTTTTTTTCACCGTCGTGATATGAATGGGTTCATAACAGATCGACCAATTTACTATGTATTTATTTAAATTTGAGGTTATTTCACTCGAAACTATAACAACCCCAAATAGGATTCATATTCAACATCCGAGATTCGCTCTTCAAAGCGCAACTGCTCTTGCTCTTTAGCAGTAGAAAATACCCGAATGAAGTCTTCTCCTAAATATTTGCTTATAACATCAGACTTTTTAAATACCTCAGTAGCTTGATCCCACTTGCTTGGTAGCTTGTGTTCATCATTGTACTCATTAGCCTGTGTTTCGGTATAGGCATCACCTTCAATTGGCTGAGGGGGCATTATTTTATTTTCTATACCGTACAATGCTCCAGCTAAAATGGTAGCCAATACTAAATACGGATTGGCATCAGCACCTGATACGCGATGCTCAATACGTCGAGCTACTTCAGGGCTTTCTGGAATACGAATGGCCACCGTACGATTTTCATAACCCCAACATGCCACGGTGGGCGCATGAACCCCTTTCATAAAACGGCGATAAGAGTTTAAATGGGGCGCAAATACCAACATGCCGTCAGCCATGGTATGAATCAATCCCGCCACTGCATACTTTAATATGTCGGAACCTTCATTAGTACCATCATCAAAAATATTTTTTCCATTCTCATCAAGCAAACTGAAATGAACGTGAAAACCATTGCCGCTTTGATCAGCGTAGGGTTTTGCCATGAAGGATGCGCTCATCCCATGTTTACGCGAGATGCCTTTAACTAGTCGCTTAAACATAATGGCTTGGTCAGCCGCTAACATAGGGCTATCCACATGTAATAAATTGATTTCAAACTGGCCTGCCCCCAGTTCAGAAATAATAGTATCCGCGGGTATTCCTTGTAGCTCACAGGCTTCACGTACTTCGCTAAAGAAGGCCTCTAGGTTATCCATTTCATCTATGGAATAACAATCTGTTTCACTTAAACGGCGACCGTGTCCGTCTAGCATTTTAGGTGGGCGAGGACGTTGATTTTTCTCTGACTCAGCATCCATTAAATAAAACTCAAGCTCTGTCGCCATCACTGGCGTTATTCCTAATGCTTTAAATCGTTTTGTAATATTGACCAGAATTTGACGAGGATCTGCTAGAAATGGGGAGCCGTCAGAATTAAACATCATTGCTAAAAATTGGTTACGCGGTGATTGTGCCCATGGAACAGGAATGGCTTCATCATGCACTGGTAAGCAAATACCGTCACTATCACCGGTTTCAAAAACCAATCCATTTTTCCATACGTCATTTCCCCAAACGTCAAACCCCACCACAGATCTAGGCAGCTTAACACCCTCATTCGCTATTTTAGCGCTGGCACTGGCTGGCATTCGCTTACCACGTAAGTTGCCATTTAAGTCCGTGATGAATAAGTCAAATTCCCTATCTTTACTAGATGGCATACTCATACCTCTTAAAATGCATTTAACGTTTTATTGGTCAAATACAGGCTAACTATTATTGTCATATTTATCTATCTGAGATCACAACTCAAGAAAAGTCATAATCACAAATATATTTTAAATGCCCCAACAAAGAGCGTAATATCAGAGCTAGCCCTAATTAATACCCAATGCCCGCCTTTAAAGTAAAGCAATCTATAGATAAACCCATTACTATTTAATTAATCTTAGCTGAGCATGATGATTGTGTAACTATCTTCCAATGGATATATGCCACTTTACGCTGTAGGGTTAAGTATCTGGGTAATCTTTCTGAGCGCACTTACTGCCTATAAGCCAGCGGTTGACAATTAAATGAGGCTCGAGTCCTTCAACTAAGTTTTTACTAGCCATTAAGCTCTATCTATACTCTAATTCACACTCGACTTAATACATCTACCCAATCTGAAATTTTTACTTTATTTTTAATCCATCTAAATGAATTAGAAAACATAGCTTTATCTAGTTAATTTCTAATCGAAAATAAGTTTTTTCTCAAGGCAAAAAAAAACGCGACCAAGTTTCCAAGGTCGCGTATTAAGTTTTCAAATTAAAGGAACTAACTTTAATTTCATTATATTCTACTATATTTAAAAAAATACACCACAAATTTAAACCAATAAAATTCACAATACATTAGATTACAATAAAAAATGAAACAAACTGATCCAAGATTATCAGTTTATAAAACTGAAAAATGAAAGCACTTTAAAGGCTAATTTTTTCTTGTTTATTTGCCGCTAATACATATAAAAGATCTAATGCCACCGTAGCAGCAGCCAATGAAGTTATTTCCGCGTGATCATATGCCGGTGACACTTCCACTACATCCATGCCAATTAAATTTAAGCCTTGTAAACCTCGAACTATTTTAAATGCATAATCCGACGTTAACCCTGCAGCAACAGGAGTACCTGTGCCCGGTGCATAGGCAGGGTCTAAGCAATCAATATCAAATGTCACATATACTTTTTGATTCCCCACACGCTGCTTTATTCGTTTTAATGTTTCTTTTGGACCCTTGTCACCAACCCAAGCAGCATCTAACACTTCAAACGGATAATTCTCACGAGTGTAATTGGTTCTGATTCCGATTTGTAACGAATGCGATGTATCCACTATGCCTTGTTTAACGGCATGATACAGAAACGTTCCGTGATCATATTTACTGCCACCACTATAGGTGTCAGTATGAGCATCAAAATGAATCAAAGCTACAGGCCCATGTTGTTTAGCCACCGAGCGTAGAATCGGCAAAGTTATAAAATGATCACCTCCTATGGTTAGTGGTATTTTATCCCCTTGCACAATATTTAGAATTTGCGCTTCAAGAGCATCAACTAACGTTTGCGGTTCACCGTGTTTAAACACCACATTACCAGAATCAATTACCTTTAAATGCTCATCCAGTGCAAAATCCCACGGCCAACGTTCACATTCCCATGCCATATTAATAGAGGCTGCACGCACCCCTTGTGGCCCTAAGCGAGCACCTGCACGCCCTGATGTAGCCATGTCGAATGGTACACCCGTCACCACCACGTCAGCATCGGTTTGCGCAAAATCAGGTGTGAATGGGAACTCCATAAAAGTATTACCCAACGCCCCGTAAATAGGATAATCAGCATTGGCTTTTAAATGAGACATAACTAGGCCCTGTTATTAAGCACTTGACTGTCAGTCTAGACCCTAGCTATAAATTAGTTAAATGCATATATTAAATATAAGTATGCATATCGTTAATAAACAAACCATAAAAAGAGAGCAGCATGATCTTACGGCAATTTGATTTGAATCTACTTATTATTTTTGAAGCTCTAATTAGTGAATGCCATGTTAGTCGCGCTGCAGATAAAGTATTTTTAAGTCAATCAGCCATGAGTCATGCGCTAAATCGTCTGCGAGAGCAATTAAACGATCCAATTCTAGTGAGAACTGAAAGCGGCTTACAGCCTACGCCTAGAGCCAAAGCCCTAGCGCCAAAAGTTCGTAATGCCTTGCAGCTATTACAGCAATCGTTACTCCCCCCTGATGATTTTGATGCCGCCCGTTCTGAGCGCACCTTTACTATTGCCAGTACTGATTATTTTGAAGCGGTAATATTTCCCGATCTACTCAACCATTTATTAACCATTGCACCCAGCATTAAAATCGAAATTGAAATGATCAGAGAAGAATCTTCCCACAAGCGTTTAGCTAACGGCGAGGTGGATTTAGTTGTGGGGTTGAATTCTCAGCAGCCTTTACCAAGCCATTTAATCGTTCACCCGTGGTTAACTGAAACACAAATGTGCTTAGTGGCCAGCGACCATCCACACATTAAAAATAGCCTCACATTAAAACAATATGTGAAATTACCCCATGTGGTATTCATGGATGTAAGCCAAGACGGACAAGCAAAAAACATTGATGCAGTCGATCAATGGCTTGCAAGTAAACAGCTTTCACGCCAGCACATGGCGCGTACCGTCAACTACATGGCCGCAGCACGCATTGTGGAAAAAAATCATGCGGTGATGACACTGCCTTTTCATATGGCACAACTGTTTAGTCAGATGTTAAAACTACGAATGGTGAAACCACCAAAGGGAATACCGTCCATAAACATGACATTGGTTCAACACCCTCTTTACAGTGAAGAGCCTAGCGTAAGTTGGCTGACCAAACACATTCAAACATTTAGTCAGAACCTATCGTGGAAAGCATAGGACCGTTAGGGGCCATCTCGTTCTGTGCTTGAGATATCTTTTCACAAATGTAAGAGCCAATAGGCATTGCAGAAGTAGCAGCTGGACTAGGTGCATTACAAACATGTAGCGAACGGGGGCTTTGCGAGAATAAAAAATCGTGTACTAAACTGCCATCATTCATAACGGCTTGGGCACGAATACCCGCAGGATATGGTTGCAAATCTTGCAACGTTAAACTTGGGCAATATTTTTGCACGTTATTTAAATATCCAGATTTAAACCAAGAGTTTTTAGTTTCGATTAAACCTGTTTTAAAGTTATTTTTTAGCACGCGCCAAAATCCTGCAAAGCGCACCATTTCCCAAGTATCTTTCAAGCTTATATTTATATTTCCATATCCTTCACGTTTCCAGCCTTGTACCGCATTTGGCCCTACGGTTACGCTACCATCAATCATACGTGTTAGGTGAACCCCTAAAAAAGGTAGATCTGGATCAGGCACGGGATAAATTAAATGCTTAACAATTTGGTTATATTTGGCAGGCAGTTGATAGTATTCGCCACGAAATGGAATGATTTGAAAATCCGTTTTAATACCTAACATTTTTGTAGTGCGATCTGCCATTAAGCCAGAACATGAAACAAGATACTCACACTCTAACGATACTTGCGAGTGTCTATGGGTAGCATGTACCGTAATGGCTTGCTTAGTTTCACCCATAGCTATTACTTCATGATTTAAAAATACCGAACCACCAAGTTGCTTAAATTTCTCCGCCATGGTTTGTGTGACCAACTGATAATTCACAATACCAGTTTGCTTAACCAATATGGCTCCAAGACCATTGATGTTTGGCTCTAATTTTTTAAGTGCCTGCGCGCTAAGTAATTCAGCATCGATGCTGTTTTCAGCACAACGTTCATACAAGCTCAGCATGCGTTCGCGTTCTAACCCATTGGTGGCGACAATGAGCTTACCGCACTGCTCATATGGGATATTATTTTCTATACAAAACTCTATCGTGGATTGGACACCTTGTTTACAAAATTGAGCTTTCAATGAACCAGGCTGATAATACACGCCCGCATGAATCACTCCACTATTGTGACCTGTTTGATGACAAGCAAAGGTAGATTCTTTTTCAATAATGGCAATGCGCTTTGTTGGATACTGTTGCTGTAGCTGCCAAGCAGTGGAAACACCCACAATCCCACCGCCAATAATGATGTAGTCAAATTTCATAGGGCTATCCAAAAAATAGGCTAAAACGTGAGCCCATTCTAACAAAAATCAAATGCTCAGGTGATTTAATTGACAGTAAACTGCCCATGCTGCCTAAGTAACTCACGCTCTAAATCTAGGTTTTCAAAAAAAATATCGCGCCCATGTAACCAGCCGTGGTTTTGAATCACCACCACGGAACCCGCAGAATTGATCGATAAACAGCATGTGTGGTTTGTGGTTTTTACCTTCTTCAAAAAACACAGGGCGGCGTACTTTATAATCAATTTGTTTGCTTGGCGGTGACCCCCACTGAATATCTTGTTTGGCTAACGGATGATTATAAAATTTATCCAATGCTTGCTCTTGTAACACAATACGTTGCAATCTTGGATTACAGGTATGATTTTCTTGGGTAAAGCTCTTATTCGGCTGGGGGTTTATCGTTAATGAATGTGTTGTCATGGCCGCTCTCCACATTTAAATGGCCATCTAATAATGTCGATATTTTATAATTTTGTCTGCATTGTAGTATTTAAACGCTATTCTAACCATGACTGAGTTGCAGTAGAATAGCCCTCTAATACGCAAGTAAATCCCACGGAGTATCATGGATAGCAGCCCTTTAAGTAACTCGAACACAGAGAGTTACGCTGAACAAGTGGTAAGCCAATTAAAGCAAGATATTCTGCAAGGCTACTTTGCCCCTAATGAAAAGCTGCTTATGTCTCGCCTTAAAGCCCGCTATAACATGGGGGTAAGTCCACTGCGCGAAGCATTATCACAATTATTGGTTGAACAATTAGTGGTGGTAGAAAACCAAAAAGGGTTTCGTGTTCACCCTGTATCAAAAGCAGAATTAAAAGACATCTATCACACTCGTGCCCATATAGAGTCTCTGTGTATCAAGCTGGCCATAGAAAACGCAAACGACGAATGGGAAGGGCAAATCATCGCCAGTGACCATCGCTTGAAAAAAACTGCCCATTTGTTGAGCCAAACAAATAACCTAAACAGCGAACAAGCTCGCCAACAGCTACAACAATGGGAGGCCACGCATCACAGATTTCACAGCGCCATTACCTCAGGTTGCCAATCCCCTGCCTTGCTTAAAGTGCGTCACAGCCTTTACGAAAAAGCCTCACGCTACCGAAACCTTTGGTTAAACCAATATATGGTGGACAACCAAGTATTCGACACAAACGAAAAAGATCACGACCAATTAATTGAAGCACTGCTAAAGCGAAACTCAAAACTAGCCTGTGAATTAATCTACCAGCACTTGCTTAACCCATACAAATTACTACAAGGCAGCGAATTTTAATATGGCCATTGATATTGCCCGCACGCAGCAGCAAAGCGTCATCATTCAAAATTTAAAACGCTTAGCCATACTGCGTTTAATTGTATGCTGTGGCATTGCTCTAGCCCTAATATTTATTGGCTTAGAAGAAACACCACCTATGCAACGCTTTATGCTATGGGGCGCACTAACGGCACTCACCGCATTAAGCTTATTAAACCTGTGGCGAGCCAAACACGGCCAAGCCTATGCCAACGAATTATTCATTTACTTAATCGCTGACGTAATATTAATTGCCGCAATCATTTTTGTTAGCGGTGGTGCCAACAATCCATTTATTACTTATTTACTGGTGCCAATTGTCATAAGCGCAGCCACGCTAAGCTGGTTAACCACATGGATGCTGTGCATGATCGCCATGATGCTATATGGTATTTTATTGTTTTTTTATTATCCACTTCCGGCATTGGATCACCACCTTGCCATGGCGGGTTTAAGTTTTCACATAATAGGAATGTGGTTTACATTTATTTTAAGCGCCTTACTCATTGCATATTTTGTGGTGGATATGGCGTTTGATTTACGTCAAAAAGAAAAACAAAGTGCCCATTATCGTGAGCAATCCATTCAAAACGAACACCTGATGTTATTGGCCAGCCAAGCGGCCAGCACCGCCCACGAATTAGGTTCACCTTTAACCACCATTAAAATTCTCAGCAGTGACCTGCAACATCTCAGCGAACTAGATCAAACCAGTAAAGAAGATTTACAGCTAATTCATCAACAAGTACATATTTGCCAACAGAAATTAAAACGCCTAAGCCAGCCTAGTAAATTAGATATGAGCGAACCTCAAAGTGCCATGTCGTTTTTACACGACACCACACAACAATGGTTATTGCTTCAACCAAAAGCCCAGTTTGTATGGCGACAACCATTTGAGCAATACAGCCAAGGACCACAAGTGCAATACCCACTGGTATTGATGCAAGCCATTATTAACTTACTAGACAACGCAAACAATGCATCCAAAAAAGCCATAGAGCTACACGTCACATGGGAGAAAAATCACTGGCAACTGACCATACAAGATTATGGCAAAGGTATAAATAAAGACTTTATCATGCCTAAACAGCCAATGGACTCTGACCATGGCCTAGGCATAGGTTTACTACTTAGCCACAGCAGTGTGTTACGCTTAGGTGGTAACATCGCTCTAGAAAACAACCAGCAAGGTTGTCTCACCTGCATCACGGTGCCCTATCATGTCTGAAACATTACAACCTAGTTTTTTAGTTATAGATGATGACACCTCATTACTGCGAATTTTAGGCCGTGGCTTAACCAACCGAGGCTTCACCGTATTAAGTGCTGAAAACCCAACACAAGCCTTAGCCCTTTGCAAAGAACATCAACCGGAGTTTGTCTCATTAGATTTAAAATTAGAACACGAAAGCGGCCTGCATTTAATTAAACAGCTAAAGCAGTTATCTCCAAACTGTAAAATAGTCATGCTCACCAGCTACGCCAGCATCGCCACCGCTGTGGACGCCATAAAACTAGGGGCACATCAATATTTATGCAAACCAGTGGACATTGATGAACTACTAAATGGATTTGACTATTCACCAGTGGATGACTCAGAAAGCGCCAATATCACTCAATTATCTGAAAAACCCACTTCGGTCAAACGCTTAGAATGGGAAAAAATACAACAAACCTTACAAGCCCATGATGGCAATGTATCAGCCACAGCACGAGCACTTGGCATGCATAGACGCACATTGCAAAGGAAGTTACAAAAACACCCTGTGAAGCACTAGTGCACCTAACAATAGACATACAACAAACAGATATAATATTGAAAATTAAATAAACATTATGGAATAACAACATTTAAAAATCGGTCTAAACTTCAAATATTACGACAGGGTTAAGAGTCAATCTTATCTAAAAACTCAACAATTCAATTTCAATCCTCTGGAGATATCATGAAGAATTTTGGCGCATTACTAATCACTCTTTTCATAATCCCCTTCAGTTTAACCGCAGTCGCTGAAGCACCGCTTACCGTCGAAGGGGCGAAAACCATTAATGCGGCAGAAGCTAAGGGCTTATTTGACAGTGGCGCTCTATTCATTGACCCAAGACGAGACTCCGATTATGCAGCTGGCCGTATTCCAGATGCCGTTCATTTAAACTCCAAGTCAGTTTTAAGCGAAGACACACTAGCAGCTGAAGCAAAAAAAGATGAAGCCATTGTGTTTTACTGCAACGGGCCTAAATGCAAGCGTTCTGCTGTTTCCTCAGAGAAAGCGGTTTCATGGGGATACACTCAAATCTATTACTTTCGAGATGGCTTCCCTGCATGGAAAGAAGCCGGTTATCCGGTTGAATAATCCATAGAATATCAAGGAGGATAATAGTGAACCTAAGGGAGAAGATTGTTGCGCTGACTGTAGCCTCTATTTCCGTAGTTGCTATCACCTTAATAGGTGCAGGCCTGCTCATTCAAATGACAGCTTCAGAGCGATTTGAGACAGCCACCATTGATGCTAAAGCGCAACTATGGGAAAAAATTAGTGAAATTCACCTAGATGCAATGGAAGCAGATACCGCCAGCTTAATGCGTGACCGTGAAATTAAATCATCACTTAAAAAAGGGAATTACCAAAAATTAACTGAGTCCGCTGCAACCTCCTTCAAACGACTCAGTACATCAGGCGTATTAACACGACTTATTATCACCAATAAAAACTCAGAGGTTGTATTCTCTGAGCCTAGCGTTATTAATAAAAACCAATCTAACCCTCTTGTCGCTATGGCCATTAAAGATGGGAGTATCGTTAAGGGGTTATCACATAGCTATGATAACACCCCTGTTCTACAGGTTGTTTTTCCAATATCTACACGGGGAAAGGTCATAGGCACAGGTATATTTGAAAAGTCCTTAGATGCTGCCATTTCTGAATTTAATCAAACAGACAAATCACATGTTTCAATATTAAATACCAAAGGTGATCAAGTTATCTCGACAGACAATGCATTTTTTTCAAGCATGAGTACTGACATGCCGGAAAATAAGAGCAACCAATATGAAAAAATATCCCTCGAAGATAAAGTATATGCGGCATCAACCATTAGTTTAAAAAGCAAAACAGGCCAATTAGAGGGGTACTTACTCGTCGTTAAAGACTTCACTGATAGCTACACAGAACAAGACAACATCTTCATTATTGCCAGTATTTTCTCTTTTTTAGTCGTCACTTCGATTGTATTTTCTTACAGTTTATACATTAAAAAAGCGTTTAATCCCCTCAGTGAAGCCATAACAAGCCTAAAAAGTATTGCCAATGGTGATCTCACCACTGAAATCGTACAAAGTAAAAATAATGATGAAGTCGGAAACTTATTATCTAACATGAGCCTAATGACTGAAGGGCTTCGTAACGTGATAAGTAAAGTTGGAAATATGGCTCAAACCATTGAGTTATCTACCAGAGCAATGGAAAACATATCCAACACAACTAATCAAAGAGCCACTAAACAACTTGATGAATCCTCACAGGTTACTAAATCCATTGAATCCATGAATGCGATTGTACAAAATGTTGAATCTATTTCTGAAAATAATGCGTCTTCAACCTCATCAGCAAATAAAGAAGCCGCACATACAAACAGCATTGTTAACCAAACAAAAGACTCTATAGAAGGGGTTGCCAGTAAAATCACCCGAGCCTCTGCCATTGTTTCTAAACTGGGTGAATCAATCGATAAAATTGGGTCAGTAATTGAAGAAATCAGCGGAATTTCTGAACAAACAAACCTTTTAGCATTAAATGCTGCGATTGAAGCTGCACGAGCAGGTGAACAAGGTAGAGGGTTTGCCGTTGTGGCTGACGAGGTTAGAAACCTTGCGCAGCGTACTCAAAAATCAACCGCTGACATCAATAATATGATTGGAGCTCTACAAGAAGGTGCAAGGGATTCAGTACAATGCATGCAAGAGAGCATTGAAGATGTAACTCAGTCTGTTGATCGCTCCCAAATTGCATCAGATGGAATCAGCAGTACCTCTGACTCTATTAATAATATAGAAAGAATGAATATTGAAATTGTAACAGCAATAGAAGAACAAATTACTGTATTTAATAACATTCGTGAAAGTGTCAATCAAATCTCTGAACTCTCTGAAAATACAGCGTTAAGCTCTGAGCAAACCAGTATCTATAGTGGGGAATTACGCCTACAAGCAGAAGAAATGAAAAAGATTGTTAATCATTTTAAAATTTGATTAAACAATTTTGAATAGCACCCAAAAGATTTTTAAATTAAGGGCGTAATCCAATCGCTCTTAACAAAATAATACACTATATTAACTACCAAAAAACGCCACATTATCGGGGCTAGATCTCAGTAAGACTAACAACGTTAATTAGGCTAATTTTATTAGGAAAATATACCAATAATTGCACCAATCATAATAAGTTCAACAACGCTATGCGCTGAATTTATCAATGTTAATTTTAAAGGTACACGTGCAAATCCATTGTAATAGCCTAGTGATGTGACTGTAAACACAGTTGCAATTATTGCCCCAAAAAATGCCCCGTTTAGAACACCAGAAATACCTATTACTAAAATAAGAAAAGCCGTAACCATGGTTTTTATTAACCCTGAAAATAAAGATATAGCAAAAGCTCCGCCCAGACCTTCGGTATTATCGGCTTCTGCTTTGGTGAGGCTTAAAGCATTTGCCCATGCTTCACCAAAAACGGCCCAATGGTACCAGACAAAGCCAAGCACATAGCTTGCAACCGTTGCAGTTGCTATTGCTATGTAATTTAAGTTTTGTAATTCTGCGATAAAATTCATACATATTCCTATCTTAATTCTGCGTGATCTGACGTTCGCTTCATTGGCAAAGCCCAATGCTGATTATTACCCCCCCCTATTACACCCTGCAATAATTTTTGATAATAAATTGTTCGGTAAACCCCAAACTCTCGTACAATGGTTGACCCAACTGAGATGCCTGTAAAACAAGATATTTTGCCTGCCACTGTTTACAAGCCTCAATAATATGTAGCATGAAGCACCTAGCAATACCCTGACCTTGAAAAGCTTGTTTAACTCCGACTTGATGAATGCCGATAATATCGTGAGTTTTATATAAAAGTGCTGCCGCCACAGCCTGACCATCTTGCCAGCCTAAGTACATCTGTATGTCTCTATCATTAATCAGGTTTTCAATAACAAAGGGATCGATAGCGTAAGCAAAAGCTTCACTCCCAATATCAACCCACTCTTTAATATTTTCAGGTGAATGTACTGGTAGCACCTGAAACCCGGGGCGTGCAAGATCTGAGCATACAGCGGTGCCCTTCAACTCCAAGTACATGGCAGTTTGCTCAAAAGTACAGCTCCATTTTTTTTCTAACAGCAGCTTCTCAATAAGCTGCGGTTCAATAATCCCTGTTCCCCTACGCTCCTTTTCACTACCAACAAACCATACAGGTAAAACAGTGGATTCAGGTATATTATCAAGCCATGTAGTATTACTGAAATGACCTGACATCATAAAGCTTGCATCGTTCTTGTTTATATCGAACCAACAGCGGTGAGGCCAATGCTTATTGATATGCCCCTTTGATGACTCATTTCCAGCAATGGACTTTGAACCATACTTTTTCCATAGACCTGTTAGATTAACGAGATTCGCTTCATCAATATGCATTGTCGGGCTCCCAATTAAGTAATAATACACCGACTATAAGTGAAACAGTGCCAGACAATTTGATAAAATCAATCGACTTCACCGGCAGGTTAAACCAACCAAAATGGCTAGCAATAACAGCAATAAGAATTTGCCCAGATAAAGCATAAGACATCATCGAAGCGACACCCATCTTAGGGATCAGATAATAAAACATACCCACTCCAAAGGCACTTAAGGCTCCGCCAGAAAACCACAAATACAAAGGCACCGACCTAATATCAACTATTTGCGGGTACTTCTTTGTCGATAGCATCACAGCAGATATTGTAAATATACAACTGAATAAAAAGGCAATACTAGTTCCCAACATGGAGCTTTTTAGCAACACCCCCAGCTGTGCGTTCATTGTGGCTTGAATCGCAATGGCCGCACCCGCGACCAACGCAAGCAAGGGTAAATAGCTCACCTTAAATCTCCATAACTATTTCATCATAATCAAATCGCACCTTAGGGCTGTATGCTTGCATATCCTCGCTGTGGCGACGACCAATAGGGCATATCACCGAAGTTGTAAGACCATGTTCGTCCAACCCTAATACTTCATCGTAGCCAGCACTATCGATACCCGTCATAGGGCAACTATCAATTTTCATGACGGCGGCACAGGTTAATAGATTGCCTAGGGCTATATACGCCTGTTGATGCGCCCATACCTGTCGTTGTTCTGGTGTTTTAGCTGCCAGAGCCGACTTCATATGTTCTGAGAAATTAATAAGTTCACTATGGGGCTTATTGGTAATTTTCGCGTATTTATCAATGTAGTTATCCACCGTTGTATCGCCTATTTGAGTTTGTGCGGCAAACACAATCAAATGTGAGCTTTGGGCAATTTTGTCCTGTCCGTAAGAATGCAGCAGTAATTTCTCACGAACCGCTTTAGATTCCACCACAATAATTTTATAAGGTTGCAGCCCATAGGACGATGGGCTCAGGCGCACCGCATTAAGTAAGCCTTTTAATTCCGCCGAGGTAATTTTCTCATCCGAGAATTGTCTCACGGCATAACGCCAATTGAGTGCATCTAATACATTCATCTATTCTATCCAAATTTTATGAGTGACTGGCCAAACCCATTGCAGGCCAACGCATAGAAGCCAGAATATAGAGACACACCAAAGAAAACATTTACATAGGTTGATAAGTTACAAATTCTTTCGAATACGGCTTAATTGGGTGGGGGTAATACCAAGGTGTGAGGCGATATGGTACTGGGGCAAGCGATCCACAAGGCTTGGATGCTGTTTAATAAAGCGTAAATACCGCGCTGTTGCGTCATCTTGTACAATTTCGATTTCACGAGCGTCTTTTGCTAATAGCCAATTCTTTTCTAGGTAATAAATTTGAAATAGCTTCAAGTCATTTCTTTCAATCATCAATTTTCTATAGGCCGAAAAATCTATCTCAATAATGAGAGTATCTTCTATTGCCTCAAAAGCATGAGTCGTTGGGGTTGAAGTTAACAACGCCGTCATTGCACCCGGAAACGTTCCCTCATTGAAAAATATTTTATTGTACTCATTACCTTTTTCATCGCAGACAAAACAGCGCATTAGCCCCTGAAAAACATAGGCATAAGAATGAGGGACTTCACCAGAACCATAGAGAATGGAATGCTTTGTTAGTGAGCGAAATTTTGATATCCCCACAAATGCTCGCCAAGTTTCATCGCTGATGGGCGAATATGACTCTAGAGATTCTCTCAATGCAAAAAAAGCGTTCTCATCATCGTGCAATGTCATGGCCTCCATTATTTTGTTTAACACCCTAGATACTAACACCTAAAAACAACCTTGAGTGTTGATATATAGCCCAAAACCAGAACAAGCTATAAGCAAGCAAGTACTAGACCTCCATAGTTGGGTAGCTGGCTCCGGCTAGTGGCATAAAGACAACTACCGCAGAAGTAACCCTGATATATCTGTAGCCGCTTCATCCATAAAAACATTGTAAATGTGGTTCGGCTCGTTTGCTATTTGATGGTTAAAATTAACAAAGAGCGGTACTCCTACCACTAGTGCGAACGCTGCTATGCAAGGCGTTGGAATCATTAAACGAAATTCGAACATCCAAACTCACTATCTACTTGGAAGCATAACAATTTTAATCGTAAGCATGCGTTTTTTTAAGAAATTAAACTTAATGCATTCTGAAAAATTTGAATAAATTACAATGAGCGCCTTTTTAAAATTTTTTGAGCATAGTAGGCCTACTCACCTTAATAAACTAAATCTACTGTTAAACTATATTGCATTTTTACTGCGTGATTTTCAATGTATTAACACAATACTACTGTATTGAAGCTACACTTAAGAACCATCGAAGCCAAACCATCTACTTTTTTCTTAACTGAGTTACCACTTCACCCCCTATGCCCCAGTTGTCCGTATTCACTTCATCAATCACCACCACGGTAGTGGCTGGGTTCTTATTAAGTACATCTACCAATAATTGTGTCGCGCCTTTTATTAACGCGGCTTTTTGCTCTTTGGTGACTTGCTCGTCGGTGATTTTAATATTTACATATGGCATGGAATTTCCTTTTATTTCATTGTGGATTTATAAAATAAATTTTCAATCAAACGGGAATGGGTTAACCAAGCACCAAAGGCCACTAAAATCAAACCGGATATCAATGAGGCCGTAACAGGTTCGTCAAATACAAACAGTGCAGCAATTCCTGCAATCAATGGCACCAACGCCATAAGTGCCCCCATGTTTGCCGCGCCAATGATTTTAATGGCTCGTACCAACAGTAATAATTGAACAATGGTGGCTAATAATCCTTGGTAAAGCATTTGCGTTAAAATGTCAGGCAACACGTTCAGCGACATGTTTTTGGGGGCAAATAAAATGTACCAAGGTAGGTACATTATGCAGGTTAATATGGCGAGACTAATGGTGGCTTGCCATGGGGTGATCCCCCAGTGGTTAATTAATACTGAAAACACACACCAAAATACCGCCCCTATTAAAAAATAAATATCCCCTTGTAGTATGAGCTCATTAATTTGTGTAGCCGCCCATTGCTCTAAAAATAAAGCCGCAATACCCAACGTAATCACGCTTACACCCAGTGTTTTTTGTAATGTAAAGTGTGCTTGTCCCAATACTATAGCCATGACAAACATAAACAATGGCATAGAACCCGGCAGTAGCAGCGCCCCATGGGAAGCTGGCGCTAATTGAAAGCCATGAAATGTAAACATGGCATATCCGATGCCGCCCACCAGTGCCAATAGCCAATACTTTAACTGAAAAAGCGCAAAACGCTGTTTAAACCACCACACGGGTAATAATATAAATGTGCAAGTTGCGTAACGCAGGGCGATCACATCATAGTGGTTTAACTCGCTTATGCCTCCCAGACGCGATACCAATATAAAACCCGACCATATCAAAACAGCGCCCATGGCAAATAAGTATCCCTTTGTGAGGCTTGTATTCATAAACGGTCTCTTTGCTTGATTTTTAATGAGTGTAGCGCTAAATTTCATTCATAAATAATGAATAAATAAGAATTAGTTATTCTCAATAAGTGAATCCTATGGAACTCTCCGATTTACAGGTTTTTCAACAGGTGGCCCAATGTGGTGGCATTACTCGTGCAGCTGAAAAACTCAACCGCGTGCCATCTAACGTAACGGCTCGTATTCAAAAGCTTGAAGAAGAACTGCAGCAACTGTTGTTCATTCGTGAGAAAAACCGCCTTTATATTTCTAGCGCGGGGCATCAATTATTGGATTATGCCAATCAAATTTTAAGCTTGGCTGACCAAGCAAAACACAGTCTTCAAGGGGATAAACCCAACGGCACACTGCGCATCGGCTACATGGATGCTGTGGCTGCAACCCGTGTGGTTAGGCCGTTAAAGCAGTTCCATGAACAATTTCCAGAGGTTTCACTTAACGTTAGAAGTGCACCTACTGGTTTGTTGATTGAACATGTCCTTGAAGGCAAGCTGGACCTTGCTCTAGTGGCCGATCCAGAGCAAGACACGCGTTTAGGCATCACCCACATTTTTGATGAAGAGTTAGTCGTCGTTTCTAGCCGCCGTCATCAAACCATTAGCAGCCCTAATGACTTATCGGCCAATCCCACTGTTTTAGGGTTCAATTACAAATGCGCTTACCGTAACCGACTGACTAATTGGCTGAAACACGGACAATGTGTACCTAAAGTAATTGAAATCAACTCCTACCACACCATGCTCAGTTGTGTTGCCGCAGGTATGGGCATCGCCATGGTACCAAGGGCGCTACTCAACGATTACCCCTTCACCGACAGTATTCAATGCCACACATTGGCCAGTGAATGGGCTGTCTCTCGTACGGCCTTAATTTGGCGAAAAGGCTTTGAAAACCCCTCTATGGACGCTTTCTCTAAACAATTAACGGCATAAGGGCCGTTGCCCTTTCTTGTTTAATCTATTGCAACTTACTACACATGTGTACTATATTTAGTTCACATATGAAATATATTGCAAAAACATGAATCATAGACTGTTTTACTTACTCAATGCAGCTCACCATAAGGTGCATAAATACGCCGATCAGCGCACTGAAGCTGAGCTAGGCATCAGCATCACTCAACTAGGGGCACTGCTCAATATTAATGAGCAGCAAGGTTGCTTACTGAAGGAGCTGGCAGAAGTATTAAATCTCAATAATTCAGCACTGACTGGTCTTGCTAACCGCATGGAGAAAAATGGCTTAATTAAACGCCAAACATGTGAGCACGATGGCCGCGCTTCAAGGCTGTATCTAACCGCTTTAGGACAAAAAAAAGTCGATGTAGCACTGCCTGCCATTAAGCAATTAAACCAAGCAATAAAAGGGGATTTTTCCGACGCTGAAATTCTGGTTATTGTTAAATTTTTAACTCACCTTCAACACTCTTTTTAATACCAATAAAGGAATATTCATGACGACACTAGCAAGCGCCCCTCTGGCCGAAAACAGTATTGGCATGGAAGATGTCATATTACAAAGTGCTAACCATCGTAATATTCATGCGAAAGTTTTTCATACCCAGCATGCAAAATCAGTGGTTATTCTGGCTCCTGCCATGGGTGTGGTTCAAAAACATTACGAAAAATTTGCGCTATTTTTAACTGAACAAAACCATGAAGTCATTACATTTGATTATTTTGGTACAGGTGCTTCCTTGCAAGGTCATGTGAAAGATTGTGATACCGATGTGCGCCAATGGGGAGAACTCGATTGCGAAGCGGTCATTCATTATGCTAAAAAAACTTATCCTAATTTAAAACTGCAATGGGTTGGACACAGTGTGGGGGGGCAACTACTGGGGTTCATTCCCAGTGCAAACCAATTAGATAATGCCATTACTATTGCCTGCGGCAGTGGCTACTGGCCACACAACTCTCCACCTACCCGTAATATTGTTTGGATAGCGTGGTATTTCATTGCGCCAATATGCTTGCAACTATACGGCTACTTCCCCGGAAAAAAACTCAATATAGTCGGTGATTTAGCACCTAATGTATTGAAACAATGGCGTCGCTGGTGCATGAATAAAGAATACTCAATTGGTGTTGAAGGCCCAGAAATTCGCCAACGCTATGCCGATGTAGAGATACCTATTTCATCTATTTCATTTAGTGACGATCACATGATTTCTCAGCGTAACACGCTTTCTTTACACAGTTTTTTTGAGAAAGCTCAGGTGACACAAATAAGGATAAACCCAAAAGAAATCAGCGAAAAATCCATTGGACACTTAGGCTGGTCACGTGAAAAACTTCGTGACTCCCTTTGGAGTAATAAGATTTTGCCATTGATTAATAATTAATTTCTCATCATTATAAAAACAGTATAAGTATATGAGTTACGTTAAAGGTTGGGCTCTGCACAACCTTTTTTATATTGTTAAGGTTATCCGTTTTAATCTAGCCTAATGAGTATCTAAAAATTTAACTTCCAATTTAAGTTATTTGTAAATGACGAACGATTAATTGTACGGTTTCTTGCCCACGAAATTCGTTTACATCCATTTCAAATACTATGTGTACTGTTTGCATGTTATTGATCATAGCTGAAGTTAAACCATGTCGTTCAATACCAAATAAAATAGCATCTACTGCTAAATGACTATTGGGCACTTGCAGGGTAAGTTTTAAATGATTTTTATCCATGCCCAGCAGCCTGTGATTTAGCACGATAAAGGTGTCATCAAATAACGGCTCTGGGAAATTCTGTCCCCACGGAGCCATAAAACGTAACTGCCGCGCCATATTAATATTAAAATCTTGTGCCTTTAAAGGACCATCAGTAACAACCTGATTTACCAGTAATTCAGGCGTTAATAAGGTTTGCGCCACCTCTTCAAATGTTTGCTCAAATTCATTTAAATATTTTTGTTTAATAGATAAACCAGCGGCCATAGCATGACCACCAAATTTATTTAGTACGTGGGGTTTTTTTTTCGCCACTAAATCCAACGCATCCCGTAAATGAAAACCCGAAATCGAGCGGCCACTGCCTTTTAGTTCGAATTCACCACCTTGCATTTCATCATGAGTTAATCCATCTTGCGCTGGCGCAAAGGCGATAACTGGCCGATATAACTTATCTTTAATGCGTGATGCTAATAAACCAATCACCCCTTGATGCCATTGCGCTTGATACAAGCACACACTCACCTTGTTATCAGCGTGCACGTTTAACTGCTCTAAATGCTCTAGGGCTTCTTGTTGCATTTGCCCTTCTACTTGTTTACGGTCTTGGTTTAAATCATCTAACGATTGGGCGATCATTAATGCTCGGTCTAAATTTTGTGCCAGCAGACATTCAATACCCACACTCATATCATCCATACGCCCAGCTGCATTTAAGCGAGGGCCCAGCGCAAAACCAAAATCTTTACTGGTAAGTTGTGGCGGGTTCTTTTTAGCCACTTGCAGCAAGGCTTGAATCCCCGGGCGAGCAAAGCCAGAACGAATTCGGCGCAAACCCTGCTCGACCAAAATACGGTTATTTTCATCAAGCGGGACCACATCTGCCACTGTGGCCAAAGCCACTAGATCAAGATACTGCGCCATATTAGGTAGCTGACTAGCATCATGCCCTTGCTTCACCATGGCCGTTTTAAGAGCGCACATCACATAAAACACAACAGCACAACCACAAGCAGATTTTGAAGAGAATTCACAATCGGGTTGATTAGGGTTAACGATGGCATCGGCATTTGGTAAATCGTTTTTGTCGGCACTGGCCGCTAAGTGGTGATCCGTGACTAATACTTTCATACCTAGGGCTTTTGCATGGTCTACACCATCAAAGCTGGAGATACCATTATCTACCGTGACAATTAAATCGGGCTTAAAATGTGTGTATGCGTAATCAACAATTTCGGTGGATAAACCATAACCAAATTCAAAGCGGTTAGGTACTAAGTAACTCACATTATGAGCACCCAGTTGCCGCAACGCATCCACCGCCAATGTGGTACTAGTAGCGCCATCAACATCAAAATCCCCAAGAATTAGAATACGCTGTTGCTGCTGTATCCCATTCATTAATAATGCACACGCGCTATCTAACCCCTTAAGGGTTTGGATATCTAACAGACTTTTTAAATTAAACTGAGTATTTTGCTCATTTAAACCACGAGCATGGAAAATTCGCTCTAATAAAGGCAGACTAGGGTCTGATTGGCGACGTGTAATTTGAATATTCATGGCTACATTGTACGCAGTAGCAAAGTATCGAGAAAGAAAAGATTATGGCTAACATCAATATACATTTATTGCTCACCGGCGACGAGATCATGAGCGGCGACATCATTGATAGCAACAGCGCCATGATCGCCGACCACCTTGCAACTTTAGGGTTACGCCCCAGTAAAAAAGTGACCGTTGGTGATCAGCTAAGTCATTTAATTGAAGAAATGCAGCACCTAAGCCAACAGGCTGATGTACTCATTGTAAACGGTGGCCTTGGCCCAACCGAAGACGACAAAACCGCAGAAGCTCTGGCCCAAGTTTTAGGCCTGCCTTTGGCTGAACATGCTGTTGCAATTCAACAAATTGAAGATTGGTGTCAACATCACAACTACCCAATGAACGATGCCAACCGCAAGCAAGGGATTTTACCAAAAGATATTAATATTATTGAAAACAGTAACGGTAGCGCCCCGGGATTTTATTGCGAGCACAACCACTGCTTAATGTTGTTCACACCCGGCGTGCCCAGCGAATTAAATGCCATGCTCAAGCTAAATATTCTACCTATGCTGAATCAACGATTCACAGAGATTGAACCCCATAGCACGAAACGCTTACAAGTGTTTGGCATTGGTGAGTCATCTTTGCAACTTAAATTGCGAGAACAAATTAAACATTGGCCCGAAGGCATTGAACTTGGATTTCGCGCCGCTTATCCACAAGTAGAAGTAAAACTCACCGCTCAATCCAAACCAGCGGAAAAGCAAATAGACAGTCTCACCCAGACCATCAAAAAACTACTATCAAGTCATGTAATCGGTGAAGATGGCACCCAACTACCGGAATTACTAGTGCAACTGTTAGCAAAAGAACGACAAAGCATTACCACAGTGGAATCTTGCACAGGTGGATTAATTGCCTCCAAGATCACCTCAGTGGCTGGTTCATCCTCTATATTTGGTGCAGGTTTTGTAACTTACTCCAATGAAATGAAAACCGCCATGGTAGGTGTTAGCGAGAAAACTCTAGTCGATAACGGTGCGGTATCTGAACCAGTTGTAATCGAAATGGCCAAAGGCGCGCTTGCAAAAAGCGGTAGCGATTGGGCCATTGCCGTAAGCGGTGTAGCAGGCCCCAGTGGCGGCACTAAAGACAAACCCGTAGGCACCGTTTGGGTAGCGTGGGGAAATAAAGAAACAATTAAAACCGTAAAACTGTTTTTACCTTTCCCGCGCCAGCGCTTTCAAGAATATGTGGCCAGTGCGGGATTGGATTTGATTCGTCGTGAGTTATTGGGTGTGAGTGAAACGCCGTATTATTTTTCGAAGAAATAATATTTGTATCATCTATTAACTCCAACTAATTTCGGATTTAACAAATAAGTTAAAAAACACTCTACGTTATTAAACATTTTTCTTACATATTCTGATGAAAAAAAGACAAACCTCCCCTCAATTTCTTCAAAGTAATTATAGTTGTTGACTATTACTTTAAAACCCCTCTCTTTATGCTCATCATAAAGCAGATTTCCATTCCCATGCATTATGCAGTTTCTCAATTCATTTAGAATACTCAATGCTGACCATTCTGAATTAACACATGTAAAGTCAACATTAATCTCCTTTTTTAAATACTCTTTAGCCCTTTTAATTCCACTACCCTTAAAATTTTTGTAACTTTTTTCAATTACTAAATTCTTTTTACTAATATCACAAATTTGATTAAGCGTATCTTCTAGATATGAATACAATGTCAAAATTGCTGTATAACGATGCATTCTTAGGTAGACCATTTCTATTTCTCTTAAGGCCTGAGAATATTCATAATTATAATTATGGTCATCCTCATCATTCTTAGTTCTCTCTTGTTCTATTTTATCAGCTTGAATATATTGCTTACGCTCTTCCTCAAATACAGCTTCTATCTTGTCAAAATGATACTTAAGAAACTTAATCTTCTTAGCAATCGAAAGTTGAGATAATGAATTCGCTTCAGGATTTGCTGACGGGGCTTTTCTACTATATTCCATCTATCTGCTCCTAAAACAAAAAATGCAGCGCCTTTCGGTACTGCATTTTTTAATGATGGGTTACGATCTCGCTTCGCTCGATCTAACCCATTCTACTCTGCGACTTATATAGCTAATCAAGTGGACTCCCATTTTTGGGCTTCGCCCTATGAGAGTGATGCATGAGAAATGCAAGATTAGCGTCTTACATCTCCCGTCTTGCGTCTCACTTATTTAAACGTATTCTCAGCAATAAACTTATGCACCGCTGCCAAATCCGCTGGCAACACATCCAAACGCTCTTCACGATCCATTAGGTCCGTTAAGTGGTGTGGCAGATTTGGCATGTCAAAACCAGCACGCTGTACCGCATCTTCAAATTTCACAGGGTGGGCGGTGCCCAGTGTGATCATTGGGATATTGGTATTACGACGAGTTTCACGTGCGGCTTTTACGCCAATGGCTGTGTGAGGGTCTAGCAAGTAACCGGTTTCTTCAAATACTTCTTGCATGGTTTTCACTGTAGCGTCTTCGTTAACAGCGTAACTGTCGAACAAGGCGCGAGCTTTCGCGAGTTTTTCTTCGTCCAGTGATACCACGTCTTTTTTCGCATTCATGCGGCCCATTAGTTCAGCTAGTGCTTTTCCGTCGCGGTCGTATAAATCAAACAATAAACGTTCAAAGTTAGACGACACAGCAATATCCATTGAAGGAGTAATGGTGTGTTGTAGTGGATGAACTTCGTATTGGTTTTTGCTCATTAAGCGATGCAGTACATCATTGCTGTTAGTGGCAATGACTAACTGCTCAATAGGCAAGCCCATTTTCTTCGCCATGTAACCGGCAAAAATATCACCAAAGTTACCAGTAGGAACTGAGTATGCCATTGGGCGAAGTGGGCCACCCAAATTCAATGATGAATAGAAGTAGTAAACGATTTGGGACATGATGCGCGCCCAGTTAATGCTGTTTACCGCAACCAGTTTGCGCTCGCCTTTTAAGAAACTTTGATCACCAAAGCTGGCTTTTACCATGTCTTGGGCTTGGTCGAAGTTACCTTCGATAGCGATATTGTAAATGTTATCGCCTTTTACGGTTGTCATTTGACGGCGTTGCACTTCTGATACTTTGCCGTGTGGATGCAGAATAAAAATATCCACGTTACGGCATGCTTTAGTACCTTCAATGGCGGCGGAACCTGTATCACCAGAGGTGGCGCCCATGATCACTACTTTTTCATGGCGACGCTCTAATACGTAATCCAATAAACGGCCTAGGGTTTGTAATGCAAAGTCTTTAAACGCTAAGGTTGGGCCGTGAAAAAGTTCTAACACGTATTCGTTGTGGTCTATTTGCTGTAACGGCGCAACGGCTTTGTGACCAAAACCACCGTACACGTCATTTAGAATGGTTTGCAATGCGTCGGAGTCTACACACCCTTCTACGAATGGATAAATGACTTTATGAGCCAGTTCCGCATAGGGAAGGTCGCGCCATGATTCGATTTCGGCCAGTGTGTATTGCGGCACGTCTTTTGGTACATACAGGCCGCCGTCTTCCGCTAATCCTGTTAGCAATACGTCTTCAAATGTTAACTCCGGTGCATTACCGCGAGTAGATATGTATTTCATCATAATCATTACCCTGAGATTCAGGTTTTATTCAATAAATTAGTTTAGTTCTTCTACACGGATGCGAGTAACCGCGCCGTTGATTTCTTCCAAGGCTTCAATTTCAGCAATGGCTTGATTCATGATTTTTTCTTGAATCTTGTGGGTTAGCATGATGATAGGTACAAGGATTTCATCATCTTGTGGCTCTTTTTGAATCAAAGCTTCGATACTGATGCCTTTGTTGCTCAAGATGCTGGCAATTTTGGCCAATACACCGGCTTTATCCAGTGCTTGCATACGCAAGTAGCAACCGGTTTCAATTTCATCAATAGACAGTACTGTGACATCTTCTAGGCTATCGAACGATAGCGCTTCTACTTGAATCCCGCGGGCGATATCAATGATGTCCGCCACAACTGCAGAAGCAGTAGGGCCAGCACCAGCACCTGGGCCACAAAATAGTGTGTCTTGTACCGCGCTGCCTTTTACCGCTACGGCATTCATTACGCCGTCTACTTTTGCAACCATGTTGGTTTCTGGTATTAGCGTTGGGTGCACACGAAGGTCGATGCCGTTTTCATTACGAGCACTTACACCTAGGTGTTTAATACGGTAGCCAAGTTCTTCTGCGTATTGCACATCTTCACGAGTGATTTTGCTGATGCCTTCGGTAAAGCAATTATCGAACTGTAACGGAATGCCGTAGGAGATCGATGATAATATGGTTAACTTGTGAGCAGCGTCGATACCTTCTACATCAAAGGTTGGATCGGCTTCGGCATAACCCAGTGCTTGGGCTTCGGCTAATACGTCGTTGAAATCACGACCTTTGTCACGCATTTCAGTCAAAATGAAGTTGCCTGTACCGTTAATGATACCCGCTACACGCTCAATTTTGTTTGCAGCTAGGCCTTCACGAATGGCTTTGATCACTGGAATACCACCAGCTACACCGGCTTCATAACCAACACTCACGCCAGCGGCTTTGGCGGCTTTGAATATTTCAGCACCGTGTACTGCTATCAACGCTTTGTTAGCGGTTACCACGTGTTTGCCGTTTTTAATGGCTTCAAGTACGAGCTCTTTTGCTACGTCATAACCACCGATAAGCTCAACCACGATATCGATTTCTGGATTACGAGCCACATCAAAAATATCACGAGTGATATTGGTATTGCTGGTATCACAAGCTGGGTTTTCACGACGAGCGCCCACTTGCTCAATAATAATGTCACGCCCAGCACGACGAGCAATTTCTGCCGCGTTTTCTACTAGTACGTTGAATGTGCCACCGCCAACGGTGCCGAACCCACAGATGCCCACTTTAACCGGTTTCACAACATGGTCTCCGTTATGTTGATGCCTAACTGATATCGCGTCAGGAATGTAAAAATTTTGGGCGCTAAATGTACCACAATCAAGGGGCAACAGGCAGGGGGTATTTCAACTATTACAGGGGATTTAAGGCATAAATAGAAAAGCCCCAGAGCTTTCACTCTGGGGCTTTGATGATTTTACGTATCAGTGTTTTTTTACTGGCTTATAGGCCAAGTTTTTTCACCAACTCATCAGCAGCCATATAGCCAGGTACCATTTCACCGTTTGGCAATAGTATGGCTGGAGTACCACGTACACCAAACTCTGCACCCAGTGCTAGTTGCTTTTCAATTGGTGCATCACAGCCTAGGTTTTCTTTAATAAAACCCGTGGCTTTGGCTTTATTCATAGCTGCTGAACGGTCTTCGTCACACCAAACGCTTTTTAGCTTTTTGTATGATCCGGTGAGCTTAGTCTGTTTACGATCTTCATATACCCCTGCTCGAGGGTAAGCCATGTATTGAACCGTCACACCCATTTCGTTTAGGCGCGGTACTTCGCGGTGCAGCTTGCGGCAGTATCCACAATCTACATCAGTGAATACGTTGATTATTGCTTTTTCTTCCCCTTTGCCTTTAAACACAACCATTTCTTTTGGATCAAGTTGAGCTATTAAAGCCGCACGTTTTTCAGCGCCTTTTTGTTCAGTTACATTCACCAATCCACCAACTTCTGTTTTATACAATGAACCGTGAATTAGGTATTGGCCATCTGGTGTGCTGTACAGGGTGTCTCCTGAAATCAGCTCCACTTCATATAGATTTTGCCCCGGCACTTGGGTGGCACTTTTAATAATTAAATTAGGCTGCGCATTGATCAATGCTTTACCTATAGTGTCTTCAACGCTGAGCTCTTCTGCCTGCAGCAGGCCTGTAAGCATTGCTAGGGTTACAACACCTAGGGTTCTGAAAATTGCCATATTGGGTCTCTGTTTATATTTGTGTGCTAATTAGAACATTGATCCCCCTTTAAGTTCCAGTGACAATATGGGGAATGTGATTAACGGCCACCAAAGTCGTGACATGGAAAAACCTCAGGCCGCAGTTTTTAACACTTAAACAGCCCTCTTGAGGCCACATCAGCGCTTGATTTATCTTACTTATAACCCTTTTACGTTTTGTTAAACGCAAAAAACCCGCACAAGGCGGGTTTTTTAAGAGTGCTTTTAAGTAAAATTTACTTAGATAGCTTCTCTTTGATACGTGCTGATTTACCAGAACGCTCACGTAGGTAGTAAAGTTTCGCTTTACGAACATCACCACGACGTTTCACTTCAACGCTGTCGATTAGCGGGCTGTGCGCTTGGAAAGTACGCTCAACACCAACACCGTTAGAGATTTTACGTACTGTGAACGCTGAGTTCAGGCCACGGTTACGCTTACCGATTACAACACCTTCATATGCCTGAAGACGCTCACGGTTACCTTCTTTTACTTTAACTTGTACAACAACAGTATCACCGGCACCAAATTCTGGGATATCGGATTTCAACTGTGCAGACTCGATGGCCTGAATAATTTTGTTTTTGCTGCTCATGACTAAGCTCCTAAGTTGTTTCGGATAGGTTCAAGTATCACTGGGATCTTGAACGTCTCGAATAAATTCTTGCAAAAGGGCCTGCTCATCTTTATTGAGTTGCCTTTTTGCCAGCAAATCTGGCCTGCGTTGCCAGGTACGCCCTAACGCTTGTTTAAGGCGCCAGCGCTCAATTTTTTTGTGATTACCACTGAGTAATACAACTGGTACTGATTCACCGCCATACACTTCTGGTCGGGTATAGTGTGGACAATCTAATAGGCCATCGACAAACGAGTCTTCGACGGCACTCTTTTCATGCCCTAGTACCTCTGGCACTAATCGAATGATGCTATCCATCATCACCATAGCGGCCAGTTCACCACCACTTAGAACGTAGTCGCCGATGGACCATTCTTCGTCCACCTGCGCTTGAATCAAGCGCTCGTCTACCCCTTCGTAACGGCCAGCCAAGAAGATTAAAGCCTCTTCTTTGGCCAGATTTTCTGCCCCCGCTTGTGTCAACTGCTGACCTTGTGGCGACAGATAAATTACTTTGCTGTTTGGGCCAAGCTTGGCTTTTGCAGCACCAATGGCGTGCTCTAGCGGCTCTACCTTCATCAACATGCCTGGACCTCCGCCATAAGGGCGATCGTCCACGGTTTGGTGTCTGTCTGTGGTGAAATCACGAGGATTCCAACAAGTTATGTCCACCAACCCTTTGCTGACTGCTCGGCCGGTTACCCCGCTTTCAGTCAGCGCTTGGAACATCTCAGGAAATATGGAGATGATGCCAAATTGCATGATTAGAATTCCGGATCCCAATCAACTTCTATAGTGCCGGCTTCTAAGTCGATGTTTTGAATGCAGTCGTTCGTATACGGCAACAAGCGTTCGCGTCCATCAATACTGTCTTTCGTGGCTTTAACAACGAGAACATCGTTGGCGCCGTTATTAAACAGATGGTCTATTTGACCAAGCACTATTTTTTCAGTGGTAACCACCAATAATTCTTTCAATTGATGGTAATAAAACTCGCCTTCTTCGACATCTGGCAGCGCATCCATAGGGACAGCAATGTCACATTGGCAATACTTTTGCGCCAGAGTCCGATCGTGGCAGTCGTCAAGTTGAGCAACTATGCCTTTACCTTGGGTACGCCAGTTATTCACTTTAACCGGTGTCCACTGGCCGTTCATGTTCAACAGCCAATCACCGTAGGAGAACACATTCTCCTTGAGTTCAGTGTGACTAAACACTTTCACCCAACCTTTAATGCCATACACGCCGGTCACTTTGCCGATAACGGTTAAATTCTCTGGTGTATTACTCATCAAAGTGTCTTATTACCTACCCAATTAGCTAGCAGCTTGTTGCTTTTTAACTTCTTTCAGAAGCTTAGCAACACGATCACTTGGCTGAGCGCCTTTGCTCATCCAGTATTCAACGCGTTCTAGATCAACACGTAGACGCTCTTCTTGACCACGAGCTACAGGGTTGAAGAAACCTACACGCTCAATGAAGCGACCGTCGCGTGGAAAACGCTGATCCGCTACAGACAAATGATAAAAAGGACGTTTTTTAGAGCCACCAAGGGCTAATCGAATTACTACCATGCGACAGTTTCTTCTCTTTTATGGGCAGGCTTTGGTATCACCTACCGTTTAACAAAGCATCTCGCCATGGGGATTTATCTCCACCATAGGCCAGACGCACTATAAGGGGCGCGTATTGTATAGGAAGTAAGCGAAAGAGGAAAGGGGTAATTATTGCTGGACGCTGGACGCTGGACGCTGGACGCTGGACGCTGGACGCTGGACGCTGGACGCTGGACGCTGGACGCTGGACGCTGGACGCTGGACGCTGGACGCTGGACGCTGGACGCTGGACGCTGGACGCTGGACAAAACAGCGTGAATTTCTCGTCTATATTGTCAATCTTTTCTACTATTCAATGCGCGTTATTTCCCTGTAGCCTTCGACTTAAACTCAAGCGTATCGATAACTTTAGCTGCGTCTCCCGTCTCCCGCCAAGCTTGTTTAAGACAAACCCCCCAATATTGATGCAACATTGAGGGCTTGATTCGAGCTATCAGGCTACAGTTGAACTATTTAAACGGAAAACCGCCGCCACCCATTCCCGGAGGCATTCCACCACCCGGCATTCCGCCTGGGCCACCACTTCCACCCATGCCTTTCATGGCGCCCATCATTTTGCGCATACCGCCTTTGCCCGTCATTTTTTTCATGACTTTTTGCATTTGCTTGTGCTGCTTCAATACACGGTTAATGGTTTGAATGTCAGTGCCTGAACCTGCAGCAATACGCTTTTTGCGTGAGCCGTTAATTTTATCTGGAAAGTGACGTTCTAGCGGGGTCATAGAATTGATCACCGCTTCAGTTTGAGAGAGTTGTTTTTCAGCCGCATCCATTTGACCAGCTTGCTGACCCATATTCCCCATACCCGGCAGCTTGTCCATCATGCCCATTAAGCCGCCCATGTTTTTCATTTGCAGCAATTGGTCACGGAAATCTTCTAAATCAAAACCTTTGCCTTTTTTGATCTTTTTAGCCAGTTTATCGGCTTTTTCTTTATCAATTTTACGTTCAGCTTCTTCGATAAGAGACAGTACGTCACCCATATCCAAAATACGCGAAGCAATACGATCAGGGTGAAAAGGCTCAAGGGCTTCTATTTTCTCACCCATACCCATGAACTTAATGGGCTTACCGGTAATTTGGCGTACCGATAACGCTGCACCACCTCGGGCATCACCATCGGCTTTGGTGATTACAACACCAGTCAATGGCAAGGCTTCATTAAAAGCTTTTGCCGTGTTGGCAGCATCTTGGCCCGTCATGGCATCTACCACAAACAAGGTTTCCACCGGGTCGATGGCTTTATGTAATTGCTGGATTTCTGCCATCATGGCTTCATCTATAGCTAAACGACCTGCTGTATCCACAATTAGCACATCAGAAAACTGGGTTTTCGCTTCAGCAATAGCCGCTTTAGCAATATCTACGGGTTTTTGCGAAATATCAGAAGGGAAGAATTTGGCATCCACTTCACCGGCTAAGGTTTCAAGCTGTTTAATGGCCGCGGGGCGATAAACATCCGCCGAAACCACCATAACTTTTTTCTTTTCACGTTCTTGCAAGTATTTGGCTAATTTAGCCACGGTGGTGGTTTTACCCGCACCTTGAAGGCCGGCCATTAAGATAATAGCAGGTGGCTTGGCGGCTAAATCAAGGCCTTCGTTAGCCTCACCCATGACACTTTGAAGTTCTTCATGGACAATTTTAAGCAAGGCTTGGCCTGGGCTTAGGCTTTTTAGCACCTCAGAGCCAATGGCGCGCTCTTTTACTTGATTGGTAAACTCTTTAACAACTGGTAAAGCAACGTCAGCCTCTAACAAAGCCATGCGCACTTCACGCAAAGTACCCTTGATGTTGTCTTCGGTTATTTTGGCTTTGCCACTAATAGCACGCAGGGCACCATTTAAACGGTCTTGTAAGTTTTCAAACATATTACTGTCTCAATTTAAGGCGTCCATGATCGATGAAACCCAGAAAAAAGGGGATAACTCTATACATCTGGCGCGTCTATATGCACAATTGAGCAACATTATATAGGGAAGCGCCGGATAACTCACTCTTCAAACGCATCTGTCTTTGATTTAGTGACGGCGTCCCAAATAACCACCCTCGTTTTTAGGAATTTACCATTTTTATGGTTACGCTGTTTGCTCTTATTGCCATTGCTTTATATTCGGCCAGTGCCTATTTGCAATACTCCGCTATTCATCAGCCGAACCCACTGACTCGTAAACGTGTATTAGGGCTTGGCAGTGCGGCGGTTATTTTTCATGGTTTTGCTTGGTTTTTACCAATATTTACTCAGCCTGTTAGCCTAAGCTTCCTTCACATGGCTTCCCTGATTGCATTGGTAATTAGCACTCTCATTGTCATAAGCGCTTTACGTAAACCTCTAGAAACCTTGTTTCTTGGGGTATTTCCCATGTCGGCATTAATCATTCTTGGCAGCTTATTCACAGCTCACGATGGTGCACCTCAAGAGCCGTACGACAAAGGTCTACTTAGCCATATTTTGCTTTCTATCATGGCGTATAGTGTGCTGAGTATCGCTGCGGTTCAGGCAATTTTACTCATTATTCAAGACAGACAGCTTAAACATAAACACATGTCTGGCATTATTCGTGTGCTTCCGCCACTGCAAACCATGGATCGCCTATTGTTTGACATGATTAGTGTGGGCACCTTGTTATTAAGTTTGGCAATATTGTCCGGCTTCTTCTTTTTAGATGATTTGTTTGCTCAGCACCTTGTACATAAAACCGCATTCACTCTCATGGCATGGATGACCTATACAGCGCTTTTGCTTGGCCACTGGCGCTTTGGCTGGCGCGGTAATATTGCAAGTAAATGGACACTGGTGGGCACGGCCTTATTGGTATTAGCTTATTTCGGTAGTAAATTAGTACTTGAGATCATTTTAAAGCGCTAGCCTGAGCTTAATTAAACCTATTTTTGATCTTTGGTTAACTGGCTTTTCTGCTACACTAGCGCCAACTTAAGCCTCTAGGACCGCTACGTGAGCGACATACCCTTAAGCCTGTTATTTGCAGCGTTATTTTTCCTTGTTATTTTTTCTGCGTTTTTCTCAAGCTCTGAAACTGGGATGATGTCCCTCAATCGTTATCGTATGCGCCATCTTGCCAAGCAGGGCCACGGCGGTGCCAAGCGTGCAAGTAAACTTCTCAACCGAACAGATCGCCTCATAGGGGTTATTCTAATTGGCAATAATTTTGTCAATATTGCTGCTGCCTCCATTGCTACTATTATTGCTCAACGTATTTGGGTTGATAACCCAGAACTAGGTGTCACCATTGCCACAGTGCTACTGACTTTGGTCATTTTGATTTTTTCGGAGGTTACTCCGAAAACCATCGCCGCTAATCATCCTGAAAAGGTAGCATTCCCAGCCAGCTATTTACTTCAGCCTCTATTAATTCTATTAATGCCGTTTGTTTATGTGGTAAACGCGATAGCGAATGTTTTAATCAAAATTACCGGGTTAAAGCTGGATCAAGGCAGTAAAGACTTACTTAGCACTGAAGAATTCCGCACACTGGTACACGAGGCAGGAGCTTTGATTCCACCTCGACGTCAACAGATGCTGTTATCTATTTTAGATTTAGAAACCGTTCGAGTGAACGATATTATGGTGCCACGTAACGAAATCGTGGGCATTGATCTTGACGAAGATATTCGTGATATTGAAAACATCATGCGCACGTCACAGCATACTCGTTTACCGGTTTGGAAAGGCAACATTAATAATATTATTGGTGTGTTGCACATGCGGAATGCCGCAAAAATTCTAGCTCAGGAGTCCTTTAACAAGGCTGAGTTATTGCAAGTAACCCGCGAGCCTTATTTTATTCCTGAAACCGCACAATTACACAACCAACTGTTTAACTTTCAAACAGAGCAGCGACGCATTGCAATTGTAGTAGATGAGTACGGCGCCGTTCAGGGTATAGCCACTCTTGAAGATATTCTTGAGGAAATTGTCGGCGACTTCACCAGTGATGCATCAGCTGCCAGCCAAGATATTACACCACAAGAAGATGGCAGTTATATCATAGATGGCACCACCACCATTCGCGAACTGAACAAAGCATTGAAGTTTGATTTACCACTGGACGGCCCAAAAACTTTCAGCGGTTTAATCATCGAATACCTTGAATCTATTCCGGAAAACAATGTGTGCTTAAAGGTTGAAGATTATAAAATCGAGATTTTAAAAACCAGAGCAAACACGATTGCTTCGGCTAAGATTCTAAAGCCCTGATCATAGGCTAATAAGTCATTTATATTTAAGGATCATCAGCTCTTGGATTCGGCTTTGGCAGTATTGCCCACTTAGGCGGCTCCATTGGGTTAGATGCTACTTATCTATACATGGAAACGGATCAATTTGATGAAAACCACTTTTTAAGTATTGGTACCAGCGCTGGTTATAGCTTAACCATAAAGCCCATAAAATATTTTCATTTCGAACTTGGTCAAAAACACACTTAGAATATTGAGCATGAAATGAGTAACGGCCGTAATCTTGGTCGCTTCAGAGAAGACTATGTCATGCTACATATTCGTTTCCCATATGACGCTAAGGTCGAACTCTAATTTTCTCCCCAGCTAAACAGGACGTTATGAATCATCCTACTGAATTTTTTACCCGTCCTGTTGCGATTACTCTTTTAATTTTAGCGGCCACCATTTTTGCTGGAAACCATATTGGCGCTCGATTTGCGTTTGATAATGGTGCAGGCCTTTTGCTAGCCGTTTTAGCTCGTAGCGCCATGGCACTGATATTTATGCTAACCATCGTTAAGTTACGACAAGCATCTATGGTGATCCCCAAACACCAAAGATCATGGCAACTGCTAATAGGTTTTTTGATTACAGGGCAAAGTCTTAGCCTATACAGTGCTATTAATTTAATACCAATTCCGTTAGCCCTATTAATTGTTAATACATGGCCAATGATGTTTATTTTGGCTAACTGGGCGACTGGAAAGCGCTTGCCTAATTTAAAAACTTTCCTATTTCTCATAATAATTGTGACGGGTTTATTTTTTGCACTAGACGTTAATAGTAAGCTAGAAATCTCGCAGCAATGGCTTCAAGGTGTCATGCTTGCTTTTATATCTGCCATACTGCTTACTTTTATTATGTGGCTCACACAGTACCAACTAGCAGGTATTGCAGGCTCTGTTCGCAGTAGCTACACCATGCTCATTGCGGTGATATTAATGCTGATGGCCGGTGCCTTAGATGTGCTTCCGGGGGGAATCAATTTACCTAATAACACAACAGGCTGGATGGGATTATTAAGTTTGGCGGTGTTATACGGTATTGCCATTACCTTGTTATTTGTATTAACCCCTAAATTAGATATGGCTCGAAATTCACCTATGTTAAATTTCGAGCCAGTTGCATCATTGGTATTAAGTTATCTTTTTTTAGGACAGGTACTCACAAGCCACCAAATGTTCGGCGGTGTACTAGTTTTAATGGGGATCATTGCCATTGGGTTTAGCCGAGCCTAAGCCCAGCTATATTTATAATTGCACCTGCACTGCACTCGAGCATGCAATAGCGGTTTGCTTGGCCTCTTCGATGTTTTGTCCTGTTGCTAATGCAACCCCCATACGACGAGTACCGCTAACCTCAGGTTTACCGAACAAGCGCAATTGTGTATTAGGAATAGACAGTGCGTTTTCTAAATTTAAAAACTGCACATTACGACTTTCACCACTCACTAGAATCACACTAGATGCACTTGGCCCGTTTTGTTTTATTTGTGGAATAGGCAAATCTAAGATTGCACGGGCATGTAATGCAAACTCAGATAAGTCTTGAGAAATCAAAGTCACCAAACCTGTATCGTGAGGGCGCGGAGAGACTTCACTAAAAATCACCTCATCGCCTTTAATAAATAACTCAACACCAAACAGGCCTTTACCACCTAATGCAGATGTCACCTCTTTAGCCATATTTTGTGCCGCTGTTAATGCGGCATTTGTCATGGCTTGAGGCTGCCAAGATTCTTGATAATCACCGTTTTCTTGGCGATGCCCGATAGGCGCACAAAAAGAAGTCGTGATCTCTCCATTTTCATCACGATGACGAATAGTCAATAACGTAATTTCAAAATCAAAATCCACAAAACCTTCAACAATAACCTTTCCTTTTCCTGCGCGACCACCTTCTTGAGCATAATCCCAAGCAGCATCAATTTCGTTTTCATTTCGCAACAAGGACTGTCCTTTACCAGAAGAACTCATGATGGGTTTAATCACACAAGGCAGACCAATATTTTTAATAGCCGCTAAGTACTCACCTTTAGTTTGCGCAAACTCATAAGCGCTGGTTTTTAAATTAAGTGTTTCAGCGGCTAAGCGGCGAATGCCTTCACGGTTCATGGTGAGCTGGGTGGCTTTGGCAGTTGGAATAACCGTAAAGCCTTCTTGCTCAAGCTCCGCTAGTGTCTCTGTGGCAATAGCTTCAATTTCAGGAACAATTAAATCCGGTTTTTCTTGCTCAATCACCCTGCGCAGTGCATCGCCATCCAGCATACTAATCACATGAGAGCGATGAGCTACTTGCATGGCTGGGGCATTGGCGTAACGGTCAACCGCTATTACCTCTACGCCTAGGCGTTGTAATTCAATTGCCACTTCCTTGCCTAATTCCCCTGAACCACATAACAACACTTTTTTTGCGCTTGAACTTAACGGTGTACCTAAGCTGATTGACATACCATGCCCTCGAAAAATAAAAATGAGTGTATCAAATTTGATTTATGGCTTCATAGGTTAATAAACGTAAAACGGCGCTATTGATAACAATAACGCCGTTTTAAAAGAAGAATTAATAACAGGGTTAGAAAGTCATTAAATTTCCTGATGCTTTTTCACGCTCTGCTACGTTTTTTAACACGCTGTGTTTTTGGGTATTATCCATAGTACCCCAATTCATGATCTCATCGCCTGTGCGATAGCAACCAATGCACACATCATTTTCATCCAGCGCACACACTGCTACACAAGGGGATTTGACCATGCTTAAAATATTTTTGTCGCTCATAGGATTCACTTATTTAACTTCAAGGATCGTCATGGGTTTTAAGTGCTTTTTATAGTGCTTAAAATTATGTACATAATGAGCGGCGCTCAACTCAAGCTGCGTTTTTTGATCCTCTGATAGCTCTTTTTTAACTTTACCAGGACTTCCGAGAACCATGGAGCCATCCGGTACAACCATGCCCTCTGGAATTAAAGCATTAGCACCTATGATGCAGTGCTTACCAATTTTAGCGCCGTTTAATATCACTGCGTTAATACCAATTAAACTATAATCCCCTACGTCGCAGCCATGTAGCATAGCTTTATGCCCAATGGTTACGCCTTTTCCTATGGAGAGTTCAATGCCAGAGTCTGTATGCAAGATGGCTCCGTCTTGGACATTGCTGTTTTCACCAATGGTAATCACATCATTATCAGCACGAATAACAGCGTTAAACCAAACCGATGTGTTATTTTCCATGACTACACTGCCAATTAGCTGGGCGCTGTCTGCAATGAAATGATCTTCTCCTTGAAGATCAATTTTACGTTCTGCTAATTCATAAACCATGTTTTTACCTAAATCTTTTTATCATTTGGAATTATTACGTTTCCATCAATCCATCTAATGAATCTAATAAAATTTCAAACTCTGTATCAAAAAATAAATTGAACATCTCACCAAGCATCACAGCAGTTAATCCCCAGATGGTATAGTCTTCAAAATACCATCTAGGCCCCTTAAAGCGACCAAATACATCTATCTGATCAGGCTGACCTTGCGTAAAGAACGACAATGGCACTTTAAACACCGAATCAATCTCTCTTGAGTCTGCATTGATGTGAGCATCTTTATGCACAATGGCCAAAACCGGCGTTACCAAAAAGCCATAACGGGAGATAACCTGATCCAAGGTTCCAATAACATCGACCTCACTCGGATCAAGATGAATCTCTTCTTGAGCCTCACGCAGTGCCGTTGCAATGATGTCTACATCATTATCTTCTCGCTTGCCGCCGGGAAATGCCACTTCACCCTTATGGGTGGGCATATCACTTGACCTGAGGGTTAATATCACTTGCGGATCAGCTTCGTCGGTAATTGCGACTAACACCCCTGCCTCAGCTAAACCCCGTTCACTTAAGGTTCTTGGTTTATGGGCCTGCGCTTTTGTTATTAATATATCGAGTACCATGGGCCACCTCACTTCATGCACGTATTCTAACCAATTTTGCTCTTTTAATCAGTTAGTAACTGTAACTGTGCCAATTCAAGTACGCTTAGCATTGCTGTTACAAATCAACTTATAAGATTTACGCCTAAATATCCGGCTATCTATTCACAATTTGGATAAAAAGCGCAATGACAAACATTGATCGAATTTATAACCTTTTGAATTATAAGGATTTTTATCTTTTATAATTCAACTATGGGTTTTTATGCCTGCCTTATACCTTGGGGTCAAGCATGAAGTACGCGCTGTGACAAGCTTATGGCGTAAGCCCTTGATTGATAAACTATTACAATCAGTTACATAATTCAGAGAAGCTTTATGAAAAAGCCATTACCCAGTTTTGAACGCATGGCCGAAATGGCCAAAAATGATCCAGATGCCTTAGAGCGCTTACGCTTAGAGATGGTACGTGATGCCATCCAATCAGCACCAGAAGAATACCGTCAGCGTTTACATGGCTTGCAGTTTCAAATTGATGGTAAGCGTCTATTAAGTAAAAACCCAATGCAGGCCTGCATTGAAATCAGCCGGATGATGAACGAATCATTACTAGAGCTTAAAACCTATATTAACGGTATTGATGGCGACACAGACACTCCACTGCCAAGTATCGCTGAACCTGCTAAAGTCCTGAAATTCCCTACGGAAGTACTTTAGCTCGCTGGAATTCTTTGCCTTGCCTTTCCTTTGGCCGCTATACTGCGGCCTTTCTTTTAAGGTGATTGCTTCCCCATGAAATTTTGCAGTGAATGTGCCCACCCAGTTCAATACTCTATACCTGAAGGGGATAATAGAGAGCGTGCCATATGCACGTCCTGTGGCACCATTCATTATGTAAACCCAAGAATTGTCGCAGGTACGTTACCAGTTTTTGAAGGTCAAATTCTGTTATGTAAACGTGCTATCGAGCCAAGGAAAGGCTATTGGACACTACCTGCTGGCTTTATGGAAAATGGTGAAGGCTTGCAACAGGGGGCGGCACGAGAAACCCTTGAAGAAGCAGGTATCAATGTCACTTGTGGACAAATGCTAAGCGCTATTACGGTGCCATTTATATCACAAGTGCATATCTTCTTTTTCACCCAATTAGACAGCCCAGAGCATGCATTAAAAACCAGTGAAAGTTTAGAAGTAAAACTATTTAACTTTACGGATATTCCTTGGACTGAAATCGCCTTTCCAACCGTCAAGCAAACAATCGAACATTATTTGAATGATGTGAAAAACGGTGAGATACAAACCCGCATATGGAATATTGACGTTAAAGACCGTATTGCCCGTATAAGCTAAAAGCCAGTTATGGGCTGATAAACATCATAAGCAGGCTCTTCATAAGGATGTGCTGCCTTCATGGCGGCCATTACCGCTTTAATACAGTGTTCCTCACACACCATTTCGATTTTAAGCTCGTTCACTATTTCTAGCTCACCTACCTCACCGATAAACGCATTAGACCCTTGCATGGGCTTAAACTGACCTTGCCCTTGGGTTTGCCAACAACAATGCTCATACAAACCAATGCGCCCCGCTCCGGCATCAAACATGGCCTGTTTGACTACCTGAGCATGATCTAAAGGTACATAGATATTAATACGATACACAGTGGCACTCTAATTTGAGATGTGGGTTAGATGGACCAATTGAATCAAGTTATCCATAGCTTCTTGGGCTGAGTCACCGCAAATCTCTTTCTCTGCAATGAACTGCTCACAAACCTTTGGACGCTCAGGGCGAGCAAAGATTTTACATAAATTATTCTCATCAAGCTGAATGCAACGCTCTCCTGCTACTTTACCGTTAGGCATACCTGGGATAGCACTGGATATAGAGGGAGCAATACAACAGGCTCCACAACCGGGGTTACATAGCATAGCTGAACCTAAATCATGTTCGAGCCCATAGCATGTCACAATCCTAGGGAATTCACCAATTGACGGTTATATCGAGTGCAATAACGTTCTAGCAGAATTTTTTCATCGATACCCATCTCAGAGTGATCGTATAAGCGAAATTCATTCATGATTTTAACGCGGTATTTCTTTTTAATGATGTCTATGTGAGTCGCTTCAACACCGGGGATTCTATTCTCTTTATTTTCTCCCACAATGTAAGCCATAAAAACAGGATAGACACTTGATGCGCTCTTTTTCGCATCTTCCACAGGATACTGGAACAAGCGGTAATCCAAACCTCGGGCGCATAAACAAGAACAGAACAGCAACAAGCTAAGGATGATTATTGATTTCATAACGACTCTTTAGGTAACCGCATATCATTCACCAGTATAGACCAACTACGCCTACACCCTCGTGACAATTTGTAACCTGTGTTTATAGCAAATGAAACACACCCTACTCTTGCATTAAACCTAGCCCCCTCATACCATGGCGAATTGAACCGATTAAAATAAGTAACAAGCCATGACCGCTGGATTATTCCCTGAAGAAAACGTCAACGATATTTTCTTTTCTCGTCACGATACCGATGAGCCATTAGGCAGTGCTTCTCACCACCCTTTTTCTTTAGAAGGGCAAGAATGGCCGACAGCTGAGCATTACTACCAAGCCAGCTTATTTGATAATCCAACTATTAAAAGCAAAATTTTAGCACTGAAAAGCGCAAATGATGTTTTAGCATTTACTAAATGGAAGTTATTTTCAAAGAAAAAAGGTTGGAAAAAACTCAGACAAGTCTTGATGACCCGCGCCATTTACACCAAATGCAAAACTTACCCACAAATCGCTGAGAAACTATTAGCCACTGGCGATAAAAAATTAGTAGAAAACAGCAGCTATGATTATTACTGGGGCTGTGGGCGAGATCGCCGCGCTGAGAATACTTATGGGAAAGTGCTGATGAATGTGCGGGATAAGTTGAAGGAAGAAAGCTCTAAATAAAGCTTTTCAACTTTGATTTACGAATATCGCTATCAACGCAAAAGCAAACAAAACGCCTAAGGTTAATAATAAAGGTGCGAAATTACCATTTTTCGCTTCTGATGCTAAAAAAGTATTAAATTCTTTTTTACTTTGCTTTCTACCATGTTTCGAATCTAAGTTGTGTTTAGTTAAGCCTATACTTCCAGTACTTACATATTCCTTTGCAGTAGTCAGTGTAGGTACCGGCCCAAAATCAATATTGCCATCGACTTTTTAATATACCAATAGAACCATCTTTAATTATTCTTCGACCATCTGCAGCAAGATAATTACCAGCTTCAATCTTTGCCACTTTCATACGTGATTATCCTTAATATATCCATTGAAATTAAATAGAGAAAGTAGACAGACTTAGAGCGTTAGCGAGGCAGTTTAGGCAAGGAAAAGGATTCTTCAAAAAACGGAGCTTACTGTAGTAAGTATTCGTTGCACTCACCCTTCGGGCCAAACTAAAGTTTGTTCAAGCAAAGCTTGTGAGTATTTTTGAAGTATCCGTTAACGCAGCATAAGCAACGCTGCTAGCTCGAAATTAAGCTCGATTGAGGAAGTCAGAGCGAGGCGAAGTTGATTTTTTAAAACGGAGTTTAGTCCGCTAAATGAGTATTTAAAAAATCAACTTCAACAAAGCTATGACGACGATAATCAGCTTAATTAGGCAAACTCTTCCATAAAGTCCAATTCGGCTTGCTGTCGTACCACTCTTCTATGATGCGCCCACAAATCTTGAATCTTCTCTTTATTGCATTGCTGCCTGTCAACCAATACTCGCGTATTCAATTCACCACGCTTACCTGCGGCTAGCGGTACTTTACTGAATACGTATTGGTTTGAAATCAGATCCATAAATGGGCCAGATTTACTGGTCGGCATGATGAACAATAACTGTAACCCTAGGCTTTCAGTTAAATAGTTGATCACTTCTTTCGAGCGGGTTTCATCCATTTTACTAAAGGCTTCATCCACTAACACCATACGCAGGTGAGTATCCCCTTTATTAAAGCGGAAGGCTGAGGTAATAGCCGCACTACGAATAATATAGGCAGGGGTTTCTAACTGACCGCCAGAGCCAGTACCGTATTGCGATAAGGCAATTGGTTCTTTACCTTCAGGTTGTTTATAAATTTCGTAGTTACGATAATTACGATAATCCGACAAACGTTCTAACTCACGCATGGCTTTTTGTTCGTCGTCACTTAATAGCATTTCCATTAATTGACTGCGCACCTTAGCGCTCTTTTGGCTAAGCTCCACTTCGAATAAAGTTTGCCCTTCACCAATGGATGGATTCTTGATGACCTCTTCAAAGAAGTTCCAGTAATCTTTAAATTCTGGCACCCATTCCCAATCGAACCAGTAACATTCTTTATCGGTACCGAATCTATGATGACGTAACTCGCTGTTCATATCTTCTAAGGTACGCTTACCTTCGCTAATGGCTTGGTAAATGGCGTGACATAAATTAGTTACAAACGCGTTATCAAAGCTGTCTTTTAAGCTAGATAGCTTGTCTTGTTTTTCTACCAAGATGTTATTTTTCAAGCGGTTATGAATCCGATCCACTTCACGCTGAACATCGCATATATCTTGGAAGAATCGGGCGCTATGTTCGTCCGTATAATCCGGTGCATAAACAATGGCATCCAAGGTTTGGCAACGCTGATTATGTTCAGCGATGGCTCGGTCCACACTTTGAGCGCGGCTATTTAATTCACTTAAAATGGCTTGCTGTTGATTCTGTGCGATTTCCGCTGTGGTGCGTGCTGCTTCTTCATCTGCTTCGATTAAGCATTTCTCAACATCAAAGTCCGGCCAAACCTTACTAATGGAGCGTAAGTTATCTTCGTTAGAATCCGCTTTTTCTGCTGTGAATTCTTGCTGATCGCTAAGCACTGCGCAGCGTTTCTCGCTTTCTTTTAATTGTTGAGCCGTGCGACCTAGCTCCCCATCTAGACGCTGAATTTGTTCATCTAATGTCTGCGCTTGTTCCGCCAGTTCTCTGTATTCATCTTCTAATAATGAGAAGTCTGACAAATCTATTTGATCAAGCTGTTTCTCGGCATTTCGCCATTGACGATTCACGCTCACCATTTGTTGCAATTGATCAGCATACGCAAGATGACGTAATTGATTCACCGCTAATAGTAAATCTTGTGCTTCTCGTTGGTTTTGCTGTGCATTACTGGCTTGTTCCGCCAATTGCTGAAATTCACGCTGCTTGGCACTTAGCGCGCGTTCGCGTGCACCTTGCCCAAACACCAATTCAGTATCACTCATGTCACAGCGATACATGGAATACGATCCAGAACCCATACCTTGCTTGGTTAAACCACGGCGTGTTTTACGCAGAGCTTGAGCATCGGGTACTTGTTCTACACTGCCGTAACTGGCCATTAGGTAATGCTTGGCAGTGGCATGCTCAAATTTCATAAGATGCATAATGGAGTTATGCGGCACCTTTTGACGATCGGCGTCTTGTTTGGCCTTGCTGCCTTGAATCACGCGGGCTCGGTTACCGCCAGGCATGTTACGTACAATGCTAATGGCATCAGATTCGTAATCTTCTTCAACCACAATAGAGAAACGCGCACCGCCAATGTAACCCTCAATGGCGTTCTGCCAATCAGAGTCCAGTACTTCAACATAGTCACACAAGACTTTTGGATCTGCCTGCGGGTACTCACGACGAATGGCATCTAAAGCGGCTTCAACAAAGTATGGGTAACTGACTTGGCTTGAATGCAAGCGATCCATATCTTGTTGGATTTGTTGCATTTTCTTGTGCTGGCTTTGTAATTTTTGTTCACGGCGATCCGCCAAGCGAGCAAGCTGGTCACGTAAGCTCACCCCTTCTGTGGTGAGTTCCGCATTAAACCAAAGTTCACGCCACTGGTTGATTTGTTCTTGTCGCTGAATGCCGTCATCTAAATGGGCTTCCAGCGGTGAGATGTCGATCATGTCCTTGTTCAAAATAGCGGGAAAGTCCAGTTGATCTGAATCCGCTAAAGCGACCACCTGCTTACCTTGTGATAAAAACTTGCGCTCATTTAACGCTGGGATTTCTACACCAACACTGGTGTTCTGTAAGGTTTTATAAATGCTTTTAGATGCATCTAAGGTGTATTTGAGCTGTTTGTCTTGCTCTAATAATAAAATCGCTTGCTGTTGCAATTGCTTTTTAAAGCCTTCTATCTCTTGCTCTAAATGATCTTTATCTTTTAACGCTGGAATTCCCTGACGGCGCGCTTCCAATCCCACTAGTTCTTCACGGGATTGCTTACGGCGAGATTCAGCGGTTTCACGTTCGTTTTGTTTGTGATTCAAATCGCTGCGCAATTGTTGCTGCTGATTTTTCGCATCTCGATAGGCGCTTTGGTCTTCGACATAGCGACTCTTTGCTGCCACATAATGGGCAACCTGATAATCAATCCACTGATCAATGTAGGTTTGGCTATTAGACTTAGCGCCTAATAAGATATTGATATTTTCGATTAAGCCTTGTGCATCGGATTCCATTGCATGAATGGTTTTCATTAAATCTGAGACACTGCGTATGGCCTCGCCTAAATCTTTTTTCTCTAAAATTTCATTAGCCACAAATCCATTAATACTTTTAACGGGTTTATATGCCATAAAGCGTGAAAAAGCCTTGGCGGCATTTAATGCTTCACGTTCACTCACAGCATCATCACGACCACGCAATGCGCTGTACAAACGACGAAGATATTGCTTTTTAGTGTCGTATTTTTCTACGGCCTTTTGCCCACAGCGTTTTTGTAGACGCTTGAAGATTTTATCTACCGCCACCACTTGTTTGCTGTCGCTTTCTTCTAGTAGAAAGTCGCTTTGGGTCAGTTCATGCCCTGCCACAATCATTAATAAGAAGTCACTTTGACGCGCTACCGCTTGATTGCCCGCTTTATCGATATAAGCACTCACACCAATAATGGCGGTAAATGGTTGACCGCTTTCCCCTTGTGTGGGGTGAAATACCGCTGCCAAATATCCATTGGCGCCCCCTGGGCGAGCATATGAGCCGTCGTCACACCCTAATACATAAGAGGCTAAAGTACGCACTTGTTTGCCGCGACCTTTTTGCGTGGCTTCATCTTGACCTGGGTTGTAATTAAATAAATTATCATGGGCGGCTGTCATGATGGTTTGAATGGCATCTGCCGCAGTGGTTTTACCACTACCATTACCACCGCTTAAAAGATTTATGGGGCCAAATTCAAAATCAGTGGCTGGGATATTACCCCAATTTACATAGACGAATTTTTTCAAAAACATAACTAAATCGTCTCCGCTTTAAGTTCTGTACAAAAGAAGTTAATAGGGCGCACTCGCAAATGGGCAAACTCGATTTCAGGCATATTGCCCCTTTCTAATTCACCATTAACAAACTCATAAAGAAACATTATTTAGACTCCTCAGCAAATACACTTGGGCTTTGAGCTAACGTATCTTGTTTGCCATCTTGCTCTTCATTTTGTTTGTTATCCTCTGATGTTTGGGTTTCAGTGGATTCAATCACATCGCTTGCTTCTTGCGATACAGGCTCAGCTTCATCTGCCGCTACCACTTCGCCTTCCTCTTGCTCGGACACTAATGTGCTTAATACTTCATCACTGACATAACTCATGATCATTGGGCGCACTTTCAACCAAAATTCAGCGTGCTCTAAAGCATCTTCATTGGCTAATTGAATTAAGCGCAATTGACGTAAACGGCGGAATAGGTTTTTACGCTCGGTAAGTTGCTCCGGCAGGCTGCGGCCCAGCAGATTTTTTAAGGCTATGCTCAGTGATTCTAAGCTCACCATTACACAGCCTTGTTCATCCACTTGTCCTTCACGCAGGGCTTTGTCATATTGCGAACGCAGCACCAAAACTAATGCCACTTCGTTTTGTGATAAACGCACACGCATACCACTATTAAATGGTTGGTCATCATCTTCCATGCCCGGCACTTGCGCACCCGGAGGGAAACAGCGAATAAATTGAAAGCGACGATCATGTTGGATGCGAATTGACATTAATGAAATGTAGTCTTGCACGATATCTTCGATGCGCAAGTAACGGTCGTACAAGATTTGTTCTACCTGTGATTCGTCACGGCATATTACACCGTAATCCATTAAACGAATCAGCAATTCGCTGAATTCTTTTAATTGGACGCCTTCTTTTTCGAGTAGCTGTTCTATCTTATTTAGCATGTGATTCCTGAACCCATCTGCGAGGTTTCTTAGGGTGTGCCACCCTGTTTAATTTACGCCGCAGCGTTTTCTTTTTTTATTAGGCGAATACTGAATACGTCTTTTTTATCAAAGTATTCATCTTGTTTTTGTTCTAGCCAGCGTAATTCAAATTGATACTCACTGGATAAATTATCCACGGCTCCCACACTGACAACATGGGCAATGGCCAATAAGTCGGACGCGTTATTTACGGGGATTTCACTGGATTGAATTTCGTTGCGTTGCTGGAATTTCTCAACCATGAATCTGCGCACTTGGTTATTATTTACGAAGAAAGCTTGATCCAATGCTTGCTGAACGTACAGCTCACGGCGGCTGTCTTGGTCGACGCTTTCTAAACCTTCATCAACACCATCATCAATCACGGCTCTACGACGTGGTGCTTGCAAGCGCACTTGGCTAGGGTCGATAAAGCGTATCTGTGGTACCGCCATCATGGAGGAAACATGATCCAGCTGTGTGTTTTGCTCATCTACGCTGAGTGATGACAGATGCTTACAGACACTCACCACATCATTGTGTTTCTGACTGGCTAGGTAACTCATTTGTCGAATAATAATATCCGCACGTTTGGTAAAATTTTGCAGCGATTTACGCACCAGTGGAAGCACATGTTCACATGCACTTTTAAGGCGATGCTCAATATCGTCCAGCACCGACCAAAGTACCGATTGGTTTTCTTGTACCTGCTCTGGCAATAACTCTCTTAAGCGCTTTTCTGCTTTTGCTTTAGCACTTTTTGGGCTGGCCTTTATTTGGTCAACCAAATCACTGATTTGATCACGATATTTTTCTACGTTATCCGCCGATAAGCGCACGGCTAAATCTGGCTGGAAGCGTTTCTCCATAAAGTCGAAAAACTGATCACTGGCTTTTTGCACCAGCATTTGACCTTCCATTTCTCGCACTAACGCACGCTTACGTTCATCTAGTTCGCTGATAACATCAGTAAAGTCACTGATAATGCGCTCACTGTATTCGTAGGCATCCAATAAGTCATAGACCTCCCCATGCTCTAAGAAGCTCTCTAGAGCATTACGTACATTTCGAGTGTTGCGATGACGGGCCACTTGCTGAGTTTGCTTGCCCTCTAAGAAAGGCTCCACAAAGTGCCTGCCCCAGCGACTAAAACTGAAGCTCGACTGTAATGTGGCTTCATCCACCTGTTTTTCGATCCAACCGTGCTCAAGCAACGTATTAAGTAGCCAAGTGGCCAGTTCACGGTGGGTTTTGAAGCGACCTTCGTCGTCTTCGTCATCGCTTTGCATGACTGGAGCACGCACCAAGGCTTCGCTGAAAATATTGATCATGGTTTCCCGAGAAAGGGCTTGGCCATATTCAGCGGAACCTGCGTGACTAGAGGAGTAAAGCTGTTTATACAGTTCGCGCAGACACTCCACCATTTGCTCGCGGTACTTGCTGGTGAGCGGGCGAAAAAACTGACTCCGTTCCTGTTGAAAAAACATACAATTAGATAGCTCTGACAATAAACAAAGGGCACAACTTTACCTGAATTCCCCTGCTACGGGAAAGGGAATCCATGCCAATTTTACAGGATTATGAAGTTGCATAAGAATTTCCCCAAAACATGGGAAAAAGGTAAGGTACACACACTGATTAAACCACTCAAATAGCTAATGAAAGGGCGAATTTAGAGTGACAAGGAATAGATAATGAAAGCGTTATTACTTATTGCCCATGGCTCTCGTAAAGCCAGCTCGAACCAAGAAGTGGCCGAACTAGCCAACAAGCTTAGCCAGCAAGACAGTGAATTTGCCCTAGTGGCCCATTGCTTTTTAGAGCTCACCACGCCAAAAGTGCCTGATAGCGTGGCCCAGCTAGCCGCTCAAGGAGCAACAGAGGTAGTGATTTTGCCCTATTTTCTAGCGGCGGGAATGCATGTATCTGAAGATTTACCTGAGTTACTAAGCCAAGCTCAACAGAACTTTCCCAAAGTAAGCTTCACGCTTTTAGAGCACCTAGGGGCAGCTGAGCAGATGCCAAGCTGGATATTGCAGCAAGCGAGCCGTTAACGGCTCGCCTACTTGAAACGAAATATTAAAAGCAGAGGTTAAACAAAAGCATTCACTAAAACCGCCGTCAACGCCAAAGCCGCAGGTAACGCCTGAACCTTATAAATTACTTTATTAGCTGTGGCTCCACCATACAAACCCGCAACTAATACACAGCTAACAAAGAACAACTGTATTTGCAGTGCGGTTTCAGCATTAGGGTGTAATAACCCCCAAAATAAACCTGCCGCCAAAAAAACATTATACAATCCTTGGTTTGCAGCCATGACCTTGGTGCTCTCGGCCTCTTCTACACTCATGCCAAATACTTTACGACCCTTGGGTTTAGTCCATAAAAACATTTCGAGTATTAAAATATAAACGTGCTCTATGGCGACTAAGGCAACGAGTAACGAGGCGAGAATTTCCATGGTGATTCCTGTTTTTATTATTGAATACACATACAGCTTATCGCGAAATATTGAGCGCAACTAGGTTTTAATTTAAAACGCTCAATCTCGTCATCTATCCCATTAATATCATATTGAGCGAAGATACCGTTCAATCAAAAACACATGGTCATCATCGGCATTCAGCGTCCGTAAGGCGCTTGCTAAGAGCAGCGCATATTCAGCATTTTCACCGCTGGGCCCAGAACTTTTAGCAATGTGTTCTGCAATTTTTTTCTCACTGGTTTGACCAAGAAACGCATCATTGTCTTGATCCGCAATATAAATCAAACCGAGTTTCTGAGTTATATCTCCTGTGGGTTCTATTAGGTGTAAAGCCACCTCATGTCTTAGATAGCCATTTTTTTCTCTATGGTCTAAATGCTCAAACACATCGGCGGTCACTTTATAAGCCATACCATCGCAGCGATTGCCCGCGTCTTCAATTAAGGTCACCACACGTCCGGGTTGTTCGGGGGTGCCTCTATGGTCATGACTGCCCTGCCAAAACCTTCTGGCCCAACCAGTGATAAAAGCTGGTTGTTTATGAGTAAAAGGAAAGTCTACTTTGTAAATTAGCGAGCCATAACCAAATAACCAAATCTCATCGTACTGATCTAACGCCTGACGGGCTTGATTCGCTTCAATGGTATTTAACGTCATAGTTAGTCACTCTAAAGATGATACCTCTTACGTTATCATATTTAGATAGAGCGATAATACTCTCTGCCTCACTTACCTCACATTAGGTGCACCGACATAAACCAATCAATACAACCTGATATATACCCTTTTTTACAAGCGGTTTATTACCTGACTGTTTAGGGCTGAATGTTCAAAAAGAAGGGGATCTCAAAACCGATCTGTGGCTTTTATTTGATTTTTAACTTGTCAGCATGTGACCTAGCATACCTAATACAAACCCCAATACCGCTCCCATTGGCGGGAACCAATGCTCTTCAAGTTTGACATTTGGGGCAATATCTTGGAACACGGAATACATTATGCCCCCTGCGGCAAACAACATAATTGCCGACAATACATGTGGCAATAAGGCTAAATATTCATAGCCTATTAGTCCACATATTGGGCCTAACAGCGCAAGTAAGGCAAACATGATAATGACGTTAAATGCCTTTGATCGACCACTTTCAAGTATCTCTCGATACGCGTTAAAGCCCTCGGGTAGGTTTTGTAAACCGATCAATAAAGCAAGCAGCAAGGCGTGATCACTACCCATACTAAATATGGCCCCAAGCGCCAATGACTCAGGTATAAAATCGGTAAGCATAGCCGCCAGCTGGCTCGCTGGGGTATTCTGTTTTGCTAAATAAATGTCCACTAGCATAAAAGCAAACGCACCACCTACAAACATTGAACATGCCCAATAGGCGTTAAGGTGTGCGATTCCTTGCGGAACCAAAACCAACGCAATTGCCGAGACCAAAGCGCCGGCAGCAAAAGCCATTACACTGTGGCGTAACTCATTTTCTAGCCAATCTTTTTGAGCGTGCTCAAATCTCGCAATTAGCGCCCCTAAAGGCATAGCGAATCCCGCAGCCGCCGTAAATATCAACATAGTCCAAAGGTCGAACATACTGACTCCTTACTTTACTTGCAGAGCTTGAACTTCCTGTTCGCTCAACGCCCTATAGTGACCGGGTAACAAATCGCTATCTAGAGTTATACTGCCAATACTGTGCCTGTGTAATGTTTCCACTCGATTCCCCAAAGCCGCAAACATACGTTTAACTTGATGGTATCGACCTTCATGAATAGTCAGTAACACTTCTTGTTCTGATATTCGCTCTAACTGTGCAGGTAATGTAGGTTTAACATCATCTTTGAGTGTAACCCCTTGCGAAAATAACTGCTCCGCCTCTGCGATTAATGGCTCAGCAAGTCGTGCTCGATAGGTTTTAGCCTGATGGTGTTTAGGTGAGGTAATACAGTGTGACCAGTGGCCATCGTCGGTAATCAGCAATAGCCCTGTGGTATCTTTGTCTAAGCGGCCGACGGTATGCAGTTTTTGCAGATTATGCTCAGCATGCATCACATCAAACACAAGGGGGTGATCGCCATCACTGTTGGCACACACCAAGCCTTGAGGCTTATTCATCATGAAATAGCGGTTCGCCAACTGCGCGGCAATGGCTTCACCATTGAGTTGAATATGATCACTGAGAGGGTGTATTTTCTGTGCGCCACTTTTTGCTTTGATGCGATTCACGCTCACTCTACCTTGGCGAATAGATTTACTGGCCAGTGAGCGTGTTAAATCGGTATGGTCACTAAGATATTTATCAAGCCGCATGGTAGATCCCTTAAACAGGGCGCTAGTTTAACCTATACGTTGATGAGGCTCTAACCTTGATTTTGCTTTATGAAGGCCCCCGGACCCGCCAGCATATATTCGACTTCTTCACGCAATTTTAAAACATGGTCTTCGGCTATTTTCCAGTCTGGCCCACTTACAATAGCCTGATAGCGATCACGAGCAAACGGCAGCAAATCACTTTTAACCAACATGGTAATGGCCAATAACGGGCCAATAAGTTGTGCCGTGTCATTTCGACTGGCGATGTATTCATTTTGAAGTGCTTGCAGGCGTTGTTCTAAATTCAACACATACAAATGATATTCCTGCACGTCCATGTTTACTCCATTACTTCAATTTTTAATATGGGCTTAGTTTGAGTGTAGATGAGAAAATTAAAAAAGAAGGAAGGAGAGCAAAAAAAACGAACAATGAGGCCGGCAGCATTAGCCGGCCATAGAATTAACCTTGTGAGAGTAAGGCTCGAAGATCAATAATGCCAGCGTTAGCACGGGATATATACGATGCCATGACTAATGAGTGATTCGCTGTCATACCAAATCCATCGCCATTTAAGATAATTGGCGACCAGATAGCGGCTTGAGTGGCTTCTAACTCTCGTACGATTTGCTTGACGCTTACCAATGAATTTTTCTTAGATAGTATGTCGGCAAAATCCACTTCGATGGCTTTTAAAATATGTATAAGCGCCCAAGCACTGCCACGCGCTTCATAAAATACATCATCGATTTCCGTCCAAGGGGTTTTCACTTCAAACTCCCCTTCATTTTCAGTGCTTTGTGAAGATGCATTATCCCCAGCTAAATCAACGTTAAGGCGCTTCTGCCCCACACTGGCACTCAGACGCTGACTTAAAGAGCCAAGACGGGTTTCCACATCTTTCAACCATTGGCGCAGGTTATCAGCACGGGCAAAAAACTGGGCTTGGGCCTGTTGTTTATCCGCCAACCTTAATGCATAACTGTTTAGCTTATTGATACCACGGCGATATTCCCCTTCAGTATCAGGTAACGCCCAAGATAAGTTATCAAAGTGAAACTGGGGCTCAGCGATGACTAAGTCCACATCTTCCGTGGATTGACTTTGGCTGCGACTAAAATCTTTGCGCAGCGCTCGGCTTAAATCACGTACCTGTACCAATACGCCAAACTCCCAATTTGGGATATTATCCAGCCACAAACCCGGAGGCATCACATCATTACTTAGATAGCCTCCTGATTTATCCAACAGGGTGCTAGCAATTTCCATTAATGTCACTGTGGTGGTGTAACCTGTAGCAAGATGGCGGTCATTCTCCATGGCATGTTGAGCTGCAACTTCTGTCACAACAAACTGCTCTGGCTCTGAACTAAATACAAAACCTAAGATAACTGCCAGTAATAAAAAGACGGCAATACCACCTACAACGATGCGCATCATCCAGCCAGCTTCTAAAAAGCGGTCTAGGTGTTCATTTTGTTTATCCATAACTTACTCCTTACCATGATGGTGATGATGCATGTGCCCATTTCCCATCATCGACTTTACAGGGACATCATAAGTATAAAGTTTGCCCTGCTCATCTTTCAATTGAAGATCCACTTGATCGCCGGGAATTAGCGGCTGTTTCAAGCCCAACAACATAATATGATGAGCACCGCTTTCAAATACAAAAGAAGCCCCTGCTGGTATTACAATATTAGATACTTGCTGCATGGACATGACACCCGATGCTTTTTTGATGTGGGTATGATATTGCGCGTCCTTGGCCATTGACGTGCTCGCCGACACAAGAGTAATGGCTTGTGTTCCTGTATTTTGTAAAACCATAAAGGCGGCGGTATTCGGTTGCCCCGGTGGCATGGCACGTACTTGAGCATCATGCATTAAAAGCTCTGCATTGGCGTTCATCACAAACAACAACATACTTGCTAAAAAAAAGCGCCCCATAAGGTCTCCTGAATCAACCTGATCGTCATTTACATTGGCGGCTACTATAGCAAACAATTTTGCTTGGGTGTGTTCAACCTATCCGAATACTTCTATTTATGTTCTATCCATTAATCTTGATCAATTTGATGGGCCATAACTGAGGCACTTGGCACGTCCAATGGTGTTGGTGTACCTAAGGCAAAGCCCATTAGTCCATCAATACCAAGTTGAGTAAGCACGTCAATCTCAGCTTGTTGTTCAACCCCTTCGGCAAAACAAAGTGCCCCTTGGGTTTGAAAAACTTGGATCATACCACTGACAAAAAATGCACTGTCTTTTTGTTGGTCTATGTTGCGAATATATCGACGCTCAATTTTTCCTTGATAGATAGGGAAGCTTGCCAAGAAGCCAAAGCTCTTGCCGGAAGTACCTACATGATCCACGCTCAAACGCATGCCCAGGCCCACCATTTCATGTAACCACATTTGTGTTTTCACCGTCACATGGGCCAAGGTGTATTCACTGCATTCAATGATTAGCGATTGTAATTGCTTGGGTTTGAGCTTTTCACTAAACCACTGGCGAAAGCTTGGGTCATTTAAGCTTTTGCCTGAGATATTCAACACCCACTTACCCGTGAATTTATCAGGGTTTGACTCATCTTGTTCAAATACTCGCAGCCAATGGCGAATCACTAGACGGTCGAACGCCTGTGACAAATTTAATTTATCCACCATGGGCCAAAAATACCCCGCCATAAGTGGCTCCTCGCCTTCTTCAATCAACCGACAATGCACCTCTTTTTGAATCACATTGTGAGTATCATCAAATAGAGGCTGGGCAAATAATTGAATTGCTTCATCCTCTAGGGCGGCGTTTAATCTTTGTTGCCATTCCACCCAATTGGTTAATGGATGACTTTCCGTAGCGCCAATTAATAAGCTTTTTTGTTCAGCTTTACTGCGTTGCAATAGCAAATCTAGCTGATGTTTTAAGCTGGCGGGCTCTTGTGGCTCATGTACCGGCATGGCCACAAAGTAAAACTTTGCGTTGTATTGCTGCACTAAGGATAAACGCTTTAGGCTATCGTGAATGGCTTCTATGCGATTTTTAAATTGGCTATCTAACGGATCTGGGCTAAACAACCAAAAGTCACCGCCGCTGGTTCGAGCAATACCCACATGCTCATGGCTGAGTGCAGAATCGGTTTTAAGCTGCAGTGCCAACTGTGATAACAACTCGTCCAACATAGCTTTGCCGTGCTGATCATTCAGCAACATTAAGTTTTCTAAGTGTAAAAGTGCAATCCAACCTGGGGCAAACTGCTCATGCTGCATCCAATCATATAGATATTGATCCCAGCCTTTCGTATTTAATACTTGGGTTAAATTATCGTGATAGGCATCGTATTGAAGCTTTTGTACTGTCTGGCCATGGGCTAAAAAACTGGCTTGAAGCCGATCGCTTAAGTGATTCATTGCCTGTACTAGGCTATATACCTCTTTGGATTTTGGCGTGTCATGAATGTGGACAAACTGATTCAAAGACAGCTTTTCGGCTAGATGCTCTATTTGCTTTAATGGTTGGAGTAACCAATTAAGCAATAACCGCATGCTATAAACCACCAGCAACGTCATCAATAAAAACCAAGCACATTCGGCTTTCACAAGCTGCCATAGCTCTTCATAACTGGTCTTATTGTGTACTACCAAGCTTAATTGCCCAAATTGCTGCCAACCATCAAGTACTTCAGTTTGTGCAAAACCAGGCTGTAGCTTCATCCAACGTTGAAACCACATGGGTACATCGGTGGGTTCGGTGGCGGCTCGCTCAATGATTGCACCGTTTTGCGTGGACTCAAACTTTACCAACGAAAAATGCCCGCGATCAAAAATCACATCCACCATGGATTTAAGCGTGGCATCGTCTTTGGTTTGAGCACTATGAGAAAGGGAAAGTGCAAAGGTAGTGGCGGTTTCATCTGCCCTTGATTGCAACTGCTCTTCAAAATGCAGTTTGAAATTATGAATATTCAACCATAGGTTGCCCGATAGAATCACTACCATTAGGCATCCTAGGTAGAGGGCAAGTTGACGACGAATACTCATAAAAAATGACCTTTAATCAATTTGATTCCCCAGACGGCAATTGCATCCATGGCTCTAACCCTTGAGCTTGCATGCGAAACAATACATCCATCCACATACTTAAGCGACTGGCGGTACCCACTTTAATGCTCTGGCCGCGTTTCTGCTCTAGCCATAACCCCATCCCGTTAAAACTGTAAACCGGCACTAAATCTCGCCGCTTTGATGCCCTTAAAATACGAGGGTTTAGGTTATCTAAGATAAGTGGTTCACTTTTTGGCGCTTTATAATAAGCAAGCACCATATGTGCCTGATTGATCTTCATCGCTTTAACGTAAGTAATTCTTAGCTTTTCTTGAGGAATGCCAGACTGTATAAGAGAAAAATACTTAGCAATCACATAATCTTCACAATCCCCAGCCGCACTGGCCAAAGACTCAATAGGCGTGGCCCAATAGTCCTCTTTTTGCCAATGAGTCTCATCCGATACAAACTTGAGGCGCTCATTAAAGTAGCGATTGATGGTTTCCAACTTGGCTTGCTCAGAGCCTTTTTGGGTGTCACTGGCCTGTCGTATAACGAACTCAGTCCAATCCACAAACACCTGACGACCCTTCTCGCCAAAACCTTGAGTCACTTGCGCTAAACTGGCCTCATTCAGAAGAGCATGGGTGTTTTGCGCCAATACCCAGCAAGCGAAACACACACTCATGCATATAGCAGCGATATTTGGCTGTATCCGCGCTTTGTTTAACATGAATTCACAATACTCAAGTGGATCAGTATTGTTTAACTATAGGTGACACACACTCATCGTGGAGAAAACACTACCAATTTCTCAAACTGATGATTCATACATTAATAAATCACCAAACCTTGCTAAAGTTAAGGTATCTGACATGCATCTTGAGTGCTTATGAGTCACATTGAAAAAGAATCCGCTTCAAATGCGCTCAAACGCCATTTTGCCAGCCGAGTTAGCAATCAAATTCGAGTATTGATCAATGCTTGGCGGCGTAGTTGTGAGCAAGGATTAGCGGTTTCTCACCTAAATAAACTCATTGATGAATGTGAAAAACTGGTACGTCACAGTCTACGCTTCAATATTCACCATCAGCATGACCATGCCTTAGTTATTCTGGAAATGTTAAACGAAGCCAACAACTCCAACCAAATTAATGAACTACAGCAACAAGCCCTGCAACACGCCATTGATAGACTCGGTCAAAGCTCCCTTAGAAAAACCGATAACAACAACCTAGAACAAATACCTAAACCCAAGCCGGTTATATTAGCGGTGCAACCGGATTACGCGGCAAAGCTCAGTGAACAATTTAATCACTTTGGCATTACCAGCCAAATTGCCAAGGACAATGAGCATTTCTATCAGTTACAAGAAAGTATTGAGGCCTGCGCCTATATCACCGACATTCATTTTATGCGTGAACATAACGGCTTAGAATTAATGAGCCACTTTGTGAAACTCAAGCAAACTGACACTCCTATTATTTTTATTACTGAAGAAGAATCCGCCAGCATAGAACAACGTTTAGAAGCCCAGCGAGCTGGCTGTCTTCGCTTTTACGTTAAACCCGCAGTTAGCCAACTGATTCGAACCGTAGAGCGATATTACTCCCCACAACCAGAAGAGCCTTTTCAAGTATTAATTGTTGATGACTCTCGCTCACAAGCATTGTTTTGCGATAAAACCCTAAGTAAAGCCGGCATGAATACCCACGTACTAACCGACCCGATGAAAATACTTGATGCTCTTGATGAATTTCAACCTGAAATCATTGTAATGGATATGTACATGCCCGGTTGTACCGGTACTGAAATCGCAAGCGCCATACGCCAGCAGTCCCACTTAATTGGTGTGCCGATTTTGTTTTTATCCGGTGAAGAAGACATTGATATACAACTGGATGCCATGAGCCAAGGGGGGGATGACTTCCTAACCAAACCCATAAATCCAGATCATCTAGTTATGACTGTGAGCAATCGGGCACGGCGGGCTAGAGTACTAAATAATCTCATTATACGTGACAGCTTAACTGGCCTATTCAATCACACCTATATTTTAGACAAACTAAAACAAGCCTGTCGTAAAGCAAAAGACAAACAACAACCGCTAAGCTTTGCCATGGTGGATATCGACTTTTTTAAAAAAATAAACGACAACTATGGCCATCCAGTTGGCGACAAAGTGATTTTGGCGCTCTCGCTATTTTTGAAACAAAGGCTGCGTAGCTCAGACAGTATTGGCCGTTACGGAGGCGAAGAATTTGCCATCATTTTACCCAATACCACCACAGAGCAAGCTCTCAGCGTCATGAACAATATTCGCCAAGGCTTCAACCAATTGGAACACTCTGCAGACGACAAAGACTTTCACGTGAGTTTTTCATGCGGTATTTGCAGCCTTACTAGCAACAACGGGAACACAATCATTGAACATGCCGACCAAGCCCTTTATGCGGCCAAAAAGCAAGGGCGCAATAATGTTCAAATTTTTATTGAATAGTAGACAACACATCGAGTTTACGACGGATGTGACTAGACAGCCTGAAGTCCATTAGGCAAACTTCAAACCATACCTTTAAAAAGTTAAGAGCACATATCATGGCCTCTATTCTTGTTCTTCATGGTCCAAACCTAAATTTATTAGGCACCCGTGAACCTGAAATTTACGGTAGCGAAACCTTAGAAGACGTAAACGACACACTGGCTCAACAAGCAAAAGAGCAAGGCCACCATTTATTAAGCTTACAAAGTAATGCCGAATACGAACTAATTGAGCGCATTCACGAAGCGCGCAGTGAAGGCATTGACTTCATCATCATCAACCCAGCTGCCTTCACTCACACCAGTGTTGCACTGCGCGATGCTTTATTAGGTGTAAACATCCCCTTCATCGAAGTTCACATATCCAATGTGCACGCCCGTGAAGCTTTTCGCCACCACAGCTACCTGAGCGATGTGGCCGTTGGAGTGATTTGCGGCTTAGGCACACAAGGTTATGAGTTCGCACTGCAACGCGCCTTAACCCTTATTTCAAAATAAACAACCACACTGCAGCCCTGAAAGCGCCATGAGCTGGGCTTAGCAGTGGATTCTCAAACACAAAATAGCTATAGTGTGCGCCCTGTTTTTAACTGCCAGTTGCGGTAAAAAATGGTTATTATCATCAGCAAAAGATTAGATACATGCCCTGGATTCAAGCCATCGTAGACATCACTGCCGAGCAAAGCGCAGACATTGAAGACCTGCTTATGGCCATTGGCGCGCAAGCTGTCACCATGCGCGATGGCGCTAATCAACCTATTTACGAACCACCTTTAGGCACCACCCCGCTTTGGGACAATGTCAGCCTAATCGCATTATTTGATGCAGAGCAGCCACTCGACACACAAATGCAGCAACTGGCTGAACTGTATAAAAGTGAATACGCCAAGCCGTTCCCTAACTACAAACTCGAACTCGTCGAAGACAAAGACTGGGTACGAGAATGGATGGACACCTTCAAGCCCATGGCATTTGGGAAGCGACTTTGGATTTGCCCAAGTTGGCTTGAACCCACCGACCCCAATGCGGTGAACTTAAAACTCGACCCTGGCCTTGCGTTTGGAACGGGCACCCACGCCACCACCTCTTTGTGCTTAAAATGGCTTGATACCCAAGATGTAACCGGTAAAACCGTAGTAGACTTTGGCTGTGGATCAGGCATCTTAGGCGTAGCCGCAATGATTTTAGGTGCGCATCACTTAGTGGGCATCGATATTGATCCGCAAGCCATATTGGCCAGCAACGAAAACACCGAACGCAATGGCGTAGCACAAGAGCGTGCTGAATTCTATTTACCTGAAGACGCCCCTGAATACCAAGCAGATTTAGTCTTAGCGAATATTTTGGCAGGCCCATTAGTGGAACTAAAAGCCGCCATTTTGTCTTATCTTCTACCAAGTGGTCAGCTAGTACTTTCTGGTATACTGGCCAGCCAAGCGCAAGAAGTAGCCGATGCTTACAGCAAAGACTGCCATATCGACGGCATTACAGAAGAAGACGGATGGGTACGTATTGACGCCACCCGCTTTGAAAAATAACGGTTAATTGGAACGCAATGAAGCAAACGCAAATCACAAAGTGTCCTAAATGCGACACGACCTTTCGTGTCAGCCCTGCCCAACTAGAAGTGGCAAAAGGCGCGGTACGTTGTGGTGCTTGTTTGCATGTGTTCCGAGCAGGGGATCATTTTCAAAACAGCAAAAAGCCTGAACCGAATATTCAGGATGATCGAACTCAAGATATGTTTGGCAACCCAACAGCGCCAGAACAAGCCACCCCTGTTAGCCAAGAACAACCGCAAACAAAAGCCGATGTTAATGAGCAAAGCGATGATGATTTTGATTTTCTCATTACTGACAACCAACAAGAAACCATCGAGCTGCCGACAACAATGGCCGCCACTAAGCCGCTTCCTGATGAGCTAGAATCAAGTGCTGACTATATCGAAGACGATGTCGACGACTTCCTCATCGACGATGACAATGGTTTAATTGACGATGAAAATGGCATTGATGAAGACTTTATTCACGATGAATCGGGGCGTAAAGCGCCCATTATTAGTGATTTAAATGAAGATTTTTTATCCATTGACGTACATACTGATTCCGATCCGTTCCACACTGAAAGTGACAAACTCAACGACACCGTAGAGTCTGAAGACCGTGCCGATGATGAATCATGGGCTGACGCATTACTTGATGACACTCAAGAAACCCAACAAAGCGCACCAGCACAACCGCAGAAAAACCTAAAGCCCGCGCCAAGTAAGCCCAATTTCACGTTTATCGAAGATGACCCTTTGGATTTAAGCCTGCCCAATAAAATAAGCCGTAAGAGATTTTGGGTATTATCAGCGTTAAGTGCCTTATTAGTCGTCAGTATGGTCGGACAAATGGCGTACTTTAATTTAGACCAATGGGCGCGCAATGATCAATATCGCCCTTACTACGCATTTGCCTGTGAACACATAGGCTGCAAATTACCTTCTAGCTATGATCTCAAACAAATTCGCACCACGGCTACACCACAGGTATCTAGTCATCCTAAGTTTAAAAATGCACTAAGTGTTGATGTCTTATTTATGAATCATGCCGCTTACGAGCAAGCATTCCCTAAATTAGAACTAACCTTTACCGATAAAAACGACAAGGTAATAGCCCACCGATTATTTACCCCTAGGGAATACCTAGCTGGTGAAGCATCTGGGCTTACCATGATGCCAAGCGAAACCCCGATACATATTGCCTTAGAAATACAAGACCCAGGCCCGCAAGCAAACAACTACCAAGTAAGATTTGTCGCGCCATAATGATCACAAATCGAGCCTTGCTATAGCAAAAAAATATGACAATTTGGTCACATAGGGTATTGACAAATTCGTCTCGGGTTATTGTGGAAAATTTAATCAAAAAATTACCTAAACATACCCTGTCAAGGCTTTTACCCCATACACTTTGGGAGTATGATAGCCGCCTTTAAACGAGCAAAAAACAACCAACAATCAACCATGTTTCAAATTGGCCCTTACCAAATTGTGTCACCTGTGGTGCTTGCCCCCATGGCCGGCGTGACGGATCGACCTTTTAGGCAGTTGTGCCGCCAACTTGGTGCAGGTTTGGTTGTAAGTGAAATGGTCACCAGTGATGTGAATTTATGGAATAGCCGTAAATCACAAACACGTTTAGACCACACTGGAGAGTCTGAACCCATCTCTGTGCAGATTGCAGGAGGGGACCCTGAAATGATGGCAAATGCAGCCAAAATGGCAGTGGTTCACGGGGCTCAGATTGTCGACATCAACATGGGATGCCCTGCCAAAAAGGTTTGTAATAAAGCCGCTGGCAGCGCATTGATGAAAGACGAAACTTTGGTTAAGGACATTCTACAAGCGGTCGTAGAAGCTGTAGATGTTCCTGTTACCTTAAAAATGCGAACGGGCTGGGCGCCTGAACATAAAAACGCACCCACTCTTGCATTGTTAGCCGAGCAAACAGGTATTAGTGCACTGGCCATTCATGGGCGAACACGCAGCTGCGGCTACAAAGGACACGTAGAATACGACACCATTAAAACCGTTAAGGAAATGGTATCGATTCCAGTTTTAGCCAATGGCGATATTACATCACCAGAACACGCTAAAGCAGTGCTTGATTTTACTAACGCCGACGGCGTCATGCTGGGCCGAGCAGCTCAGGGACGTCCTTGGATATTTAGAGAAATTGAACACTTTTTGAAAACTGGCCAGCATTTAGCCGCCCCAAGTTTAGTGGAAATCAAAACCATCCTGCTGGATCACATGCAGAGGTTATATGAATTTTACGGCGCTTATATGGGTGTGCGCATCGCACGTAAACACGTGGGCTGGTACCTTCAGGCACAAGAAAATAGTCGCGACGTACGTCGCCTATTTAATCAACTTGAATGCCAAGAAGAACAAATAAAACTGATAAACACTTTTTTCGATCAACTTTTGGGGAAGGAACGAGCGGCATGAGCACCCATGAAGCACCTGTGGTAAATAACCCTATGGAAACCAGCAACAACACCCAACAGCTACCAGCTGAAAACACACAAACGTTACGCGACAGTGTTGAAAAAGCCTTAGAAAGCTACTTCGCACAACTTGACGGTCAGCCAGTAAGTGATGTTTACGAAATGGTATTGTCTGAAGTAGAAGCACCTCTACTTGAAGTCGTGATGCGCTACACAAAAGATAATCAAACAAAAGCAGCTGTACTGCTTGGTTTGAATCGTGGCACTTTGCGTAAAAAATTAAAGCAATTCGGTATGCTTTAATCTAGCAACAAGATTGAAAACGGACGCTATCCAATCCAACGGGGATTAAACATAACATAAGGCCAAATAACTGAGCCTTATGTTAAACCCCTATTGTATAGCATCTATTTTTTAAACCTTTTCAAAATTGGCTTACATCACACTATGGCAAGCGCTCCAGCAATCTCCTCCGTACGTCGCGCCCTTATCAGTGTTTCTGATAAAACTGGCATCGTAGAATTCGCAAAAGCATTGGCTGATAAAAATGTTGAAATTTTATCAACCGGTGGCACTTACAAATTATTATGTGAACAAGGCATTAACGCTGTGGAAGTCTCTGACTACACAGGTTTTGCTGAAATGATGGATGGTCGCGTTAAAACCCTTCATCCAAAAATTCACGGTGGTGTACTAGGCCGTCGCGGTCAAGATGACGCCATCATGGCTGAACACGGCATCAATCCAATCGACTTAGTGGTTGTGAATTTATACCCGTTTGAAGCCACCACCGCCAACCCTGATTGCACACTTGAAGACGCCATTGAGAACATCGACATTGGCGGCCCAACCATGGTTCGTTCTGCCGCTAAAAATAATGCTCACGTGGGCATTGTGGTGAATGCATCCGATTACCAAACAGTATTAAACGAATTAGACAGCCAAAACGGCTTAAGCCCTAAATTGCGTTTTGACTTAGCGCTTAAAGCATTTGAACATACAGCGGCTTATGACGGCATGATTGCTAACTATTTAGGCCGCATTGATCAAACTGCAGAGGTATTAAGCACAGATAATAAAGGTCAATTCCCTCGCACCTTTAATTCTCAGTTTATCAAAGCACAAGACATGCGTTACGGTGAAAACCCTCATCAAAACGCAGCGTTTTATGTGGAAGCTAAGCCACAAGAAGCCTCCATTGCCACCGCAACTCAAGTACAAGGCAAAGAGCTTTCATTCAACAATGTCGCCGATACAGACGCAGCACTAGAGTGTGTTAAATCATTCACTAAGCCTGCTTGTGTCATCGTTAAACACGCCAACCCTTGTGGTGTTGCTGTAAGCGAAAACGGCATTCAAGAAGCGTATGACCTTGCATTCGCAACCGATACCGAATCTGCATTTGGTGGCATCATTGCGTTTAACCGCGAACTAGATGGCGATACAGCCGCATCGATTGCTGAACGTCAGTTTGTTGAAGTGATCATTGCACCGTCTGTAAGTGCCGATGCTAAATTAGTATTAGCGGCTAAGAAAAACGTGCGTGTTTTAGAAACAGGTGTTTGGCCCGCAGAACGTGCCAACGCATTTGATTACAAGCGCGTTAACGGCGGCTTGTTAGTACAAGAACGTGACAACGGCATGATCAAAGCAGATGACTTAACCGTTGTAACGAAACGCCAGCCAAGTGAAAAAGAAATGCACGATTTAATCTTTGCATGGAAAGTGGCTAAGTTTGTTAAATCCAACGCCATTGTTTACGCCAACAACCGTCAAACCATCGGTGTGGGCGCTGGTCAAATGAGCCGCGTAAACTCTGCACGTATAGCGGCTATTAAAGCGGAACATGCTGGCCTTGAAGTAAAAGGCTCAGTCATGGCAAGTGATGCGTTCTTCCCATTCCGTGATGGCATTGATAACGCGGCTAAAGCAGGCATTGCTGCTGTGATTCAACCCGGTGGTTCGATTCGTGATGAAGAAGTGATTGCCGCCGCTGATGAAGCGGGTATGGCGATGGTGTTTACGGGGATGCGTCATTTCCGTCATTAATGCTTGGCGCTAAACGGAAGACGGAAAACGCTCTAAAGTTTCCGCTTCTGTTTTGTTTTACTTAAACGAATTTTCAATCTTCATTAAGGAGAATGGTGCTAAAAGATTCAAAGGCTAGCGTCTTTCGTCTCCCGTATAGCATCTAGCGAAATCATGAATGTACTGGTAATTGGCTCTGGCGGCCGCGAACACGCCCTAGGCTGGAAAGCCGCACAAAACCCAAACGTTGAAACGGTTTTTGTTGCCCCAGGTAACGCAGGCACCGCCACTGAAGCGGGCCTTAAAAACGTGGATATCGATGTTTTAGACTTTGAAAAACTGGCCGCTTTCGCAAAAGATAACAACTGCGAGCTTACTATTGTTGGCCCCGAAGCGCCTTTAGTAGAAGGCGTGGTAGATTACTTTGCTGAGCAAGGACTAAAAGCTTTTGGCCCATCAAAAGGCGCAGCTCAATTAGAAGGCTCTAAAGCCTTCACTAAAGACTTTTTAGCTCGTCACGATATTCCAACGGCGTTTTACCAAAACTTCACTGAAGTAGAACCTGCTCTTGCGTATATCGATAAAATCGGCGCGCCTATTGTGGTTAAAGCCGATGGTCTTGCTGCCGGTAAAGGCGTGATCGTTGCTGAAACCGTTGAGCAAGCGAAAGACGCCGTTAAAGACATGCTTTCTGGTAACGCCTTTGGCGATGCTGGTTGTCGAGTGGTGATTGAAGAATTCTTAGCCGGTGAAGAAGCCAGTTTTATTGTGATGGTAGACGGTAAAAACATCTTACCTATGGCTACTAGCCAAGATCATAAACGTGTTGGTGACGGCGATACTGGCCCTAACACCGGCGGTATGGGTGCCTACTCACCTGCTCCTGTGGTAACGCAAGCCATTCATGATCGCATCATGAAAGAAGTCATCGTACCAACGGTTGAAGGCATGGCCAAAGAAGGCAATGACTACACGGGCTTCTTATATGCAGGCTTAATGATTGATGAAGCAGGCACGCCTAAAGTAATCGAATACAACTGCCGTTTTGGTGATCCTGAAACTCAACCTATCATGCTGCGCATGCAATCTGATTTGGTAGATTTATGCCTAGCTGCATTTGAAGACAACGGACTCGCTAATAAAACCGCTAACTGGGACCCTCGTGCGGCTATTGGTGTCGTATTGGCTGCAGGTGGTTACCCTGCCTCTTATGATAAAGGAGATGTGATCTCTGGTTTACCTCAAACGGAAACCGAAGGCGAAAAGGTTTTCCATGCTGGCACCAAACTCAATGATAAAGGAGAGGTGACCACCAATGGCGGTCGTGTACTGTGTGCTACCGCATTAGGTAACACCGTGACTGAAGCACAACAGCGCGCTTATGTCCTGACTAAGACTATTTCTTGGAACGGCAGCTTCTATCGCAACGACATTGCCTATCGTGCCATTGCTCGCGAGCAAGCTAAGTAATTTAGCCTATTAGAACTTCAGGTAAATACCTGAAGTTCTTGTTTTCATTCCCCACTCTTAGCTTTTCTATTTGTTTTCCCTATAATAGCCTTTCATTTTTAAGTATCTAATGGCTATGACTGGCTTTGTGCTGCGTTTCATTTTTATCGTTTATTTAGGGTTAAGTTCTATTACCCAAGCCAGTGATATGAGCCACATTATCTTGGCTGATGGTCCTATCCAAATTGAACTGAAAGATAGTATGCAGTGGGCCAAAGCTGACCACACAACATTCAGCTTGGCTCAGCTTCTGTTAAATCAAGACTCAGTTTTTGTAGGTTTATCTGACAAAGCCGTGGTAGAAGTCGATGAAATTTACTGGCTGCGATTTAAGGTTATCAACCCTACTCATCTTAATATTCCACTTGCACTCTCATTAAGTACCAGTAGTGTTCATATAGATGCCGCATATCGACAAGAGAACGAACAATGGCAACGCATACGCGGTATTGAACATCAAAAGCAATTAAGCAGTAGCGGCGCCTTAATATTAAATATTGAAGGCATGTCGAATCAGTGGCTGTATTTTAGAATTAAGCCCATTCAAACCAATCAATTAGAACCAAAGCTTCAAGATTTAAATCAATACTCGCAAGATTCCAGTATTTTACAACAAGTGTTAGGTGCCATTATTGCACTTATGATATTTGTGGGGATATTGCATTTAATCATTATCCGTTTTCATAATCATACCCGCCATTATTTAATCATCTGCTTAGCCTTTGCTGCTGCATGTTTTAGCTTGTCTCACAGCCAAATATTCAATTGGTCTAATTGGTTTTTAAGTTATGCCAAGCTAACACCTTGGGTAATGGCTTCTATACTCTTGTTATCCAGTTACCATACAGATCAATATCGGGTATTTTTAAAAAGCAATTTAACCATTGCTATTATTTTATCTCTCGTTTTATTTTCACTAATCTTGGCCCATGCCCCGTATATAGCCGTTTTAGTTTTTGCGTTAGTTCCAAGTGTTATGGTCATGATGAAATCTAAAAAAATAGGTATTAATCTGATTATTGCTAATACTATTTTACTCATATCAACCTTGTGCCAGTTAATCTACATAATCAGTCCAGATTTAATCTTCGCGCCTATGGGTATCTCTTATGTTTACGCTTTAACTATATGCGTGCTCTTTGCCAGTTTAAGTATGGTGACGCCATATTTTCAAAAACAAGTTAAAAGAAACCAAACACAAGGCCAAAATATATCAGGCATGTTTTTAGAAAATTTAAGTCATGAATTACGCACCCCTATGAACGGGGTATTAGGCATGTCGGAATTACTCAGTGAAACACCATTAAGCGCAAAGCAAAGGGATTATATCGACACCATCACATACTCTGGGCAAGATATGCTCAGAATGGTGAACCGTATTAGTGACTACGCTAAAATTCAATCCGGACGAATTCAACTCAACCACTCGCCATTTGAAGTCTCTACATTTGCTAAAAAGTGTTTAAGTAAGTTTCAATTCATTGCGAACCAAAAAGGCATTGAGCTGGTTCTAAATATTGACGATCAACTTCCCGCTCATATTATTACAGATGAAAACCGCATTGAAACAATTCTAGATAACCTACTTGATAACGCCGTACGCCACACAGAATATGGTGAAGTCGAACTAAAAATAAGCCAATTAGATAATCATAAACTTTTATTTGCAGTCAGAGACACTGGCTGCGGCATTGAAAAATTAAAGTTAAAACAACTTTTGGGTGAGCAAAGTACAGATGACACTATTCAGTTAAGCAATCATGGATTTGGTTTATCCCTATGCAAAAAACTCATTCAAATTATGTCGGGCAATTTATATGCACAGAGCCGCATAGATAATGGCAGCACCTTTAGTTTTACCATCGCATTACAAGAGGATCACTCAGACTCCGTAGAAAACGTGCAAAACGATAAAGTACTGCAAGGTCTATCTATTTTAATCGTAGACGACAACAGCACTCTTAGAAAAGTAATGCAGCGATATGCGAATAGCTGGGGAATGCAATCACAGAGTACTTTTAATGGCAAAGAAGCATTGGCCTTATTGCGCAGTCAAAGTAACTTAGGCACCCCTTATGACATTATATTAATTGATCAAGACATGCCGATTATGGATGGTTTTCAGCTTGCCAAGCGCATCCAAGAAGACAAAGATATCAATCAAAATGTTATTAAAATTATGCTAACCGGCATGCCTATTTCGAATACCCAAAAAGAAGTCATTCAATTTGGTATAGATCAGGTGATTACGAAGCCGGTGTCAGCACAAGACCTAAAACAAGTGTTCGCGAAACACATCACCAATCGCTTTACCCGAAACAAATCCACATAAAATGATCTAGCACATGCAAGGCGCCTCACTTTTCCGTAAAATACGATTATTCAATTAAATCAAAGAGGCTGAACATGCGTACTTTATCGGCGTTGGATACGTTCATTGGCCATGTGGACAATGCTCTTAAGACATTAGTACCCAAGGCATCCAGTAGCCACAGAGCCAACCCTGCCCTAACACAAACAGCCCATGAAATGAGTGCACAAGAACAGCGTCATGCATCTGGCTTAATGCGTATCAACCATACCGGAGAAGTCTGCGCTCAAGCATTATACTTAGGTCAGAGTTTAACGGCTCGCTTACCAGAAGTACGTGAGGCAATGAATGAAGCAGCCGAAGAGGAAGTTGATCACCTTGTTTGGTGTGAAGAACGCTTACACGAACTAGATAGCCACACCAGTATATTAAACCCTATTTTTTATGGCCTTTCTTATTCCATTGGGGCATTAGCCGGCGCTATTGGTGATAAGTGGAGCCTAGGGTTTGTGGCCGCAACCGAGAACCAAGTCTGTAAACATTTGAAAGAACACATCCAAATTCTACCCGTCCAAGATCAACGTAGCCGCGCTATACTAGAAGTAATGCTTGAAGATGAAGAACGTCATGCCGCTACTGCATTACAAGCAGGGGGCGCCGTGTTTCCACCTTTAGTGCAGGCAGGTATGACACAAATGTCGAAAGTTATGACTAAATCAACCTACCGAATTTAACATTCTAGCCTTGGTCTACATTGAATTTATTAGAGGTAAAAGAGTGGGCAGATTTATATAGCGCATCTGTAATTTGAGTCCTAAAAAATCACACTGCGTTGGTAACCCGTAAATTTTCCGTTTCAGTCTTTTTTTACAAAAGATGAGGCCTTAGGCTGGTTAAAACAGACATTAAGCCACCAAGTGCCAAGGCAAGCCTTGGCTTCACTGAAACTAAAATTTATTCTTTTTGCGTCAGTTCAATAATCTCATAATCGTGGGTAATTTCTACGCCACCCTTCTCAAGCATAATACTGGCCGAACAATACTTCTCTGCCGAAAGTGCCACTGCACGTTTCACTTGAGCCTCTTTCAAGTTATTGCCCTTAACTACAAAATGCACATGTATTTTAGTAAACACGCTCGGCACTTCGTCAGCTCGCTGCGCTTCAAGCTCAGCAACGCAATCCACCACATCTTGGCGAGATTTTTTTAAAATACTCATGACATCAAAACTGGTACAACCACCCAAGCCCATTAGTAGCATTTCCATTGGGCGCACACCCAAATTACGACCGCCATGATCTTCTGGACCATCCATTACCACACTATGACCACTTCCTGACTCACCTAGGAACATGGCATCTTGAACCCATTTAATACGTGTTTTCATGACTATTTTCGCTGACTTTAAAACCACAAGATTAACATATTAGGCATACTAGAAAGAAGTTTAAGAATTTACTCAGTCAAATAACGCCTAATTCTAAGGCCAAGTACGACTCAGTTCCCAAAAATACAGATTAATCAGAACTTATTATGGGTTTATTACTCTGAAGTGTTCACCTATTGCTGCCAATAGGTGCATAATTGGTAAGCTTAAGTGCTATAAATAATAATGAATCAAGGTTTGATGGTTTAGGTCACATTATGAATAAAGGGTTAAGAGCTGATCGTCATAAGCATTTGGATTACTTTTTGTCTCAATGCCACCGTCGTCGCTACCCCGCTCGCAGCACAATTATTTACGCTGGGGACAAAAGTGACTCTTTATTTTACATTATGAAAGGGTCCGTCACCGTTATTATTGAAGATGACGATGGTCGCGAGATGATCATGGCATACCTTAATGAAGGCGACTTCTTTGGGGAAATGGGCTTGTTTGACGAAGTCAGTCCGCGCTCTGCATGGATAAAAGCAAAAATAGAATGCGAAGTCGCTGAAATCAGCTACAGCAAATTCCGTGAGATCAGTAATCAAGATCCTCGTATTTTGTACTTTATTGGCGAGCAAATGGCCACTCGTCTGCGCAAAACTACCCGTAAAGTAGGGGATTTAGCCTTTTTAGATGTTACAGGTCGTGTTGCGCGCACCTTGCTTGATTTAAGCCAAGAGCCCGACGCAATGACCCACCCAGACGGCATGCAGATTAAAATCACACGCCAAGAAATTGGACGAATTGTAGGCTGTTCTCGTGAAATGGTTGGGCGTGTACTAAAAGCCCTTGAAGACCAAGGACTGGTAGGCGTTAAAGGTAAAACAATGGTGGTATTTGGCGCCAGAAAAGCCGCCACTTTACCCTCTAGACAACCAATCGGTTAATCTAAAGGCTGCCTTGGCAGCCTTTTTTAATTCCCCCCGTATTCAAGATCCCAGCTATGGATACATTGGTACCTCGGTTTAGCCCACAACCCACTTGCAGCCATTAATGCCCGCTCAGCAACCGTATACGAGCGATACAACCCAAGCCTGTAAAATGACACCGTCAAAGGAAAATCCGCCCTCAAATTGCTAGGGCCATCCAAATAAGCTAAAGAGACATGGGGTATAAACGAGGTATCCATAACCGCTTTGGAAACACCTTCTTGCTCAAGCCGAAGGACTAACTCATCCAGTTTTTGTGTTGATGCACCCTGTAAAGCCCACGCCTTTGGGGATTGAGCAGGGAAATCCCCAATTTCACAGGCTTCCCACGTAATCTTAGTAAGTAATCCACTTTCATAAACTCCCTGTAATTGAGTTATGAGGCCATCAACCTCTAGCGCACTTAGCTCACCTAAAAATGCCAATGTTAAATGACGATCACAAGGGTCATGAGCATGAGGTAACTGTGACAAAAGTACCTGTAAATTCAGCTTTTTAGAGATCAAATCAGGGCCACTTAGGGCAATAAATACTCTCATGAAACACCTTTTTTGTGTCTATACTCAATACATTATGCCTGTTTGAGAAGATTATGGATAAGTTACAATTCGCTGACGAATCCCTAGCGCCTGTTTTAGAAAATAAACTTGAGCCTTGGAATATACTGCTGGTTGATGATGAACCAGGTGTACACGATGTCACTAAAATGGTTTTAAAAGACTTTGTCTTTGACCAAAGGCCACTCAATCTCATCAGTGCTTTCAATGGAAAAGAAGGCAGAGACATAATGAGTCAACGCAGTGATATTGCCTTGGCAATCATTGATGTGGTTATGGAAACTGATACAGCCGGTTTAGACTTAGTGCGCACCATACGTGAAGATCTTCAAAACCACTTCACTCGGCTGGTTCTAAGAACTGGGCAACCCGGTCAAGCTCCTGAAGAAGACGTGATTACTCAATACGACATCGATGACTACAAAGACAAAACAGAATTAACCAGTAATAAACTACTAACACTCATGTATGCATCGTTAAGAGCCTATCGAGACATTTGTATGATCGATTCTCATAGGCGTTCACTAGAGCAAGTCATACTGGCCTCCACTGAAATTTTTGAAGCCAGAAATTTGAAAGTATTTGCCTCTGCCGTACTAAAACAAATTTGTAATTTATTACATTTAAAGGGTGCTATTTTCTACTGTACTAGCCTGAGCGATGAGTTTACAGACGGTAGTAACTATCAAGTCTTAGCTGTTAGCGGCGCCATGGCCGAGTTTGAAACAAAAAATAAAGTCGACTTACCGAATCCGGTGCTCAATGCATTTGATTATGCATTAAAGCAAAAGCAGTCTTATATAAATGGCGACACCTATACCGGTTATTTCTCAACTAGCCTCGGCAGTGAAAACTTACTTTTTGTAGAATTAGAACGCGAAATTGATGACTTAGATAAACAGCTTTTGGATATTTATGCGTCCAACGTTGCCGTTACCTATGAAAACCTACTGCTTAGAGACGAGATACTCGACACCCAAAAAGAACTCGCTTACATACTGGGAGAAGCCGTAGAGCAACGCTCAAAAGAAACTGGCTCCCATGTTCGCCGTGTGGCCCATTATTCTTACCTTTTTGCCATTGAATACGGCCTTGATGAAAAGCAAGCGCAACTCATAAAACTCGCAAGTCCGCTACATGATGTAGGCAAAATTGCTATTCCAGACAACATACTTAAAAAACCAGATAAATTAACAGAAGAAGAATGGCATATTATGCAAAGTCATGCTCAGGTGGGAGCTGACCTACTACACAGCAATGAAAACGAAGTCATTAAAATGGGCAGCATCATTGCAGGACAACATCACGAACGATGGGATGGCAGGGGCTACCCCAAAGGACTTAAAGCTGAAGACATTCATATCGCTGGGCGCATCACCGCCATTGCAGATGTATTCGATGCATTAGGGTCAGATCGTTATTACAAAAAAGCATGGCCGATGGAAGAAGTGCTTGCAGAAATAGACAAGCAAAAAGGTAAACAATTTGATCCTAAGCTTGTGGATATTTTACATGATAAACTGGATGACATTATTGCCATTAGAAAGGCATACGATAACTGAGGGCCCTATTAAAAAGAAAAGCCATGACATTGCTGTCATGGCTTGTTTTCAATCAGCTTAACGTTATCAACGTTTAGGTGGTCACATCTAGCAAATTAACACCTGCATTGATTTTCTCATCTATTTGACTGGCTTCCACCAACTGAGATTGAACACGAGACATACGCTCGTTCAGTTCTTGTAAATCAGCAGAAATACTATTCGATAACTCCTCATCCTGCTCTTGTTTTTGCGCCTTTTGTTCGGCCTCGAGGCGCTCTTCTTCACTTAACGCTTTAGAATCTGTTTGCTCTTCACTTGTGTCCTCTTCTATCAGCGCTTCTTGTTGCTGCTTCTGTATATCGGCCCTTGCTTCCATCGTCATTTGTATTGCCTGTGCAGCTACTCGACGATCTTGGCTGGAAGGTTCAGCCGGAGCCAACGCCGCTCGGCGTATGGTTTCTGCTTTATCGAGTGTGGCCTGTGGGTCATTGGCAACTTTGCCTGTGTCGATGGAGACTTCACCTCCCACCGCATAATTTTGACCATCTGGGCCCCGTACATAGGTAAAACTCATGGCGCCGGCGTACTGTCCCCCCACTGATTGGTGGGCCTGTTCGTGGGCTCTTACCTCTCTATCACGCTCTGCAAGTTTTTGAAGCTGCCGTTGCTCGGCCTGTAGTTGGCGCTGTTCGTAAGCGTCTTGTTGACGTCTATCTTGCGCTTGTTGCTCCTCTTGAGAACGCTGGTTTACCGAATCTTCTTGCGAATCATTGTCTTTTTGCGAGTTACGTTCCACTTGCGCATCTTCTAATTGCACCTGCTGACGCTCACGCTCTATTCGACGCTCCTGTTGTTGCTGAGTTTGACGCTCGTCTTGTTGCTGACGAGCACGACGCTGCTCTACCGCTTGGCGTTGTTCAGTCCCTTGTTCAGCGCCTTCTTGTTTCGACCTGGGGTTTTCATTGGCCTCTTGCACGGGAGTAAAGCTTGTAGTGCTTTGATTTTCCGACTCCACAGGCACAGCCACACCGGTACGCGCTTCACTACCCTGCGCACCTGTGTTGTTCTGACTAATAGTAAAACCGGTACCAAATTGCACGTTCACGTTCATACCTCACTTAAGGTTAAACCGTTATATCCACCAAAGAGCCAATGGTCTGGCTATAGGCTTCAACCACCTTGGCAGAAGCTTCTACTTGCCTCTGCCCTTGCTTTTCTTTAACTAAACCGTCTGTTACTTCTGAATTGGATGTCACAGGGCGCTGAGTACTTGCTGAAGCCACCTGCTGTGCACCTTGAGTCACTTGTAGCTCACCTTTTTGGATTCCTGCAAGGCCCGCACTCAAAGCACCACCTAATCCACCCACTTCCATAACACTCTCCTAGAATACTTCTGCCTGATCATAATTTAAACAGACAACACCTAGGCTCACAACGTTATAGGTAAAAACTTTAATATCATTACTGACTATTAATTGTACAACTAATAACCATACCCCTGTAAGGCACCTAGATGCAGAAATTGAGTAAATCATTAGAATAATTGATTCTATAAACCAGCCTGTTTAACACTCACATTCTTGTTGAATATTATCCATTTGAAAGGTGCGACAATATGTCGCATCGGCAAAAAGACCGTCTGCGCTTAAAATTGCTCTATCAATTTTTATAACATTTAGGACGTCTATGAAACGTTTTACTGCGCTTGTTTTACTTCCTTTTATTCTTAGTGCTTGTGGCTCAGGTGATGAAAAAGGTAACACCATAAGTTTAGATATGGGCGAAATTGAAAATGGTGTGGCCGAGCTCACTGTAAGCATTACCGATTCAAATGACGACCCCATCACCGAAGGTGAAGTCAGCATTACCCCTGTCATGAACATGGACTCAGGCATGACTCACAGTACGCCAGTAGCCAACCAAATAGGCCAACTGAATAACAATGGCCAAATGACGGCCACCGCTTATTTTTTAATGCCAAGCATGAACGGTACATGGCATGTTGACGTGTTATTTAATGATATAAACACCACGTTTGATATTAATGTGGACATGATGATGAGTGATCGAAAGGTGTTAAAAGGCAATAGCTCTGATCTCATCCAGCATATGGAAAGTGAAGTGCCACGTAGTTATTATTTATTTAATCTAGGTCGCATGGTTAACAGTACGCATAATCAATTCACTACTTATGTGGCTGCACGAGAAACATTAATGGAATATCAAGCCATCACCGACGGTGTGGTTTTAAACGCCAATACTCAATATGAATATACCTTAGGCACAGTGGTTGTTGAAATGTGTTCAGCTGCTTGTGACAACGAGGCTAATTGGAAAACCGCAGTGGAAAATTCAGACGCCGCTGGAGAATACACCGCCACTGAATTAAATCTGACTGGCGATGAAAACGATATAATTGAAGTACGCCTGTCCATTGGCGGTGAAACAAAAACCAGCGACGGCAGCGAAACGGGTAATAACGCTAGCTTTAGTTTTGCAAATGCTAGCACTAGCAGCCCAATGAGCATGATGTAATTAAGCAACGACAATGAATCCTACTCAGCAAGTGGATATGCCAACCCACAACATACCAACTAATCACTGGTATGGGGTTGGCCTTTTTTTCACACTCTTATCAATCAGTATTTGTTTTTCACTTCCAACCAAGGCGGCATCTTGCTGTGGCGGTGGGGCCAGTTCAGGTATTATTCTGCCAAAATTCAATGAGGGAATGTTGGATATTAGCTTCGCTAATGAAAACTACAACGGCTTCTGGACACAAACCGGTCATTACCAACAGGACCCGAAAGGCAGCACATTATTACAACGACGCATGAGTATATCTTACGCAAAACGTTTAAGTGATCGCTTCCAATTAAGCAGCAGCATTGCACTTATCAATAATCACAACCAGTACAGTGGTGATTTGCAATCCATCACCGCATTGGGTGATACACAAGTCGGCATTTGGTATGAGGCATTTGATAACGTAACGTGTATTTATAAAATAAATGGCTGGGAAAGTTTGAAACCCAGTATTTATTTAGGTACTGCACTAACGATCCCTACAGGAATCAGTCCTTATACCGATCGCATTGACAGTAGTTTTGATATCACAGGCTTAGGCTTTTATCGCTTAGACACCTCTATGATTATCGAGAAAACGATTTATCCATTTAGTTTAAGTTGGCAAGGGCAATATGGTTACACCTTTGAGCGCCCAGTGAATCAAGAATACAATCAAGTGGTCACCCCTTACAACAAACAACTAGGGGATCGTTACTCAAATACCTTTAGCGGGGCATATACTTGGTTTTTAACTAATTTAGCCATGGTCACCGCCACGTTGAGCCACAGCCAATTAACTCAGCACGCCGCTACCATTGATGGCGTACTTGATGATTCAAGCGGCATAAAAAAAACCTCACAAGGATTAAGTTTGGCCTATTCCAACGCCATTAGAAATTGGATCGTAAAACTCAATTACATTCAAGCCACGGAAGGTGAAAATATTCCTAAGACGCACGTCATGAGCATGGGGGTTAGTCATGTCTATTAAACATCTATTAAGCATTTTAATGGCGTGTGTACTGTTAAGTGCCTGCCAAGAAGATTTATTACCTAGCAATGACCCACTAAAAAATACTCAAGATTTACAACAAGGCAGTATGATAGAGGATTTTGAATTCACGCTATCAGACGGTACCACACGAAGCCTCAGCGTTGAGTTAAATCAATACGATGCCGTCGTGCTGTACTTCACCATGTGGTGTCCTGTCTGTGATTCACATATGAGCCATATTCGAACCGACCTCGTTAGCCAGTTCAGTAATGTGAAATTCATATTCGTGGATTATATTTCGGCATCCATTGCTTATACTCTGGATGCACAGCAAGCAAATGGTTACACAGATTTCGATGTTATTTCAGATGAGAATAATATTTTAGAAAATCAATTTAATGGCACCATGGCCACAACAATTGTTATAGATAAAAACTTTGTAGTGCAATTTAAAGGGCTTTATAAAACCACTGAAGACCTCACTCATATATTGAATGAGGCCTTATAAAAGGGTTATTCAGGTAATTGAATGTATTCCGCGACTTTTTCGATTTCCATATTATCTAAATAAGGCACGTCCCCTAAACAAGGGGCTTGAATAAGTGACTTCAAAGTTACTAGGTTTTCATCATAAGCAGACATCTCTGGGTCAACACGGTTTGCAATCCAACCCGCCAGTTTCATCCCATCACGCTGAATGGCTTCAACTGTTAACAATGCATGATTGATACACCCCAATTTCATACCCACTACCAAAATAACAGGGGCTTGAAGTTCTTTTGCCACATCGGCAAAGGTTTCGTTAAGGTTGAGCGGCACACGCCAGCCGCCAGCCCCTTCAATTAACATAAAGTCAGCTCGGTTAATCATTAACACACCACGCACAAGTCCCACTATGCGCTGAGCACTTAACGGCTTCTGAATATGTTGCGCAGCAATATGCGGTGCAATGGGTTCCTCTAATGCAATGGGGTTAATCTGCATATAAGGTAATTGTTCAGTACTGTATTTAATATGCAAAAGCGCATCGTCATTTTGCAAACCTTGGCCATGGTCTTCACAACCTGCCGCAACTGGTTTTAAACCCAAGGTTTGTTTACCCGCTTCACTGGCTTTATATAAAAGTGCGGCGCTGCATACGGTTTTACCTGCATCGGTATCCGTGCCTGTAATAAAGAACTTTTGTTTACTCATGGTGTTTTCTCAAATGGGTTTGACTAAACGACAGCTCAAAACGCGATAACTGCCGGGTAAGCCTAAATCGGATCGAAACGATTCCATGGCTTGCATAAATTGTTTGATTGCTCGCGGCGATGTTAAACCTTTTGCGCGACCACCTGTAATATTGTGAGCCCCTATGCGCTTTAATGAATCCGTTAAACTGCGCACATCTGGGTGATAATCAATATGAGTGCTTACATCTAGATATTCGACATTAAAATCACTTTGCTTCACACATTCAGAAAGAAAAGCTTCCGCTTCAAATTCATTAACATGCTGGTGTGTATCCACTGATTGCCAAGCGCGTTCGATTTCATTTAATGTGCCATCCGCCAAGGTACTCAGAACCAAATGACCACCGGGTTTAAGCGCATGATACGCTTCACTTAATACTTTAGAAAAATCCGCACACCATTGCACCGCAAGATTAGAGAAAATCAAATCAAATTGATGCTCTTCAAACGGAAGGTTTTCAGCATCCCCTTGCACAAATAAAAAATCAGGGTGCTGTTGCTTTGCCCAGTTCAACATACCCGGCGCCAAGTCTGCACCCGTTATATCCGCCTGCGCATATTGTTGCTTAAGTAACGGCAAACAATAGCCTGTACCACAGCCTAAATCTAACACCGCAGATGTATGTGTATCAGGGCACAGATCAATTAACTGTTGTGCCAATTCATGTTGAAAATGGGCAAATTTATCGTAGTCTTTGGCGGCTTGGCTAAAACTGTGGGCAACCGCTTGTTTGGCTATCACATCATGCATTTTGCAAACCTTGCATGAATGTCAAAATACCATTGGCTACCAATTGTGGCTGTGTCACTAAACATGCATGGGAAGCATTAGGTACAAAACTGGTTAAATGTTTTTCATTTAGTTTATTAAGCACTTGGCTAGCCTGATGAGGCACAATGGCATCATCCGTAGCTAACATGTGCAAACAAGGGTGTTGAATGTTCGCAATGGCCACTTGATTATCTATAGCCGCTAATAACTCTAAAGAAGCCTTTAAAACATCAGAACTGGGTGCAGGTACTTGTGTATTTTGTTGTAACCACTTTAAGGATTGCAACATGTCTTTTTGCTCACCTACAACCGTCAATGCAGCAAAACGACGTAAGGTGACACGCACGTCACTGATGCTTTCCATAAAGCCATTAAATAGCGGCTGAGGCACCCCTTGTTTAAATCTCTTACTAGCAATGAATTTTGCATTACTGCAAAGTGTCATTACTTTTTCAATTCTATCAGGCGAATCCAACGCCCCCTGTACGGCTAACATGCCACCTAACGACCAACCCAACCAACTGCTTTTTTCAGGTGCCACAGCTAATAATTTACCCATTAGGGTTTCTAACTGGTAATCACCATCTTGATAATGGCTATCGCCAAAGCCGGGTAAATCCACCGCAATAAAATGGTAGTGATCTTTGAATAACGCTGCCAAAGGTTGAAACACCTGTGCATTACTGGCCCAACCGTGAATACAAAATATGGCGGGAAGGTTCTCATCGCCCCACTTATGAACTGCCAATGTCATGTTAGTTGGACTCCGTGTTTGCTGATAGTGCCGCCAGTGCATCTAATAATTGATTTACCTGTTCGAGAGAGTGGCTAGCTGACAAGGTCACTCTTAATCGAGCAGTGCCCACAGGTACAGTGGGCGGGCGAATCGGGGTTACCATAATGCCTTGCTGTCTTAACGCTTCGCTCATGTTAAGTGCTTGCTGAGCATCTCCTACTAAAACAGGCTGAATAGCAGTATGAGAGGTCATCAAATTCAGACCCAATTGCTTTGCGCCATCACGAAAATGTTTAATCAACATTTGCAAATGCACACGACGTTCTGGCTCATTTTTAACTATGTTTATACTTTCAAGGGTGGCTGCAGCAATGGCAGCTGGCATCGCCGTAGTGTAAATATAAGGGCGCGCAAAGTTCGTTAGATATTCAATCAGTTCTTTACTGCCTGCGACAAATGCCCCTGCTGTTCCCATGCCTTTGCCTAATGTACCCATTAAAATTTGTACGTCGTCTTGGCTTTGATTCTGTGCTTCACACAATCCTGCACCACTTTCACCTAACACACCTAAACCATGAGCATCGTCTACCATCACCCATGCGTCGTTTTGTTTTGCAAGTTCAGTCACGCCATCCAACTGCGCCCAGTCACCATCCATTGAAAATACACCGTCGGTGACGATAAGTTTACGACGCGCTTCACTGCGTTTCAGTCGACTGCCTAAATTTCCCATGTCGTTATGCAAGTAACGTTGAAAGCGTGCGCCACTTAATAAGCCTGCATCTAATAACGATGCGTGATTCCACTTATCCTCAAACACCCCGTCTTGCTTATCCAGTAACGCTGTTACCACACCAAGGTTGGCCATGTAGCCGGTGCTGAACAAAATCGCTGCATCACGACCAGTAAACTCAGCTAATGCTTCTTCTAGCTTTTCATGATAGTAACTGTGGCCATTCACTAAATGAGCAGCACCACTGCCCACACCAAATTCATCCGCGGCATGTTTAAAAGCTTTCACTAACATTGGGTGATTTGCTAAGCCAAGGTAATCATTGGAGCAAAAGGTCAGGTAGGTGTGTCCGTCAATTTCCATCACCGGCGCTTGTGGGCTTTGCGCCATACGAGTACGGCGATACAAGTTTTGTTCACGGCGTTGATTTAAATCTTGCTCAAGATCAAACGACATTCACGGACACCTAAATTTGAGTGCGAGAAAACACAAATCGAGCGCACACTATATGCGCTCAATAACTGCTTAATTAAACAGTTGCGTCGTAGAAAGGTTGTGCTGTGTCGTTTTTCTGAAGTTGTTTACTAAGCACGTCTTCTTGACCCTTGTCATCGTGATCAACAATGGCTTGCTCTGGACGTAAACCTAGACGTTTGAACAACTGCATGTCTTTGTGCGCTTCTGGGTTTGGAGTGGTAAGTAAGCACTCGCCATAGAAAATAGAATTCGCACCAGCAAAGAAACACATGGCTTGCATTTCATCTGTCATAGATTCACGACCCGCACTTAAACGTACGTGTGATTTAGGCATTAAAATACGGGCAACGGCGATGCAACGAATGAATTCGAATTGATCAAGGTTGTCCACGTCTTCAAGTGGTGTACCTTTTACTTTTACCAGCATGTTAATTGGCACACTTTCAGGTTGCACAGGAAGATTCGCCAATTGAGTTAATAAACCAATGCGATCATTTTGGTTTTCACCCATTCCGATAATACCACCAGAGCAAATTTTCATGCCGCTGTCGCGCACATGTTGCAACGTATCTAGTCGATCACCATAGGTACGTGTAGTGATAATTTTGTCATAAAACTCTGGGCTGGTATCTAGGTTGTGGTTGTAATAGTCCAACCCAGCTTCAGCAAGCTCACCTGCTTGCCCTTCATCCAACATACCAAGAGTCATACAGGTTTCTAGGCCTAGCTCTTTCACACCTTTAACCATTTCTAACACGTAAGGCATGTCGCGTTTATTTGGGTTTTTCCATGCAGCGCCCATGCAAAAACGACTAGAGCCTTTGGCTTTGGCTTCGGCAGCTTTTTTCAGAACCGCTTCTACTTCCATTAAACGCTGTTTTTCTAGGCCGGTGTTGTAATGAGCTGACTGCGGGCAGTATTTACAGTCTTCAGGGCAAGAGCCTGTTTTGATAGATAGTAAGGTGCTCACCTGTACTTCGTTTGGATCAAAGTGCTGACGATGCACAGTTTGTGCTTGGAACAATAAATCGTTCAATGGCATATCAAACAATGCCTGCACTTCATCGCGCTGCCAGTCGTGACGGATATCTTGTGTTAGGGATGCGCTCATCATACTTCCTTACCAATCTTAGGGTGAAAGACTGGTGAATTCGTGTCTGTCATGGCAGGCTTTTGGTCTGCCAAGCTAGGTTAATTTTTAGATGTTGGGTATGTTAGCGTCTTATTTTAAACAGTCAACCACTTCATTTAGAAGGGTTTACACTTGTTCAAATTTAAATCAGTGTGTATTTTGCCTTCAAAGCAGCCCCCGTAATATATGTGAACAATGCGTGCAGGCCTTGCCCAAACTCACATTGCAATGCCCTCAATGCGCTGAGCCAAACCATCACGGTCACCTTTGTGGACATTGCTTAACCCGTAAACCTGCTTTTGATCGAGTGCTGTGCCCTTTTGTCTTTAAAGGTGCCATTGCCCAGCTGTTACAAAGATTTAAAGCCTCGCCTAAGGTACTTGGCCTCGAATGCCTGCTTGAGCCTTTATTAATGCAACTGCAAGAAGTGGAATACGATGTGGTTATAGCTTTGCCGTACCATTGGCGAAGACTTATCGTACGAGGCCACAACCCCACTTATATACTGGCAAAAAATATAAGTAGGCACTTACATACCCCCATATCCAGCCCATTGCATCGACAAAAGCCAACGCAAAGCCAGCGCCACCTAGATAAAACCCAGCGAAGATCCAACATGCGTCATGCCTTTTGCATTCCACCTAAGCTGGTTTCACAGGTTCGACACAAGCGCATATTACTGGTTGATGATGTCCTCACCACTGGTGCCACGGCCAACGAAGCTGCCCGCGTACTCAAGCAGCATGGTGCTCGCAGTGTGGTCATCGCCTGTATTGCTCGCACGCCTACACCAACACACTAGACTCATCTCGCTTAAATCCAAAGATGTAAGTAAACTGCCCCTATTATTTTTTGGCCTAGCTAATATGTCCCATCCATACGAAAAATTAACCCCAGATACAGTGCTCAATGCCATTGACCACATTCTTGAACCCTTGGGTTGGCTAACAAGCGGGCATCAATTAGCTTTAAACAGCTATGAAAACCGCGTCTACCAAATCGGAATTGAAGAGCAAAAAGATGTGGTGGCGAAATTCTATCGACCTGGCCGTTGGAGCCGTGAAACCATACTGCAAGAACATGAGTTCACATTATTTGCCAAAGAAGATGAACTGCCTGTAGTGGCCCCCATGGTCATTGATGGTGAAAGCCTGTTTGAATATCAGGGCTTTTATATTGCATTATTCCCCAAACAAGGGGGGCACAGCGGGCACATTGAACACCTCGACGAATTTGAACAAATGGGGCGCTTAATTGCGCGCCTGCACCAAACAGCCAATGCCGTTGAGTGCGACCAACGGGGTAATATGACCCCTCAGAAGTTTGCTCGTGACAGCCGACAATTTTTATTAGATAACCACTTCATTGATGACAGTTTATTACCGGCCTACGAAACCCTCAGCCTAGATATATGTAATCGCTTAGATGAACTTTGGAATGAACCCAAGATGCAACTGGTTCATGGTGACTTACACGCAAGCAACCTCATTTGGTTTCAAGAAGAGCCTTACATGCTTGATTTAGACGACTGTATCCGTGCACCACGTATTCAAGACATGTGGATGCTATTAAACGGCGATCGCGATCAAATGCAGGCGCAATTGGCAGCTATGGCACGGGGTTATGAAATGTTTTTACCGTTCCCAGTGGACCAAGTCCCCTTAATTGAAGTACTGCGCACCATGCGTTTAATGCATTACAGTGCTTGGCTGGCAAAGCGCTGGGATGACCCAGCCTTCAAAATGGCGTTCCCATGGTTTAATACGCCGAGGTACTGGTCTGAGGAAATACTAAATTTACGTGAGCAATTTTCAGCACTCCAAGAACCACCATTACAATTGATTGGTTAACAAAACAATCCGCATCATTTGCAGTGTTGGGGATATTCAGTAAACTGCCAGCGAAAATCATTTCGTAAAGGACGTCTGATGAAAAACCTAATAACCGCTGCTGCCATAAGCAGCTTATGTTTTGCACACTGTGCACTGTCTGCAGACTACCAAGATCTAGACAAATTTTATGCTGGTGCAGGCTTTAGTCATAACCGCATCGATCTTTCTTCCGTTGGCAGTAGAGACGGTAAAGCCAATGGATTTCAAGTATTTGGTGGGTACGATTACGACCAACGTAACGGTATTGATATCGCCTTCGAAGCTGGCTTCATTCAATCCGGTGAGTTTTTTGATGGTAGCAGTGAAGATGCTGATGGCATCTGGGGCGCAGCTGTTATCAAAAAAGACCTACCAGAGATCAAAGATAAGCTTTCCGGTATTGCTCGTTTAGGTTATGGCCTAGGTGGTGATGACGGACTACTAATGGGCTTTGGCGCCCAATATCAATTAAATCCAAAAGCGTTTTTACGTCTAGAGTATGTCAACAAAGACTTAACCCAGTCTTACCAAGTAAACGCCGTATACCACTTCTAATAATCTAAAGGGCTTTGCCCTTTGGTATCTCTGGCTGTTATGGGTCACTTTCACTACAATAGAGCTATTGTAATTTAAGTGACCTACCATGAGCCTATCCCTGCCTAGCCAGCTGCTTTTACAGCAAGCGCTACCCGAAACCGCCCTATTAATTAACCCGCCAAGGGATGATTTATCTCATGAGCTGCATCAACCCGATTGGCACGTCGCCAGCTTTAGTTATGCAGTACAGCAAAGCTTTGCCAATCAAGACTATCAATGCGTAAGCGTCACCGCCCCTTTACAACAAGATTATTCGCTTATTGTAGTTTATTTGCCCAAAGCCAAATCTCGTATTAAGTACGTTATAGACTTTGCCATGAGTGCATTATCAGATGAGGGCGAAATTTGGTTTGTAGGTGAAAACAAAGGTGGAATTAAAAGCTTAAATAAAAATCTTAAAGATGATTTCGCCAGTATCGACAAAATGGCCATAGGTAAACACAGTGCCATCGTTCGTGCGCAAACGCCACAACATAAGCCGACGTTTAATTTAGACAATTACTTCGTTAGTCATGAAAATGAACTGGGCCTATCATTGCGCTCATTGCCTGGCGTGTTCTCCCAAGAGAAACTCGATAAAGGCACACAGGTTTTACTGAAATATTTACCGCGTAAAATTAAAGGTCGCATTTTAGATTTTGGCTGTGGCACTGGCACCATTGCCAGCTACATCAGCCAAAATCGCGAATATGAAGAGCTAAAACTTATTGACGATGATTTTTTAGCCATTAAAAGTGCGCAAGTGAACATAGAAGAAAACAGTATTGAGTTTGCAGGAGCGTTTGCCAGTGATGGATTTAGTAATATTGAAGATCGTTATAACTGGATTATCAGCAACCCCCCTTTTCATCAAGGTATTAAAACCGATTACAACGTGACTGAGGAATTTTTAAGTAAAGCTAAAGACTATTTAAAACTCAGTGGTAAATTACTCATTGTGGCAAACGAATTTTTAAATTATGAAGTGATACTGCGTCAACACTTTAAAGGGGTGACCATAGTCACTAAAGAAAACGGTTTTAAAATTATTCAGTGCGAAGGCATCATGCGTCCTAGAAAATAACGACCTATTAAAAAGACCCTGATCAATTATTTGATCAGGGTCTTTTTATAAATACTTAAGGGGTTATTCCCACCACGGATAAAAATCAGGCATATCCGTTGAGGCTTTCTCTTTAAAGTTTGGCGCACGTTTTTCTAAAAACGAGGCCACGCCTTCTTTTCCATCTTTTTGCGAGGCATAAAAAATAGATAAAGAATCAACATCATGGGCATCTCTTGGGTGAGGTGCGGCTGATAAACGTAACATCATTTGTCGTGCCAGTGCGATGCCTACTTGAGATTTCTGCGCGATGCTTTTTGCAATTTTCATGGCTTCGGCCATTGCCTCATCGTGAGGATGTACCGAGCGCACAAAACCAGCGGCTTTGGCGGCATCACCATCAAAAATATCACCTGTATACACCCACTCTAAAGCCTGACTTAAACCCACAATACGCGGTAAAAACCAACTGGAACATGCCTCTGGTGTAATGCCAATCTTTTCAAATACAAAACCAATCTTGGCTCGGTCAGTAGCAATTCGAATATCCATAGCCGCCAACATGGTTGCCCCAACTCCAACAGCGGCACCATTGATAACCGCAATCACTGGTTTTTTACATTCATAAATACTTAGGTTTACTAACCCCCCAGTATCGTTCACGCCTTCAATGATATCGTTGTTTTTCATATCTGACACAGTGGGAGTTTTCGACTCATCAAGACCAAAAACATTACCTTCGCGAGTTAAATCCATACCCGCGCAAAACGCTTTGCCTGCCCCCGTCACAATTATCGCGCTAACAGCATCGTCATCACTGGCACGATTAAATGCATGAATTAATTCATTAGCCATTTCAACGGTGAAGGAATTCATTTGCTCTGGACGGTTTAACGTGAGCGTTAAGACTAAATCGTTTACTTGATAATCCAGCGTATTGTATTGCATACCGTATCCCTTAAGCGTGAGCGAAGTGTAATTTGTAATGTTTATATTGTGCTTCCATGGCTTGCTCATATTCTTTGGCTAGTTGCGCCACTAAATCAGCACATGGCTGAACATTATGGATACTACCCACTCCTTGCCCTGCGGACCAGATATCTAACCAAGCATTTTTTTCACCGGAAGGTTTGGCGGCATCCACATCTAATTCAGCGCCAAAATCTAAATATTCCTTAGGCGTTAAATCATTTGGATCAATACCAGCATCAATAATACTTTGACGCATAAAACTGGCATTTACACCGGAAATTTTTGGCGTATAAACAATGTCTTTTGATGCACTGTCTAACAACATTTGTTTGTATTCAGAAACAACATTCGCTTCGGTTGTGGCTAAAAATCGGGTACCCATGTACGCAAGGTCAGCTCCTAACAGTTGCGCAGCAGCCACTTCATTCCCGTTAGAAATACAGCCTGATAATAAAACGGTTTTATCAAAAAACTCACGAATTTCTGCAATTAATGGAATCGGGTTGGTCGTACCAGCATGACCTCCGGCGCCATTTGCAACAGCAATCAAGCCATCCACACCGGCCTCAGCGGCTTTTTTACCATGACGTGCGTTAATCACATCATGAAATACTAACCCACCATAAGCGTGAACACGATCCACTAATTCTGCGGCAGCACCAAGGGAGGTGATGACTAAAGGGACTTCGTGCTTGATACACAATGCTAAGTCTTGTTGTAAGCGCGGGTTACTTTTATGAACAATGAGGTTTACACCAAATGGAGCCGCCTTCTTGCCAGAAACCGATTCCCATTGATGTAAAGCTTTTTTGATTTCAATAAGCCATGTTTCAAACCCTTCACTGGTGCGTTGATTAAGTGACGGGAAGGTGCCTATTATTCCTGCTTTGCAATTCTCAATAACAAGCTGAACACCACTGGCTAAAAACATAGGAGCTTGCACAACAGGCAAGCGTAAGCGACCTTCAAACGCGCAAGGTAATGACATGGTTATCTCTTATTTTTATTTTAAGAACTCTGATGACATATCATCAGAGTTCTTTAGCTTTTAGTTAAAATTAACGGTTACGACCAAGGGCGTCATGACTGGTTACCCAATCACCGGCAAGTACAGCCGAGCTTAAGGAAAGCTCGCCAGCCAATACGGTGGCACCAATGATTTCCGCTAATTTACGTGCTTTACCATTACCGTGGCAACCCATTACTTCTAAGCATTCTTTTTGCGTCGCCAATCCAGTTCCGCCACCAAAACTGGCGCAGATTAATGATGGAATGGTAATAGAAAGATAGTAATCACCGTCTTGAGTTAAATCTGCATAGGTTACCGCAGCTGACGATTCAGCTACGTTGGCACAGTCTTGACCTGTAGCCATAAATACCGCAGTAATACCATTAGCCGAATGCGCACCAGTATTCACAGCCCCTGCCATAAATGAGCCCACCTGACTAATAGCACGATGTCGATACATTTGCTCTGGAGTCACACCCATTAGCGATTTTAACTTTTCCGCCGGCACCGTCACTTCTGCGATAACTCGTTTGCCACGGCTGTGCAGTGTGTTAATAGCTGAGTGCTTTTTATCAGTATCCATTGAACCAGATAACACATAGCGAACCATTTTTTTGTTATTCGCTTTTATCCATTCACAAGCAACAAAAGTCGCTTTGCCTACCATGTTTTGGCCAGCGGCATCACCAGTGGTGAAGTTAAAACGTAAGTACAACATACGAGCCGCGGCGTATTTTTCTATATTGCGTAATTTACCAGATTTGGTAGTGGTTTCAGCGGCAGCTTTAATGCCTTCGAAGTTTTCATCAATCCACTCACCAAATTCACGAGCATCTCGGGCGTTTTCAAAAATGAAAACAGGCGCACGTTGCATGACATCGTCAACCACACTTACAGTCACACCACCTGACTCACTAATTAAACGCATTCCGCGATTATAACTGGCCACTAATGTGCCTTCAGTGGTGGCCATTGGCACATAAAAATCACCTTTTGCGTGCTCACCGTTAATAGTAACAGGGCCAGCCAAACCGATTGGCACTTGCGCCACACCCATGAAATTTTCTACGTTGCCCGCCGTCATACCGGGGTCGAACGAATACTGACCCACATGCTCAAGCTCACTGCCTGTCATTTCTTTTACAAACTCACGACGGTTTTTTGCCATTTCTACGGAATAGTCATTTTCTTTATCGCGTGGGATACGAACTGTCATACATCACCTGTGTTTAAAAACGTCATCAATTTGAAGGTGTATTGAGTATTTCAAATCAACAAGATCAATACCGTTAAAAATGTTACATTGTGGCTAAATTAATGTGCATAGAGTTTCACCATGCCCAGCAGCATTCTTAATCAGTTAATTGAAAGCGGTGTATTCCGTGACTTCCCTCAGGACGCCAAAGAAAAACTAGCTAAAATTTCGATCACTAAAACATGCTCAGACGGGCAAGTGATTTACCAAAACGGTGATGCGTCTGACGCCCTATATGGCGTACTGACTGGCGGTGTAAAAATCTCAGCTGAAGACGCTAACGGAAAATACTACCTGTATGGTGTATCTCAACCGGGTTTATGGTTTGGTGAAATTTCAGCATTGGATGGTCAACCTAGAGCGCAAACTGCTATCGCCTCAGGCCAAACCAGTTTGCTTAAAGTACCCAGAAACGGACTGCTAGAATTACTGGATAATGAGCCTATTTTATACAAATACTTTATGAAGGTATTTTGCCGACGCTTGCGTCATGCAGGACAAATATTGGAAGAAAGTGCATTTTTGCCGGTTTCAAAGCGCATTGCTAAACAGCTATTACGCCAGCATAAAATCACTCAACGACATAATGTCAAACTCAACCAAGAAGAATTGGCAGCTAGCCTCGGGGTCACTCGTCAAAGTGTGCACAGGGTATTAAAGGATTGGCAGCTAAATCAATGGATTTCAGTAAGCTACGGTAATGTTGAAGTATTAAAAGTAGACGCGCTGGAAACCTTTTTAGATTTAAGTGGCGAGTAACGCCACTTAAAAATCGTTACTCATCATCAAACTCACGCCCTTCGTAGAACCCCGGAGCGAGGTTTTCAAAGCGCGTGTATTTGCCAATAAAGGCTAGGCGGTCAGTACCAATTTCACCATTACGGTGTTTACCAATGATGATCTCACCAATGCCTTTGTCTGGGGAGTCTTCGTTATACACTTCATCACGATAGATAAACGCAATGATATCTGCATCCTGCTCGATGGCACCCGATTCACGCAAATCCGACATCACTGGGCGCTTATTAGGACGTTGCTCTAATGAGCGGTTAAGCTGAGAAAGCGCCACCACAGGGCAACCAAACTCTTTAGCAATGGCTTTTAACGAGCGCGAGATCTCAGAAATCTCTTGGGTTCGCCCTTCACTTTTACCCGCTACCTGCATTAATTGAAGGTAATCGACCATGACTAAAGCTAAATCGTTATTATTTTCCCGATATACGCGGCGACAACGGGCACGCATCTCTTGAGGGGTTAACGCGGCGGTATCATCAATATAAAGCGGTTTGTCTTTAAGCATATTGAATGCGGAGGTCAGCTTTGGCCAATCCTCTTCATCCAGCTTACCACTGCGCAACCGATTAGACGGAATTTTACCCACAGAGGAATACATCCGCATTAAAATGGCCTCTTTGGGCATCTCCATACTGAACACCAGTACAGGGCGACCACTTTGCAATAATGCATTTTCACACAGGTTCATAGCAAACGTGGTTTTACCCATGGATGGACGACCAGCCACGATGACTAAATCGGCGGTTTGAAAACCATTGGTACGCTTGTCTAAATCGGTGAAACCTGTGGTTAAACCCGTAAGACCGTCTTCCATATTGAAAAGCTCTTCAATCTTCTCGAGGGTACGGGACATAATCGGGTTAACGTGCTCAGGGCCGGAATCTTTTTTACCACCCCCTTCTGCCACTTCGGCAATGCGTTTTTCCGCATCACTAATCAAATCTAATGGATCTTGCCCCTTGTTGCTGTAAGCACTACCAGCAATGTCTGTGGCCGCTTCCGCTAAGCGCCTAAGCAAGGCTTTCTCTTTAACAATATCGGCGTAAGCTGAAATATTTGCTGCCGAGGGGGTATTTTCTGATAGGTCAGACAAATAGGCCAAACCACCAATGTTTTCTAATTCTTCAAGCCCTTGTAGCTCGTCACTCAGAGTTAAAACATCAAACGGTTTTTCTTTCTCTGCCAGTGTGCAAATGACCTGATAAATCAGCTTATGGCTATGACGATAAAAGTCATCGGCCTGCAGGCGCTCGGACACCACCTCAAACGCGCGGTTATCCAGCATTAATCCACCCAATACCGATTGCTCGGCATCCATGGAGTTAGGCGGCATTTTTAGATTTTCGACTTGCTGATCCATTGGGTGATTTTTAACCAAGAAGATACTGAAAAAGTGAGCGGTTTAGTTTGCCTTTAAACGCATGAAATTGCCAGTTGGTGGTAGTTAAAAAGGCTTAAGGTGTTTGTGCCTATAAAAGCTAAATTGGGCAATAAAAAAGCCTCAATGTTTTCACATCAAGGCTTCCTTATACATAGGCTTTTTAAAAGCTTGTCTTTTTTCAGCTGACCCGGCGTAGGTTATTTGCTCCCGCTCATTTAGCATTACTAAATAAGAAGATCTCAAACGCTCTACAACAAAGTCTGATGGGAAAAGCCGAGCTTCACACCTAAAATTTTTAATTTTCTAAGCGAATATTTTCATACTAGATCAAGGCGGATGAAATACCGACGGGCAGTGTATGAATTACATACTTAATATTCATAAAAAAACCCCAATGCATAAACATCAGGGTTCTTTAATTTACCTAGGCGTTTCAAAAGCTTGTCTTTTTTCAGCTGACGCGGCGTAGGTTGTTTGCTCCCGACGATTTTAGCAGCGCTAAATGAGGAGGGAGCGAACGTTCTACAACAAAGTCAGATGGGAAAAGCCGAGCTTTCTACCCAGCAATTACTCTTCAGGTACAACGTGTACAGTAAGAGCAGTAGTCACGTCAGCGTGTACTTGTAGCGTGATCTCGAACGTGCCAACAGTACGTAGAGGACCGTTTGGTAAACGGATCTCAGCTTTTGTCGCTTCGATGCCAGTAGAGCTGATTAGGTCAGCTAGGTCACGAGTACCGATAGAACCAAATAGCTTACCGTCTTCACCGGCTTTAACTGCTAGAGTCAACTCAAGTTCTTTAAGTTGTTCTGCACGTTGTTGTGCGCCCGCTAATTTCGTAGCCGCTTCTTTTTCAAGTTCAGCACGACGCGCTTCAAAAGTTTCAACGTTTGCAGCAGTGGCTGGAACCGCTTTCTTTTGAGGAATTAGGAAGTTACGGCCATAACCAGATTTAACGGTTACTTTATCGCCAAGAGAACCTAATTTAGCAACTTTTTCTAATAGGATTACATCCATTTTTAAACACCTTACAGGGCAAGACTTACGTCTTATTTATAAATGACTCAAGTAATTGAGCCTTGTGTTATGCCGTGTCATTTAGACGGTTTCGGAAATTGAAAACCAAATCCAGAAAAGCGACTAAAATTAGTAACGCGTACATATATGGCAAAAAGAACAAAAAGCTTAGATAAAAACCTATAAGCCATTGTGAACTTAATTGCCCCATGGCTATGACACCATGAACTAAACTAATTCCCATGATAAACATGGGCATTAGAATGATTGGCACCCAACTCCCTAAAAAGGGATTAGATCCACTCATTAAAAACACCCCAATTGCAAAAGCACCATACCAATAAGGTAATCGAAGGGTGTGAAACTCGGCTTTAAACCCGTCAGGGTTAAACAGCTTTGCTTGCCAATTACGAGCTAATAACAGCGCGCCGATGGCAAAAAGCTGTAGCATAGAGGCTACTGCACCTAGCAATATAGGGAAGATCCAAGGTTGTACCTGCTGGATCATTTGCGCACTCATGCGCTCCTCAAGAGCCTCATTATATTCTTTAGAGCCTTGCTCTAACACTCCGTACCATTTGGGGCTAAATTCAGGTAATAGCCAAATACAGGCCAAACCAGCAATAACGGAGATAGAGATAGCTTTAGGCAGTGACGCGCTTAATCTAAGCACACAGGCCATCACGGCACTGCCTAAAACCACCACAAAGATGGTGATATCTTGCTGAACAGCGTACCAAGCAACTCCTGGTAATAATGCCGCCAACAATATATTGAATCCTTTATTGAAGCCTTGGCTTAATATCACCAAGGCCACAACCGCTGCACTTACCCAATACATCAAGGGAAGTGCAGCAAACAGCACTGCCAAAAGTGCCGCTTGACGAGGTCCTTGCATACTAAAGCGTGCAATGGCTCCCATCATGCTACTGATTACTTATGTGCATCAGTGTATGGCAGTAATGCAACGTAACGAGCACGTTTGATCGCTGTAGCTAGCTGACGCTGATACTTAGCTTTAGTACCAGTGATACGGCTAGGAACGATTTTGCCAGTTTCAGTTACGTAACCTTTAAGTACATCAAGGTCTTTGTAATCGATCTCGGCAACACCTTCAGCAGAGAAACGGCAGAACTTACGACGACGGAAAAAACGAGACATAATCTATCCTCCTAATTATTCAGCGTCAGCAGCAGGAGCCGCTTCTTCTGTTGTTTCAGTTGCTGGAGCTTGTTCAGTATCTTCACGACGAGGACGCTCATCACGACGATCTTGACGGCTTTCAGCAGCTTTAATTGGAGACTCGCCAGTTACAGCATCTTTAGTACGAATAACCATGCTACGGATAACAGCATCGTTGAAACGGAAAGTGTTGTTTAACTCAGCAAGAGTTTCGTTATCACATTCGATGTTCATAAGAACGTAATGTGCTTTGTGGATCTTTTGGATTGGGTAAGCCAAGTGACGACGGCCCCAGTCTTCAAGACGGTGGATTTGACCACCAGTTTCTTTGATAGAGCCAGTGTAACGCTCGATCATAGAAGGTACTTGTTCGCTTTGATCTGGGTGTACCAGAAATACGATTTCGTAATGACGCATATTATATGCTCCTTATGGGTTGATAGCCTTCCAACAAGGGCAAAAAGCCAGCTAGTAAAAGGCAAGGAGTCCTACCGTTCCAAGTTGGAAAAATAGGGGCGCGCATTATGAACAAAAAAACAACAAATAGCAAGCAAGTGGAATCCCTCTATATTCAGTCAAAAGTCGCCGCTGTCCGACTTTCACTCCCATTAATCATTAAATTAGCGGTAAGCTAGGTACACAATAAAAATAAGGATTCTCACCCCATGGGTAAATACATTCTCCGCACGTTAGGCTCGCTGGTACTGGTTGTTGTTATTCTAGCTCTTATCTACCAAACGGAGCTGCGCCAGCTTTACAATACTGTTCATTTATTTGATACCGACCGTATCGTCACAAACTTCTCTCGTTTGAAGGATATGGCACCGACTAAAGTACTCTTCTCAAATGACTCGATTCGCAGCCTAAATCCAATACCCAGACAGTTACCACGCAGCTTTATGTATAAAGGGGAAGAAATAACCATTGCTAAGTGGTTAGAAGACTCCAACACAACCGCATTAGTGGTAATCCAAGGGGAAAACCTTTTACATGAACAATATCTTCAAGGTACAGGAGAGTTTGATCAGCGAATTTCTTGGTCTATGGCAAAGTCCTTTTTAAGTGCATTGTTTGGAGTTGCCGTTGCAGAAGGTAAGGTTCCCGACCTTAATGCCGCGGTTACCGATTATGTACCAAGTCTGGTTGGCAGCGGCTATGACGGTATCTCCATTAAGAACGTTCTACAAATGAGCAGCGGCGTGTACTTCAATGAAGATTACGGCGACTTTAACAGTGATATTAACCGATTTGGCCGCATTATGGCCCTAGGTGGCAGCTTCGATGATTTTGCCACGTCATTGACCCAAGACCCTCTGCACGAGCCGGGTAAATTTATGCACTATGTGAGCATTGATACTCATGTTCTCGGTATGGTGTTAAGAGCGGCCACGGGCAAAACAATTATGGAATACATGCAAGAAAAGCTATGGAGCAAACTGGGTGCCGAATCAGACGCGTATTTCATTACGGACAGCACAGGTGAGCCAATGGTATTAGGTGGTCTCAACATGATCTCTAGAGACTATGCCCGTATGGGCATGTTGTACCGTGATTTTGGCCAATATAACGGCAAACAAATCATCGAAAAGCAATGGGTCATTGATAGCACAACCCCTGATGCTCCTCATCTAATGCCGGGGCCAAGAGCAAACGCCTCGCGCACTTTAGGTTATGGCTATCAATGGTGGCTACCAATTAACCCTGACCAAGAGTTTATGGCGGTGGGGATTTATGGACAATTTATCTTTATAGACCGGAAAAAGGATTTAGTTATCGTAAAAAATAGCGCCGACAGACATTTCATGGAGAATAATTTTCAAAGCACAGATTTGTCTATTTCTGCCTTTAGGGCTATCTCTGAAAGCCTTTAACAAACTTGATTGAAATAAAGCGATTAAGCTTAAGCATACAAAGAAAATAATACGGCAACCTATGTCGTATTATTTTAACTTAATATGAATGAACCCTAACCCGCCAGCAAAAAAACGCTAACCTTAGCCGCACCGACTTTAAGCCGCCATTGGCGATATACTGGCGTGTGACATTTTTAACCAGCTTATTATGCTAAAGTACGCCCAATTACACTATTTATTTGAGACCACTCAATATGATGAAAATTTGGGTCGATGCCGATGCCTGCCCAGTGGTGATTAAAGAAATCTTATTCAAAGCTGCCAATCGAACAAAAATCCATACAACGTTATTGGCTAATCATAATATGTCTGTTCTTAAAAGCCCTTACATTCATTTTTCGCAAGTGAGCCAAGGGTTCGATGTGGCGGACAATGAAATTGTTGAGCGTTGCCAAGTGGGTGACCTCGTGATCACTTCAGATATTCCATTAGCCTCGGACATTATAGACAAAGGCGGGTTGGCACTGAGCTCAAGAGGAGAGGTTTTCAGTAAAGAAAATATTAAAAGCCTGCTAAGTATGCGTGATTTTATGGATACCATGCGCTCAAGTGGTGAGCATACTGGCGGGCCGGCTCCTATGAATCAGGCGGATCGACAGCAGTTTGCAGCTCAACTGGATAAAATTCTTACGCGTCACTTACAATCCCAGCCAAAATCTTAGGCAAAAAAAAGCCCGCATCAAACGATGCGGGCAGCTCAGAGTCTTATTATTATTATTTATTGTTAGCGGTTTCTTCTTCAAACTGAATTTCGTAAACAGTGGTCGTACCTGATACTTCATTACCAACTGCAATGTAGTGTTTCTCATTGCGCGTGTAATACTCAATAGATTCAGGGCCTAAATCACCTGCAGCAGGGTTATATTCATCATTGTCACAATCAGTGCCATCAACCGCTGTGCAAATATCAGCGGTGAAATCACGATTATTAATGTAGGTTAATAATTTTGATTCAGCCGGATTCGTCACATCGTATGCGGCTATTCCCCCTTGACGTTCAAGACCAATAAATGCGACTTTTTTATCTAAAATACTGGCCACCTCAATGGCTTCTGGTTCAACACCTTTATCATCTGAGCGATCATCATTATCTTGATTGTCATTGCTCACGTTAAAGTGGCTGGTGGTATTAGCAATTTTAGAAAGCTCATCACCTGAATCAAAAACTTGCTCTGCGTTCATATTCCAAATTGAAAACGAACGTGCCCCAAAAATATGAACCGTCTCATTGGCTGCAATATCCATATCATCTGCAATGACTTTTACACGACCAATGGCATTTTTATTGGCAATGGTACCGTCTTCACCATAAACCGACTCATTCATGAGAGGGTGAGCTGGATCGACGTTTAAGTTTTTACCACGGGCTTCGTCAGTGTAAGAAATACAGTCGTCTTCTTCTGTGGTGTATTCTGGGTCTGTGGAGGCAAAGTCATCTCCATCCCAAGTATGATTAGCACTTTCACATACAGATTGCGTCGTCTCGTAAACATACTCACGACCATCACCTTCATTTGCACTAATGATGTAAGTCGCGCCATCCACTTCGAATGAAGCTAAGCTGTCAGGCATGTAATAACCAGCCAATTGCGGATAGCTGGCGTAGGTTAAGGTTTCATCTTTATTGGTTAAATCAAGCTCATAACCTTGGCCACCATCAGCAACCGGTGCCCAGCTTTTCTCACCTAATCCTTTAATGGATTCAACGCTTGCAGTGGCTATATCAATAATGGCAAATGCGTTGTTTTCTTGAAGCGCCACGACCGCTTTGTTTTCAGTGGTGATCGTAATGTATTCAGGCTCTAAATCTTGTGCCACTGATGCACCAAAAGGTGATGGCAGACGAACATTATTTAGCTCTGAATGGCGGCTCTGTCCTTGATTAAACGCTTTAAAGTCAATTTGCGTGACCACTGCATTGCTATTTGATGTGCCTGAAGAGATATTCACAAGAGTCACAGACCCTTCTGGGTCTACTGTGTAATCGCCACTTGGCTCCCCTTCATTTGCAACAACAATGAAATTAGCGTCGTCCGTCATGGTAACCATGTCTGGCAGAGCACCTGCCGTAAAGGTATTGATCAATGACAAGTCATTGCTGTCGTATAACGCGATGATGCCATTACCTTGTTTATTATCGTTTTCAATGGCGACTGCCACTAACGCATCTTTAGCTACCACTGAATTAGCCGCACCTATGCTAATACCTGCATGAGTTGCTGCCGCCTGAAGGTTAATGGTTCCGTCTTTTAGTGGAATACCTGAATTATCAAAGCGTAAAATATCGATGGTTTTATCTTCAGCATTGACCACGTACAAGCGGTCTGTCGTTTGATCATACGATACGATTTCAGCGGATGAAGTATCGAATTCATTACCTGATACATACGTGCCGACTACTTCAAGATTAAGAGCCGAAAAGGTTTTAGTTTGTTTGTTGTCATCACTATCGCTGCCGCAACCGGTCAATACGGTTAAAGTGGATGCAAGCATAATTGGTAGTACTGCTGGTTTCATGAATCTCTCCCCTAATAGTTGCAGGTAAGATTAATGGTCAATTATGACTTTTCATTGACACTAATATTTCGTATTGGTGTTAGTTAAGTGACAGTTGAGTCATATTATTTGAAGAGAAATACACAAAACCATATGGCTATAGTACTATTGATCGATAATGAATACAGGTTCACTTATTGTATGAAAACGTCCACTATCGCCAGTCACTATGTAAGAGCCGCCCTTGCGGGGGCAAGCGCCCAAGGGCGGGATATTGAGTTTCTGTTACAAAAAGCAGGCATAGGAAAAGAAGTGCTGCACGCACCAAAAGCCAGAGTGTATCCAGACAAAATGGCCAATTTACTGCGCACGTTAGTGAATGAGCTACAAGATGAGTTTTTGGGACTGGGCCATAAACCCTCTCCACCGGGTAGTTTTGAAACCTTACTTCAATTAATTGTCCCCTGCTCAACGCTTCAAGAAGCATTACAAATGGGTACTCGCTTGTATCGTTTATTTGATCAAGCCATTCATATCAACTTTGAACCCACTCCAATGGGCGGCGTGCTCGCCGTCAATCAACATTACCCATGCCTAAATAAAAACCAATATCTGACCGAGCTGCAATTAGTGTTATGGCATCGAATATGCTGCTGGCTAACAGGCAAGCGCATTCCTATTCGCTGCTCTGAATTTGCTTATGATAGGCCCAGCCATGCAGATGAGTATCCGTTTTTCTTTTATGGGGAAAACCGCTTCAACCAAGCAAGAACTCAAATCCACATTGATCAACAACACTTAGATTTACCCATAATCAGGCATCGCAGTGACTTACCAGAACTGATGGAAGAAGCTCCATATGTGTTTTTAGTAAAACCCAATAACACCGCCAGTATTAATGCACAAATTCGTCGAATTTTAGAAAAGCACCAAGGAAAAGATTTACCGGATTTAGAAAACGTAGCAACCCAGTTAAATATGAGTGCCACAACACTACGTCGTCGATTAAAAACAGAAAATACGTCATTCCAAGCTATTAAAGATCAAGTGCGCCGAGACCTGGCCATTTGTTATTTAAGTGATCATACATTCAGCATTAATGAAATTGCTTTAAAGGTGGGCTTCACCGAACCAAGTACATTTCATCGGGCGTTTAAAAAGTGGACTGGGATCACACCGGGGGATTACCGATCAAGCGAAGCTTAATAAAAAAGAGGCTTGTGCCTCTTGTTTTATGGGTTGCAGTGTTGATGCTCTGGGTCTTTATCAGGGAAAACCGTATTAGGGACCCCCTCGGCTCCTGCATAAAATACAATAATCTCAACCGGTCCATCAATAGGGGTGCCTTTATGAACGGTGCGCATTACTTCAACCGCAGGGTCGCCCTTTTTCAAGATCGTGGTTTTACCCTCTTTGGTTTCTACTTTTAATGTGCCTTCCACCACGTAACCAAATGTGGGGACTGGGTGGCAATGAAATGGGACTTCATCGTTCGCTTCAAAACGTAATTTCACCGTTGTAATCTCTGCCTGCCCTTGTGGGTATTCAATCGCACCACCATCCCAAGACGTGGTGGACTGTAAAAGAACATCAGGTTTTGCTTGAACAACACTGCCAAGCAATACCATCATTAAAATAGATATTAATTTCATATTAAAGCCTTTCTATTTAATTGCCTGCCAGCTCATGACACCGTCAAACTCTTTGCAGTTTTCCATGGCGTTTTTAGCATCAAGCATATAAACCTGCTGAGCACTGGAGACTGGGTACGTTAAATAATCGGAACACTGAGCACTTTGACCATTGCCCACCACAACCTTTGTGCCCGCTTTTAAATCACATGTGACCATTTTATCCAGTGGCGACCATTGGTAACAGATTTCAAAATCCGAACGGTACTGAGCTATCTTGCCGCTAGGGACATTAAATGCCCACCATTGGCCAAATTGGCTATTAGGGTTTGTGCTGTTCCATGCACGATAAACCGTGACTTGTGCATTGGCTTTACTTTGATAAACCTGACCTTGGCATAACTTACCTTTATTAGGTTCTCCTAACGCGCTTTGTAATAACCCGTCATCTTCAATGGCCATAAACGATTCAGTTAACTGTGCAGGCAATGCGGTAGAGCCTTCACAAGCACTTTCTAACACAACTGCAGTGGGTTCGTTTTCTTGCTTTTGAAAACTTGAACAGGCGGACAATAAAACTGCGCTCAAACCAATGATTATAAGCTTCACATGCATTCCTTTTTTCATTTTATTCTTGCTGAGCAATGTACCGATATATAACAAAAAAGGCACACCTTTTCGGGTGTGCCTTTTCATTAGGCTAATACTTTTTCAGTATTATTTGGCTTCTGCGCGACCCATGAATTTACGTTCTTCAACGTTAATTTTAATGCGTTCACCTGAGGAAATATGTTCCGGTACTTGTACGACTAAACCTGTGGATAATGTAGCAGGCTTGGTACGCGCCGTTGCAGAACCTCCTTTTAGAGACGGGTCCGTTTCGGCAATCACTAATTCAACGGTTGATGGCAAGTCTAACGCCACAGGCATGTCGTTTAAAATTAACACCATTAGCCCTTGGATATCTTCAGAGATAAACGGAAGCTCATTTTCGATGGCTTCTTTGTTTAAGCTATAAGATGAGTAATCTTCACTGTCCATGAAAACGTATTCATCGCCATCAGCGTAAGAAAAAGTAGAAGGTCGACGGATTAAATCCGCAAGGCTTAACATGTCAGAGTCTTTAAAGGTTTCATCTACCTTACGATTAGTCACCACATCGTACATACGCATACGGTACAAACTGCCACCGGCACGGCCTTGCGGCACAGAACGCTCAATATCACGAACAATATAAGCACTGCCATCGTACTCAACGGCGGTATTACGCTTGATTTCACTGGCTTTAGGCATAATTCAAAACTCTAATATCAAAATTTGGCAACATTATAATAGAATAAATTAAGCAAAGATAACCAAAAACACGATCTAGATAGCACCATCAAATATTCAAATTACGTTTAAAGCTGTGTACTTATTAGACTAAATATTTGTAAACCTATTTCTGAATAGTAGATGTTTGCTTTTTTCATTACATACACATAAATTGTTCACATAATCGACAAGACTGGACTTTATCATGAGAAACCCCTTATTTATCTTTCTATCGTCATTGGTTTTTTTAACCGGCTGCATTGATATTGGAGGCGATGATGATGAGGACGAAACCAGCACTGAATATTACGGGTATTTCATCGATAGCAGTGTCACTGGGCTGAGTTATTCCCCCCATGATGACTATGAATGGACTCAAGGCAATGGCCGCTTTTTTTATACCCCTGACAGCAGTACCGAGTTCTCAATTCTTGGTTTAGTACTGGGCAGTGCCACCGTGGATAGCGACAACCCGGTGGTCACACCTGCAACGTTACTAGGTGAAGGGAGTTTAACCAAGGATGAAATGGCAACACTACTCGCTGGCGATACCGCCTCAGCACAGGCCATTAAAAATCAACTGGTACTGCTGCAAACACTTGATTTTGATCAAAATACAGACAACGGTATTGACCTGCCTATCCCACGAGAAGCAGACGCAGAATTCTTACCTGCAAAAGACGCCTTAAGTGATTTGGATTTAACTCTAAGTAGTTCTGCTTTCGCCAGCGCCCTTAATGATAAATTAGAGTTATTTAAAACAAATGGCACTGTTAAACAAACTTCTGTGGTTATCAGTGAAGAAAATGCAGTCGCACACTTTTTACAAACGTTAGAAGACTTAGAAGCCCTTGCGGAATATGAGGGTCGTTGGGGCATGCGCAGTGGTGGCAACGGAGACATGAGCGCCACCTATATTTTTACTGGGCTTGATATTGCTCTAACTGAATATGAAGGATGTCCCGGACAAATGTACGGCGCCTCGATAGAAACGTTAAAAGCATTTTGCTCCACACCTGTGGACATTGAGCAAACCTTTAGCACAAACGGTACTCAGCTAATTCTCGAAAACGACGACATCAGTGATACTTGCCTAACCCTTTCTGCCAATAGTCATGAAATTTTTGCTAGCTGTGAGTTTCAAGGTTCTGGCCTTGGCAGTGAAATCATTCGCTTACAACGGGCACCATTAGCGTTCAATAACAATGCCTTGCATAGCCAATACACGGAGTTAGTGGCTGGTGATAGTGGCACAACCACGTTTAATTTTGATACTGAAAATAATACAGGGAGTTACTCAAGTAGCGATGAATCGGGGAATATTACTTGGTCATTTATTAATGACGGAGAAGCATTACAATTTACAACTGATTTTGATGACACCACTCATCAGTTTAACTACAAAGGTTTTGTGAAAGGTAGCTGGTTAGCAAATCTTAGTGGTTCTACGGCGGTTACAAATATCCTTCGCAATGTCGAAAACACCACCAACGCAACGTTACTCAAAACCTCTGGCTTTTTTGGCGTGTTTGATTTGACTCCAGGTAGCGCCACCGAAGGGGAATGTAAGGAAGTGCGCATTGGAAGCACGATTAATAACCAAAACAACCAAATCACATTTGAAACCTATGAAAATGCCAGTGGTAATACTTACAGTTGTGATTACCCGACAAATTGGGGTGACCTTGAAGATGGAGTAGAGCCTACTAATACTGAAACATTTACCATCACTAATAATTATTTAGAAGCCACAACCGAAGGTGATGATCGCCGCTGTTATTTATTAGGCATAGATGATTACGAACTGGATAACCTGTACGTGGCTTGTGAAACGTCCGGTAATCATGGTGTATTTGAAATTGAACTATGGCGCGGTTTGTAAGCAGGAATACAAATAAAAGTAACAAAAAAGGTGAGCTATGCTCACCTTTTTTGTGCCTGAACAATACGATTCAACTAAGAATAAAACAACGCCTTTAATTGCGCACCGGGGTCATCAGCACGCATAAACGTCTCGCCCACTAAAAAGCTATGCACATTTTTATCGCGCATAACTTTCACATCATCTGAGCCAAAAATACCGCTTTCTGTTACGAGTAATGTGTCTTCTGGCACCTTAGGTATTAGGTTAAATGTGGTATCTAATGTTAAATCAAAGGTATGCAAATTACGGTTGTTGATACCTAGAATATTTGGCGGTAAATCCATAGCACGTTCGAATTCTGCTTCGTCGTGTACCTCAACTAATACATCCATACCTAACTCTAACGCGCAGTGGTTAAGCTCTTTCATTTGATTATCCGAAAGGGCTGACACAATTAACAATACACAATCCGCTTCAATGGCGCGCGCTTCGACCACTTGATAAGGGTCTACTATAAAGTCTTTACGAATAACCGGTAGGTTACAAGCTTCACGGGCTTGTTTTAAATAGTCTTCACTACCTAAAAAGAAGTCAGCATCTGTCAGTACTGACAAACAGGCCGCTCCTGCTGCTTCGTATGATTTTGCAATTTCAGCCGGAACAAAATGTTCGCGTAACACCCCTTTACTAGGTGAGGCTTTTTTAATTTCAGCGATGACCGCTGGATCACCAGCGGCTATTTTGCTTTCTAAAGCCTTTTTAAAACCACGGGGTGCATCAGCGTGTTTAGCCTGTGAGGCCAGTTCATTAATGGAAATATTGGCCGAGCGTTCTTTCACCTCTTGCCATTTTCGATCAATGATTTTTTTTAAAATTGTTGGGGTATTGTTCATCACTACACAATTCCGATAAGCGCCGTTAGGCTTCTAAAAAGACGCGAGAAAATGCCGCCAATTCATTTAATTTTTCTAATGCTAAGCCGGTTGAAATAGCATCTTCCGCCATGGATACACCTTCAACCAAGCTCGATGACAAGTTAGCCGCATAAATAGCAGCACCGGCATTCAAGGCGATTAGGTCAGCGGCTTTAACGCCGTTTTCAGTTTCACGCTTACCAAGGGCATCTTTAATTAAAGCTAAACTTTGTTCGGCGCTTTCCACGCTTAAGCCAATTAGGCTTTGGCTTTTAATACCAAAGTCTTCTGGTTTTATGGTGTACTCAGTGACGTTCCCGTCTTTTAATTCGGCTACACGGGTTTCAGAGGCAAGACTAATTTCATCTAGGCCATCTTGAGCGTGCACCACTAACACATGTTGAGAACCTAAGCGGCCTAACACCTCAGCCAAAGGCTTACATAAGTCCCCATTAAATACACCCAGTACCTGATTCGGTACACTGGCGGGGTTGGTAATGGGCCCAAGCATATTAAAGATGGTACGCATGGCTAATTCTTTACGAGGGCCAATAGCATGTTTCATGGCACCATGATGAGCAGGGGCAAACATAAAGCCTACGCCAATTTCTTCAATGGCTCGACCCACTTGAACGGCGTCTAGGTTTAGATTCACACCGGCTGCCTCTAATACGTCAGCACTGCCCGTAGTAGAAGACACACTGCGATTACCATGCTTGGCAACCTTACCACCGGCGGCGGCCACCACAAATGCCGCAGCCGTGGATACGTTAAAGATGTTGGCCCCATCACCACCTGTACCACAGGTATCCACTAAGTTATCCGCCTTAATGTTCACCGGTGTGGCCAGCTCACGCATGACACGGGCAGCACCTGTAATTTCATCAATGGTTTCCCCTTTCATGCGAAGGGCCACCAAAAAACCACCAATTTGCGCATCTGAGGCTTCACCGGTCATGATGGTTTTCATCACGGAAGTCATTTGCTCTTCGTTTAAATTCTGGCCTGACACCACTGCATTTAAGGCTTGTTTAATATCCATGGGAGAATCCTTAACCATGAGAAAAACGGCTAAATCCACCGTTTTCAGCTCTCAATTCATTCATAAAAAAGTGCGCTCACTATACCAGCACCGCCCCATGGCTCCAAGCGGGTGTGATATTTATGAGAAGTAGGAAATAAAGAAGGGGTTACAAGTACAACTGGTAAGCTAAATACAGAGCTAAACCAAGAAGTACAGCAGATGTCCCCTGCCAGAAAGCCACTGGATTTCGCTCAAGCAGAGGACCTTTTGACTGAGTGATCATTTTTTCACTAGGATGACGTAAATCGTAAATAAATTCGGATAATTCCTGATAACGCATATGAGGTTGAACATTCAAGGCTTTTTTCAGCACGCTATCCACCCATATAGGTATGGATCGCTTATCGTCTAATACACTTTGATAATTCAGTTTTAACTGGGCTGCTCGTGAAGTACAGCGGGCCACTTCTGCTCCATAGGGTAAACTCCCCCTTAGCATTTGATAGGTAATTACCCCTAGAGAGAAGATATCTGATGCCGATGTGCCTGATTCACCTAGAAAGTATTCTGGGGCCATATATTGGGCCGTGCCCAAACTTTCGAAACGCATCAAAGGAGTGTCGATTTCTGAAATACCCGCAACCTTAGCTGCGCCAAAATCGATTATCTTAACTTGCCCATGGGTATCGATTAATATGTTTTCAGGGCGTAAATCTTGATGCAACATTTCTAAGCGATGGAATGCCTGCAGGCCTTTAGCAATTTGTTCAACTATGCCCCTGACCGTTTCAATGTCTGGCTTGGGGTTGTCTTTCATCCACTGTGTAAGGGTTTGGCCGTCGATGAATTCCATCACGCTATAGATATAGCTTTTTTTATCTTGATTTGGGGACTTTAAAACATGAGGGTTATCAAGGCGCTGAGCGATCCAATCTTCCATTAAAAATCGATCTAAATATGCGGTATCGTCTTGCTGTTCAACCGATGGGGTTTTAATCACTACTTTTGTGTGTTCATCATCCACATGGCAAGCTAAGTGAACGTGGCTGCGACTGCTAATGTATAACGGACGTATAATTTTCCATTGGTCAATTATGCTTCCTTTATCTAAAGCAGGTGCAAAGGGTAGCTCTGTCAATTGCTCGTATAGCTCTTGCTCACTTTGTTGCGGTAATTGATCAACGCTAATAATTTGAATGGATACATTATCATCACTGCCATTTTCTAATGCTTGATCAACAAATGATTTGGCTAATGCATTATGGTTTTCAAAAGTACTCGCTAACGATTCTTTAATATATGCCTGACTTAGAAATTCATACACACCATCAGTCATTAATAAAAATACATCACCTTGTTCTAAGGCTTGGGATTGATAATCTAAATCCAAATAAGATTGCATGCCCATCGCACGACTTAAATAATTTTCATGCTCAGATAATCGAACGCGATGATCTTCGGTAAGGCACTCTAAATTATTGTCACGTAAGCGATAGATTCGACAATCACCCACATGAAACAAATGGGCAGTAGTAGACTTTAAAATAATGGCGCTGAGTGTACAGACAAAGCCTTTATTAAAGTCTTCTCGATACTGGCTTTGACGAGTTTGGCTGTATAACCAAGAATTAGTGGCATGAAGGACTTTATTAACGCTGGTTTTCACCGACCACGCCTGAGATGTACAGTAATAATCTTCAAGTATTGCTAACACAGATGCTTGAGCGGCATCTTGGCTCACTTGCGAACTACTGATGCCATCCGCTAATGCGACAGCAATGCCTTTTGTCATTAGCAAATTATCGTCAGGTATCTGCACACCATGGAAGTCCTGATTCATAGGCTTAACGCCTTTATCTGAATATTGACCAACTTGAATGGATAATTGCTTTGCCATGGCATACCTAAAGAAATGCCAGCTTCAACTGGCATTAATAATGGATAGAAAAATTAGTATGTTTTATACGGAAGGAATTTACCACTCATGGTGATGGAAACACGATCCCCTTTTGGGTCCTCTTCACGCTGCAAGTCCATATTAAAATCAATGGCACTCATGATACCGTCACCAAATTCTTCATGAATCAGCGCTTTGAAAGTCGTACCATAAACATTAATCAACTCATAAAAACGATAGATTAAAGGATCCGTCGGTACGGAAGTAGGCAAAGACCCTTTATAAGGAACTACCTGTAATTGAGCCACCGCTTCTTCTGGTAGATCTAGCATTTCCCCTACGGTTTTTGCTTGTTGCTCGGTTAATGTCATTTGACCTAGTAAGGCAGCAGTGGACCATTCTTTACTATGGCCGATGGCATCTGCCAACTGTGGCCAAGTTAATTGTTTTTTCTGTTTCTGTAATACGATTAATTCGGTTACTTCATCACGAGTCATTTCGATCACCTTTCATGTGGCCAAAAGAAAAACCGCCTTCAATGAAGGCGGCTTAGTGTTTTTAATTAAGCAGTAGCTGGTTTTTCAGCAGACTCAGGTAGCGGACGCTTAGCACCCGTACGAACGTGAGTGGTATAAAGAGTTAGACCAGTGAAGGCTAAACCACCAACTAGATTACCAAGTGCTGTTGGGATTTCATTCCAGATGAAGTAATCCGCTACAGAGAAGTCACCACCCATGATGATACCGAATGGGAATAGGAACATGTTTACAACAGAGTGCTCAAAGCCCATGAAGAAGAACAAGAAGATTGGCATCCACATAGCAATTACTTTACCGCTTACGTTCGTAGAAATCATTGCACCTACTACACCTAAAGATACCATCCAGTTACACAGCATGCCGCGAATGAAAATGGTAAACCAACCTGCAGTTCCGTGTTCGGCATAACCCAATGTACGTGATTCACCAATGCTTGCGATTTTAGCACCAATGGCACCTGCATCAATGTTATAACCATAAGTGAGTATAAATGAGATCATAAAGGCCACAGTTAATGCACCGGCAAAGTTACCAACAAAAACCAGCCCCCAGTTTCTTAATATTCCTTTAACAGTAACGCCTGGACGTTTATCTAATAAGGCTAAAGGCGTTAACACAAACACACCGGTTAACAAGTCAAACCCCATTAGATAAAGCATACAGAAACCAACTGGGAACAAAATTGCACCAAGTAGGAAAGATCCGGTTTTAACTGCAATGGTTATTGCAAAAACAGCAGCCAGAGCCAAAATAGCACCAGCCATAAAACCACGAATAACAGTATCACGTGTCGACATGAACACTTTCGCTTCACCGGCGTCCACCATCTTTGTGACGAACTCGGAAGGCATTAAATAGGACATATTGTCTTTCTCCTAGAGGATTGTATTTACATTTTTATATAGCGGACCGCGGGGACACGTTCCTGTCTGATAAGGGTTTTGCAACAAGTAGACCAATAATTAAAAACCCTTATAAATTAAAGTGTTTTTTATAAAAGGCTTATTTTTAGTGGGATTTTTGTGTGATATGAGTTCGTTTTCACCTTCTCTAGCACAGGTATGGTGCAAATAAAAACAATGCAAATTTCGATGCCTTATATTCGTGCGACGAGGCACCAAAACAAGGAAAAATACAATTTCAGTTTGCACAAAAACAATACTAAATAAGAAATTTCGCCCTAAAAGAGGATTTTAGGTTAGATGCTTATGAAGCTTTACGATAAATAAAGGCTAAGGGTTTTATACAGGTTATCAATGATTAAAGGCTTTGTTAGGTAATCCGTCATGCCACTTTCCTTCGCATTTTTGAGGTCTTCTTTTAATGCATTAGCTGATAACCCGCAGATCACCAAGTCATCATAACCAAGCTCTCTAAGCTTTTGAGTGGCGGTATAACCGTCCATTTTCGGCATTTGAACATCCATTAAAACGAGGTCATAATTATTAACAGCGACTTTTTCAATGGCTTCTTCCCCATTCTCGGCTATATCAAAGGTTAAGCCCAATGTTTCTAGCATATCTCCAGCTACCAACTGATTAATCTGATTATCTTCTACTAATAGTATGTGACCTGATAGCTTATCTTGCTCATCTTCTTTACTTACCTCTTGTTCTTGCTTGGTTTGATTATCTAAAATCGTTTCTAAGAACTGCTGAAACTGTCTTGGAGAAAATGGGTGCTCCAAAATTTTAATACCAGAAAACGCCTTTAATATACTCTGTTGGCTATTTTCATTAGATTCCAAAATACAGCCAAGAATTTTATGGTGATATAAAGCAGAAGTAATGCATGTTTCATTCAGCGCATTTAATCCTTCAAATAAAATGTATTGGTGTATATCGTCTTCACATATTACATTCTTAATTTTTTCATCTGAAATTATTTTTAATTTATGAGTTTGTTTTTCATTAAAATTTAGAAGCCACTCTTCCACTTCATATTTAGGGATATAACAAATATTTTCACATTCAAGCGGTAATAGTGCTGTTTCATTTCCTGATATTGGGCAAGTTATTGAGACATGTATTTGTGTGCCTTCATTGACTTTAGAATGCACGTCAATTTTACCATTCATCAACCTTATTAGCTGATCAACAATGGTTAAACCAAGACCCGTACCTCCGTACTTGCGGCTAATAGAGCCATCTGCTTGTGTAAAAGATTCAAAGATAGTATCGAGCTGATCTTGATTCATACCTATGCCGGTATCACTAACACTGAACAGTAATTTATTATCTTCATAATCAAAGCGAACGTGCAGACCACCTAAATCTGTAAATTTAATTGAATTACTACAGAGATTTAACAGTATTTGACTAATCCTAAGAGGGTCGCCTTCTAATTTTTTCGGCACTTTTCCACTCACCCATACTTTAAAGATTAAGTTCTTTTCTTTTACTCTTACCTGCATGGATGAAATTATATTTTCAATGATATTATTAATATCAAATTCAATGTGCTCAATTTCCATTTTCCCTGCTTCTATCTTAGAGAAGTCTAAAATATCATTAATAACATTCATCATAATCTGACCAGAATACGCAATACGATCAAGATAATCTTTTTGTTGCAATTTCAAATCGGTTTTTTTCATTAAATCAACTAGCCCAACAATACCGTTCATAGGAGTACGAATCTCATGACTCATATTCGCTAAAAACATACTTTTAGACTTAGTCGCTGACTCTGCGCGCTCTTTTTCTTGTTCTAATTGAATATTGAGGACTTCTTGATTTGCAATCATATCCTGTGATTGCACCAATAAATCTTTCGTCAAATTATTATTATTATGAAAGACCTCAGCAGCTCTGGCTAAATCACCGATTTCATCTTGACGCTGGACATCAGGAATACCTTCAATCTCTTCTCCCTTGGACAAACGATTGAAAACATATGTCAGTGTTTTTATCGGATACAAAAGCCGCTTAGATAGATAGACTGCAATGACCAAAATAATCAATATTGATATAATACTGACTATTGCATGTTGTTTTTGAATTTTTACGCTTGATATTTTTGCTTTACTATCAATGTCAGATTGATAAGAATTGGCTTGTTCTCGAATTTTTTTCGTCAAAAATAAAAACTCATTAGCAGACCCCGCCATGACAACATTCACTAAATATAAGTACCCTCTATTTAATTGAATTAAACGTTGAAAGTCTGCCTTAATACCCTTGAGAGCTGTGACTATGGGATTCATATCGTCAGAGGTTAATTTAGAAATCAATTCGCCTGTTTTTTCATAGAATAACGCACTATCTTTAGGGTCTAATGACTTCAGGTATGAATTAACAGACTGCCTAACATCTATAAATAGCGTTCTTATACCCACATTATTTTTATAATCTTTTTCTTTTGCATTAAACTGATCAAATACAAAATTTAATTCATCATTAATATTGATAATTGACTGCTGCTGTTGAGATCTCGCATGAATAACCGAAGAGAAATTTTCTTCATAATCTTGTATATGTTTTACCATGCGATCAAACATATCTTTATCAATCTGATACTCTCCTCCTTTCACCATGCTTTCTGATAAAATAATTATTTTTTCTTGAATACTTTGCACAACAGTTGTGAATCTGTGAATTGAGCTGTCACTTGCAGTTTCTTTATATATTAAGAGGTTTCTTTGAAGGTCTATAACATCACGCTCTAGCTCATATATAATACTAATATTGTCATAGGTGCGTATAAGTAGATTTTGATTATCAGAAAGTACAGACAAACTGGTTCTTGCAGCAAAAAGCTGAGTTAATAGAGTTATCGCTAAAATAATTAACGCGATATTAACTTGAGAATGTAGGGTTTTAAATTTCATCCATTTTGCCTAGGCACTCACAAATTCATACCATTTTTGTAAACTATAATCATAAGAAGGCATGACTGTGTTCCAGACTGCCACATTAGAAAACCTCTGCTCGTAACTCCCCCCTGTTCTCGTTTGCCCCATTTTTACTGAGATTTTATCATCTGTGCCTTTCAAGTCTTTTCTTGCCGCTTTACCTGCATACCAATAATCCCATTCCTCTGGACTCAACAGTGGTTTAGAGCGTTGTGGATTCGAAATATAATATCCTTGTCGCGCGATGAACGCCCCTGGCCAACCTGAAAGCCACCAGTTCATGTACTCATATGCGGCATCCTTTTCACGGCCTTGGGTTGTTTTAGACAAACACATCACTCCGTGCCACCCCCGATACCCTTCTTTAGGTGCTGCGTATGTGACAGGTATACCTCGACCATTAAGTGCCGACACGCCAGGAGAGAACATACTCTGTATGACAACACGCCCAGACTCCATAAACTCTACGGACTCAGGGACTGATGTCCAAAATCCACTAAAATGTCCTTCCTTCTTCATTTTTATTAATACATTAAAAAGCTTATCCAATTCTTTTGTAGTAATTGAACCAATATCATTAAAAACCACTAGTCCTTTTGCTTGCGCTGCCAAAGCCAGATCAAAAAGACCAATAGTCGGTGCATTTACAATTGCGACTTTACCGGCGTATTTTTTATCTAGTAACCAACCCCAGCTCTCTGTTTCATAGGGAATGCCTTGATTGATTGTATTTGTGTTATAACCAAATGAATCAACATTATGAACATAAGGCAAAAAGCTCACATGATCAGATTCATCTTGCCCCAAATCACCGTCATCTTGGACATACAAAATCTTATGAGGGGCATCACCGGCCCCTATATGAGCATCAGGAACTAATCGCCCTGTTTTAGATAAGCCATTTATCTCATCCCAATGGGTTATACGACGCGTATCGATTGATTGAATGGAACCAGATTGCCAAAGAATATTGATGCTATTTGACCACTGCTCATATAAGTCAAATGATTGGGGAGAAATAGAAGCTTTTTGTAGCACCGCAGCGCTGCCTTTTGGTTCAAATACCACCTCTATTCCTAAATCAGCCATAGCTTGCTTACGAATGGCTTCTTGCAAGGTAACATGTGTACCTAACACTCTAATTTTAGTGGTCTTTTTAGCAAATACATAAGGTGCTTTTGCAGCAATACATGCTGCTGCACCTGCTTTGGCCAGTGTTCCAAGGGTTTTTCGCTTGTCTTGATCCATATAGCTGTACCCAACCGATAGATTATCCTCGCTTAAGTATAGACACACGATAGGAAATTCAACCTACGAGTACTAACTGTAAAGTCTGTAATGGAAGGTTTTTACTTATTAATACCACTTTATATGCAGAATCATTTACAAAAGCTTTCGATTATTCGATTTACATTAAAACTAGACAAAACACGACAGTACAATAGCACCTATTGTCCTTATCCTGCCAATCAAGCTGAGGTATGATGCGCCACATTACGAATAGGAAGAATGTTAGCTGTGAATACACCTGAAACCCCTAAAAAAAGTAAAATCAGAGAGCGCAACAGCCAACAAATTATTGAAGCTGCTGAAGCGGAATTTGTTTTACATGGTTTTAAAGGCACATCCATGCAATCTATTGCGGATCGTGCAGGTTTACCAAAGGCAAATATTCACTATTACTTCAAAAATAAAGCTAACTTATATCAAGCCTTATTAGAAAACATCCTAGAACGTTGGACTGAACTATTAACAGACATGCACGCTGATAGCGACCCTAAAGATGTGCTATCACGCTTCATCCGTAATAAGTTGCATATGTCGTTCACTCAACCTAATCCATCCAAAATTTTCGCCATGGAAATCATTCAAGGGGCTCCTTATATTCGCCAATACTTAAGAACCGACCTGCGTGACTGGGTAAATGAAAAAGTGTCTGTAATCCATCAGTGGATTGAACAAGGCAAAATAGCAAATATTGACCCTACACAATTAATATTTATGATTTGGGCTACAACACAACATTATGCAGATTTTAACGTTCAAGTATTAGGTATAATGGACAAAGAAGAATTAACAGAAAAGGATTATCAAAAAATATCTGACTCAGTTACAAATATGATTCTATCTAGTTGTGGTTTGCAGTACCCTCGAAAAAAAGGTGGTTTTTAAACCACCTTTTGTTATTCACTCATGTTTGAGCTTCTACTAATCTTATGTTCTTTTTGACCAGAAGCCTGCAAATAATGCTCCTGTTACAAACATAATAATGCTATAGCAAGTTGCTGCAATTGCCATTGCTGAATTTTCTAATAGGGTCAACGCGATGAGCAACGCTAATGTCCCATTTTGAAAACCTACCTCTATACTAATTGCCTTGCTTTGGGCGACATTTAAATAAGCAAAGCGTGCCAGTAAATAGCCAAGCAGCATACAAGTAATATTAAGAACAAAAGCAGCTAAACCTATTTGCGCAAAATAACCTCCCATGGCTTCCCAGTTATTCTTAATGACCATTGCGACTACCAAAAACAAAAAGACAACTGAAAAAATCTTAACCGGTTTTTCTGCTTTTTTAGATAAAGAAGGTTTCTTAAAATTGACAAACATACCGATACAAATGGGAATTATGGTAATTACGATCAACTGTGCAATGGTTTTTAGCACAGGTAACTCTATGTATGCTTCTTCGCCCATTAGCACCCCCATAAACATGACGATTAGTACAGGCACAGTAAATGGTGCAATAAGACTAACAATTGAAGTTAACGTCACTGATAATGCTATATCGCCATTCGCCAAATAGGTATATAAATTAGACGTGGTGCCACCTGGGCACAAGGCTAATATCATAAAACCAACGGCAATTGCTCCAGTCATACTAAAACTAAGCACAATTAAATACGCAATAACAGGTAATAAAACCATTTGGGCCAACACACCAAATAGAACGGCTTTTGGCTTAATCATGACTATTTTGAAGTCTAAGGGTTTAAGTGATAAACCCATACCTAGCATAATGATAAATAGCGATATGGGTAGTATGACTTTAATTAAATTTGTCGCTTCCATTTGAGCCCCTTTGTTTATTATTTTCACACGAGGATACTGTCATGCAGGATAGTTTGCCAAGCACTATATGTTATTTAAAAGCAGAACAACTAACGAGTCATCTTTTTAACAAACACCACCACAAACAATGCAATTGTGAAACTACCAAGAAACGCCTCAACTGCAGAAAACAACCGACTAATACCAATCGGAACCAAATCACCATAACCAAGCGTGGTAAATGTCACCACACTGAAATACAAAGAATTCAGAAATGAGTATATGTTTTCACTTATTGAAGACGTGGATTGATAGCTAATTAAATTACCCGCATCAGCAATACCAAACCACCAATAGATTAAAGAGAACATAACAATCACACACAATGAGAACCCAATCACTCGTAATGGACGCTCACCATACCCACAAAACACGTCCACGGCCTTTGACATCAGCCTATGCACTGAATACTGAGGCAATTGATACCGGCGCATAGTCATTTCTTTAATAAAAAAATGTCCTGCAAGTTCAAATAATCCATGTAACTCACTTACTTTCCTTAAATGCCTAAATACCTCTTCAGCTTGAACGAAAAATTCACGAGCCTCATTAGGCTTATTGTCTTTTTTAGCCTGCGCTGCTAATTTTTCTTGATAAAATGTATCCCCCCATTGAACACGCTCGATCTTTGCTTCTTCCAGTTTTGCACCTAATAGGTTCGCATTATCTAAATTTGCAAAATGAAAATTACTTCCTGTGCAGTCTGCTTTCATTAAAGACGCTTGGGATAAGTCCACACGAAACAAATGCGCATGGCGCATATTGCACCTATATAAATCGGATTTTGCCAAACTATAGGTTATGTTTTTATCATGGGAGACTAAATTTAAATTATCTAAATTGGCACCAGCCAAAGCCACCCCTTCCATTGAATAGCCTGATTTTGCTAATTCAGATAATTCATTAGCTAGGTTCATACCTTGTTTGTTAATTGTCGGATCGTGCCAAAAACAAAAGCCGTTTTCTAAAGCTTCTAATTGGCATTGCTCTGCATTTTCAAATATATAAATACACATAAATCACATCTCCACTCATGTTAGTGTAGATCAGATTTGAGCATTATTTTTAGTTCATACAGGCAAAAAAAATGGCGAAGCACTTACGTGCTTCGCCATTCATTTTAATCATTATGATTAGTGCTGGTGACCACCTGGTCCGTGTACATGACCATGTTCTAACTCTTCTGCACTAGCATCGCGAATATCTTTAATTTCCCCAGAGAACGCTAAAGGAATGCTTGCTAGAGGATGGTTAGCATCAATAGTAATCGTATCACCTTCGATTCCGGTTACCTCTACAACGACTGGACCTTGTGGGCCATCAGCGGTAAATGCCATACCCACATCAATTTTTTCAATACCTTGAAAAGCTTCTCTTGGTACTTGTTGAACCAAAGATTCATCACGTACGCCGTAACCTTCTTCAGGAGATACAGTTACATCATAGCTATCACCAACTGTTTTTCCTGCTAGCTCAGTTTCTAAGCCAGGAACAAGGTTATTAAAACCATGTAGGTATACTAATGGCTCAGAACCTTGAGAAGATTCGATCAAATCACCGGTTTCTGCATTTTTAACCGTAAACTCTAGGGTTACGACTTTATTTTCTGCAATTGTCATGGCTACTCCTATTGGTTTCGCCGTTTTAAGCTAGCGCTTAAAGTGAATGTCTTTTTGCGGATAAACCTAATGGGCACTGCATTAAGTTTATATCTTACTTTGTACTATAAGCTGTTATTGAGGCAGTTAATGCTAGGCAAAAAATCTTTTTCGCGAGGCACATAGCAGCGCTATGTAACGAGCAAAAAAGATTTTTTAACAACGCAATAACAACGTAAATCAGCTTATTAAGCGTCGATGCCTTTTAGGGTCAGCTTAATACGCCCTTTATTATCAACATCCAATACTTTAACCTTAATCGCCTGACCTTCTGTTAGGTGATCGGCTACATTCTCAACACGCTCTTCAGAGATTTGAGAAATATGCACTAGGCCGTCTTTACCAGGCAAGATGTTAACAAACGCACCAAAGTCTACGATTTTTTGTACTTTACCTTCGTAGATTGTACCCACTTCCGCTTCAGCGGTAACCGCTTCAAACATACCTTTGGCTTTTTCTGCCGCCGTTTTTGTTAGTGCGAAAATGCTGATGATTCCAGTGTCACCAATATCAACGTCAGCGCCGGTTTCATCACAAATACCACGGATAGTAGCGCCGCCTTTACCAATTGCTTCAGCAATTTTATCTGAAGGGATTTTCAGCGTTAGGTAAGTCGGTGCGTTATCTGGCATTTCAGAACGTGCAGTAGGTAACACTTCATTCATTTGCTTCAAGATGGTCATACGCGCTTCAAGAGCTTGGCCTAACGCGATTTCCATGATCTCTTCAGTAATACCTTGGATTTTGATATCCATTTGAAGTGCAGTAATACCTGCTTCAGAACCGGCTACTTTAAAGTCCATATCACCAAGGTGATCTTCGTCACCAAGAATGTCAGTCAGAACGGCAAATTTCTCGCCTTCTTTAACCAGACCCATTGCGATACCAGCAACAGGGGCTTTAAGAGGCACACCCGCGTCCATCAATGCAAGTGATGCAGAACATACCGATGCCATTGAAGATGAACCGTTAGATTCAGTGATCTCAGAAACCACACGTACGGTGTATGGGAAATCTTCTAGTTTAGGCATCATGGCTTGAACACCACGACGAGCCAAACGACCATGACCCACTTCACGGCGACCAGGCGCACCCATACGTCCACACTCACCTACAGAGTACGGAGGGAAGTTATAATGGAACATGAAGTTGTCTTTAGTCACTTCGTGTAAGAATTCTACGGTTTGTGCATCACGGGTAGAACCTAACGTCACTGTACCGATAGACTGAGTTTCACCACGAGTAAACAATGCTGAACCGTGGGTGCCTTTAAGTACGTTAGTTTGAATGTTCAGGTCACGTACGGTTTTGTTATCACGACCATCGATACGTGGTTCATGATTAACGATACGCTCACGTACTACTTCTTTTTGAAGTTTTTTGAACAATTTAGAAACGTCGTCTGCATTGCTAACGTCGTCTTCTTCTTTAACAAACTGTTCTTTTAATTTAGCGCTGATGGCGTCTACTTTGGTGTAACGCTCCATCTTGTCGCTCACTTGGTAAGCGCTCGCTAGCTCAGCACCAAATGCGGCTTTCATATCAGAATAAAGTGCATCATTGAAAGACGGTGCAGTCCATTCCCAACGTTCAGTACCTTCTGCTGCGGCAAATTCTTTGATGGCTGCGATCACACATTGGAAACCTTCGTGTGCGAATAACACACCACCTAGCATTTCATCTTCGCTTAACTCAAGCGCGTCAGATTCAACCATTAATACTGCGTCAGTTGTACCGGCTACTACCATGTCTAGCTCAGAGGTTTTAAGCTGTTCAAATGTAGGGTTTAGTACGTAACCGCCGTCACGAGTATAACCAACACGCGCCGCACCAATTGGGCCGTCGAATGGAATACCTGAGATAGCCAATGCCGCAGATGCACCGATCATTGCAGCGATATCTGGATCGTTTTCAGTGTCCGCAGATAATACTTGAAGTACCACTTGTACTTCGTTCATGTAACCTTCTGGGAAAAGAGGGCGAATTGGACGATCGATTAAACGGCTCGTTAGTGTCTCTTTTTCGCTTGGGCGATTTTCACGCTTGATGTAACCACCTGGGATTTTGCCCGCTGCGTAGTATTTTTCTTGATAGTTTACAGTCAACGGGAAGAAATCTTGACCCGGCTTCATGTCTTTTTTACCGGTAACCGCTGCTAATACTTGAATATCACCCATGGTGACAAGTACTGCACCGCTTGCTTGACGTGCAATGCGCTGTGTTTCTAACGTAACTTCTTGACCACCGAAGGTAAACGTTTTTGTTACTGGAGTAAGATCTAACATAAATTTCCTTTTGATTGATTTGGAAACCCGTTGCCTTCTTCTGTACTTCCAAGCATTAGCCCTTTCTCAACTTGAGTCCAAGCGAAAAGGCGAATGGGTAGAAACACAGTTTTGAACAAGTTAGGTATTCCGTTTTTCTATTGCAGTGTTAATTTACAGTGTGTTTATGACAACTTGAATTGAGTCCGCACACATAAACAAATAGCAAAAACCCCCGTGAGGGGGTTTAAGCTTTTAACTAATCTTAGCGACGTAGACCTAGACGCTTGATTAGAGAAGAGTAACGAACAATGTCTTTACCCTTTAGGTAATCCAACAATTTACGACGTTGGTTTACCATGCGAATTAAACCACGACGTGAATGGTGATCTTGCTTGTTCGCTTTGAAGTGATCTTGTAGACCGTTGATGTTGTGAGTCAACAATGCTACTTGAACTTCAGGAGAACCAGTGTCGCCTTCCGCAGTTTGGTATTCTTTAACGATGGCAGCTTTCGCTTGAACATCTAAAGCCATGATATTTTCCTCATAGGTATATGCGTTCATAAAGGTTAAGGAAGATAATCACCGTGCATATAAACAGCGGTATCCACCTGAAAGTACCTTATTGAGTCAATACAGACGCCAATTCCGGCACTTTCACTAAACGCTTAAGGGCAATGACCCCGCTAGCGTTCATTTCGCCAAATCCAACTAGGTATTCCTGCTGATTATGACAAAGGCGCAATTGTACCTGAGGCAATGGCTTGTCACCAGCGTCTAAGGTCTTAATTGTCCGTCCAAACTGTAAATCTCGAGCCTGATCCACAGTGACTTGAATGATAGGCACGCTTTCAAGGGCTGTATAGGTCGGAAGTAGCCGATTATCCATGCTTGAGTAGTCGTCCGAGCCCTCTGGTTTCAAGGCTTTCAGGGCGTCTAAGGTGATCATCATATCTTGCTGATATGGCCCTGCCGCTAAACGACGCAACACCGCAACAAAACCCAATGTCCCTAACGCTTTTGCCACATCTTCCGCCAATGAACGAATATAGGTGCCTTTAGAGCATGTCACATCTAATTCTAGGTAATCCTCGCCAAATCCCACCAGTTCAAGCTTATGAATGGTGACCTTACGTGCCTTGGATTGAATATCAAATGCCACCCCCTCACGGGCCAACTCATACAGTTTTTTGCCTTCATGCTTAAGGGCAGAATACATGGGTGGCACTTGTGTGATTTCACCACGGTATTGAGCCAATGCTTGCTCAATCATGGGTTCTGTTAAGACAGGTATGCTGGCTGTTTCTAAGATTTCGCCTTCGATGTCAGCAGTATCTCTGGACTCACCTAGCTGAACACGAGTGGTATAGCGCTTATCACTGTCCAATAGGCGCTGGCTAAACTTAGTAGCTTCACCCAAACAAATAGGCAGTACACCTGTGGCGATAGGATCTAATGCACCGGTATGTCCTGCTTTTTGCGCTTGATAAAGCCATTTTACTTTTTGCAATACGGCATTTGAAGTCATACCTGGTGGCTTATCAATCACTAGAATGCCGCTAATCTCGCGGCCTTTTTTCTTGCGGGCCAAAACTACTCTCCGCTATTAAATAAACGAGGGGCGATTATTCGCCAGGGTTGCGGTCTTTATCTTCACGAGTCGCTTTATTGATCAAGTTTGTTAATTTATGACCGCGCTCTAGAGATATATCGTAATGAAAACGTGGCAAAGGTGTGATGCGTGTTTTCATAATTTGAGATAATTCTGTACGTAAAAAGCCAGCCATATCATTTAACACTTTTTCAGTTTCTTTAATGGTTGGCTCGTCCGCTTCCACCATACCCGGTTTCATTACGGTAAAATAAATATCCGCATAACCTAGGTCGGTTGCTACCTTCACTGCATTCAGAGTGACTAAACCTAAACGAGGGTCTTTCACTTGAAATTGCAGCATTTGAGCAAGATCTCGTTTAATTTGCTCACCTAAGCGTTGAGTACGACTGTAATCTTTCGCCATTTTTAAATTCTCTTAAAACAAATAATCCCCAAGAAGCATGCTTCCTGAGGATTTAATACATTCACCCATAAAAATATGGGGGAATGGCTAAGTGTTTACCGTTAGATGGTACGAGCAAATTCTTTAACATCAAAGACTTCGATCTGATCGCCTTCTTTAACATCGTTATAGCTCTTAACCGCGATACCACATTCAGTACCGGTACGAACCTCTTGCACGTCATCTTTAAAGCGACGTAGAGACTCAAGCTCACCTTCGTAAACCACCACGTTATCACGTAGTACACGGATTTTCTTGTTACGGTGAACCGTACCTTCGATAACCATACAGCCTGCAACCGCACCAAATTTCGGTGAACGGAATACATCACGTACTTGTGCAATACCCACGATTTCTTCACGTAGCTCAGGCGCCAACATGCCAGACATAGCTTGCTTAACATCATCGATTAAATCGTAAATGATGCTGTAATAACGCATATCTAAACCAGTGTTTTCAACCACACGCTTAGCCGAAGCATCCGCACGTACGTTAAAGCCAAAGATAACGGCATTAGAAGCCGATGCTAAGTTCGCATCCGTTTCAGTAATACCACCTACACCGCTGGATACGATAGTCACTTTAACTTCATCAGTAGATAACTGCTGTAAAGCACTGATCAAGGCTTCAAGTGAACCTTTAACATCGGTCTTCACAACTAAGTTCAAGCTTGACGCTTGCGCATCGCCAGACATATTGAATAGTGCATCCAATTTGGCCGCTTGTTGTTTAGCTTGATAAACTTCTTTTTCTTTAGTGTGACGAATCTCAGCCACTTCACGAGCGCGTTTTTCACTCTCCGCGACTAAGAATGAATCACCTGCACCTGGCGGTGTATCTAGACCAAGAATCTCAACAGGAATCGATGGGCCCGCTTGATTAATCGGCTGACTGTTCTCATCAAGCAACGCACGCACACGACCAATAGAGGTACCGGCTAGTACGATATCGCCTTTTTTCAGCTGACCGTTTTGAATCAATAGAGTAGCAACTGGGCCACGACCTTTATCAAGACGAGATTCAACCACCACACCTGTGGCAGGGCCATCAGCAACTGCCGTTAACTCTAGCAATTCAGATTGCAATAGAACCGCTTCAAGTAGCGCATCAATACCTTCACCAGAGTGAGCCGAAACCGGTACAAATTGTACGTCACCGCCCCATTCTTCAGGAATCACATCTTTTGCTGCTAGTTCGTTTTTAACACGATCAGGATCAGCTGCTTCTTTGTCCATTTTGTTAATGGCAACCACAATCGGCACGCCAGCAGCGCGAGCATGCTGAACGGCTTCTTCGGTTTGAGGCATCACGCCATCATCCGCGGCAACCACAAGGATTACGATATCCGTAGACTGAGCACCACGAGCACGCATAGCGGTAAACGCGGCGTGTCCCGGTGTATCTAGAAACGTCACCATGCCTTTGTCTGTTTCTACGTGATATGCACCAATGTGCTGAGTAATACCACCGGCTTCGCCGCTGGTCACACGAGTTGAACGAATGTAATCAAGTAGTGATGTTTTACCATGGTCAACGTGACCCATTACGGTAACAACAGGCGCACGTGACACTTGCTCACCGTCGTATTTCACTTCTTCCATAAAGCTATCTTCAACCGCGTTGTCACTTACTTGCTTGTACTTGTGACCCATTTCTTCAATCACAAGAATAGCGGTATCAATATCTAGAATTTGGTTGATGGTGGCCATCACACCAAGCTTCATTAGCTCTTTAATTACTTCGCCCGCTTTAACGGCCATACCTTGAGCAAGCTCCCCCACGGTAATGGACTCGCCTTTTAGCTCAACTTCACGAATAATCGGTGCTGTTGGCTGTTTGAAAGCGTGCTCACTGTCTTCATGGCCTCGACGCTTAGGTGCTGCACCGCGACGTCGATCATCCATTGAGCCTTCACGACGGCGACCTTTGCCACCTTTGTTTTTGTCACCAAAGCGTTTGTTTTCTTTTTCTTTATCTTTGTTACGAAATTCTTTTTTCTTGCCCGAGCGATCGTCACGATCACCAGCCGGTGCTGGCGCTGGTGCAACGTAGTCATTGCCTTTAGCTGCTGGTTTACGCGCAGCTGGCTTAACTGCACCTTTAGCATTTTTCCCTTCTGCAGGTTTACGCTTAGGTGCTGATTTTGCGTCTTTTTTCTGCTCGTCTTCTTTTACGATAGTGCGCTTTTTACGTACTTCGATATTAACGGCTTTTTTACCCGCCCCCGTGTTTAACGTGGTGGTGGTTTTACGCTTTAATGTAATTTTTTTCGGGCCATCTGCATCAGACGCCTGCTCACCGTGACTCTTCTTTAAAAAGGTAAGAAGGGTTACTTTTTCTTCGTTGCTTACTTTTTCGTCACCACTTTTATGTGGTAAACCCGCTTCGTTCATTTGAGCAACTAAACGTTCAACTGGTGAGCCCACTGCTGCAGCTAACTGTTTTACCGTAATTTCTGCCATTCGAATCTTCTCCTCCCGCCTGTGGCTGCCTATTCGGTTTCTTCAAACCAGGGCTTACGCGCGGTCATAATTAGTTGGGCGGCCTTCGCTTCGTCGATGTCTTCAATACCAACAATATCGTCTACACCTTGCTCAGCAAGGTCTTCCATTGTGCAGATGCCACGGCTCGCCAACACTAAGGCCAAGTGTTGATCCATTCCTTCCATATTCAGCAAATCGTCTGCCGGTTTTGCGTCTTCTAGTTTTTCTTCACTAGCAATGGCTTGGGTTAGCAAAATATCTTTTGCGCGAGACTGTAATTCATCAACGATTTCTTCATCAAAACCATCAATTTCTAACATCTCTTCACGTGGCACATAGGCAACTTCTTCTAAACCGGTAAAGCCTTCCTCTACCAGTACCGAAGCAACATCTTCATCAAGATCCAAAGCTTCCATTAGTGTTTCGACTAATGAGCCTTGCTCTTCTTCTTGTTTTGCACCTGCTTCTTCTTCGGTCATTACGTTAATGGTCCAGCTGGTAAGCTCGGATGCCAGTTTTACGTTTTGACCACCACGACCAATGGCAATCGCCAATTGATCATCAGAAACAGCAACGTCCATGGTGTTGGTTTCTTCATCCATAACAATGGATGCTACTTCTGCTGGGGCGAGCGCATTGATAACCAGTTGCGCTGGGTTATCATCCCAAAGCACAATATCAACACGCTCATTGCCTAATTCATTTGATACCGCTTGCACACGGGCACCACGCATTCCCACACACGCTCCAATTGGATCTATGCGTTGGTCATTGGTTTTAACCGCGATTTTTGCACGGCTACCTGTATCGCGGGCGGCCGCTTTAATTTCAATCACTTCTTCGCCAATTTCTGGCACTTCAATTCGGAATAGCTCGATCAGCATTTCGTTTGAAGCTCGGCTCAACATTAGTTGTGGGCCACGATTCTCTGGGTTCACAGACATTAATACGCAGCGAACACGATCATTAATGCGGAACACTTCACGCGCAACCAGTTGGTCTCGAGGCAGCAATCCTTCTGCGTTTGCACCTAAGTCAACAATGATGTTGTCACGGGTTACTTTTTTAACAGTTCCGTTTACAAGTTCACCAACACGATCAACATACGCTGCAGTAATTTTTGCGCGCTCAGCTTCACGCACTTTCTGCATGATGATTTGTTTAGCTGCTTGTGCTGCAATACGTCCAAAATCTGGATTTTCAGCCTGCTCTTCGTATACGTCACCTTCTTTAAGGTTGGTATCGATATCAGCCGCTTCTTGCATGTTCAATTCAGAACCTAACGCCGGAACCACTTCATTACTTACAATGGTCCAACTGCGAAATGTTTCATAGTTACCAGTACGACGGTCAATAGAAACACGAATCTCAGGCTCTTCATCTTCGTAACGTTTTTTAGCCGCTGCTGCTAAAGCCAACTCAATGGCTTCAAAAATAACTTCTTGCTCTACGCCTTTCTCGTTAGAAACAGCTTCGGCAACTAGCAGTATCTCTTTGCTCATAACCTTGCCCTCGGTAATCCTATTTACCCTTGTGATCTTGGAATATTAAATTGGCTTTATCGATGGCATCAATTGGAAGTAAATATTCATGGTCATCTACATGAACCACAATATCTTCATCATCTTCGATGCCGACTAGTTTGCCTTTAAATTTACGCCTACCTTCAAAGGCATAACGCAATTTCACATCAACAAACTCACCAACGTAACGATTAAAATGCTCAAGGGTGAATAATGGACGATCCACACCCGGAGACGAAACTTCTAAGTTGTATTCTGATGTAATGGGATCTTCAACATCCATTACACCACTGACTTGCCTACTTACGAGTGCACAGTCATCTACATGGATGCCGTTTTCACTATCAATGAAAACTCGCAGCACAGAATTTTTGCCTTGGGCAATATACTCAAGCCCCCAAAACTCAAAGCCAAGAGCCTCAATTACCGGCTTTAACAGATCAATTAACTGCTGTTCTTTACTTGCCACACTCACTCCACAGATATAAAAATTGGGCTAATAGATGAGCCAGTTTTTACTACCAGTCATCCAGCCCAATCTTTAGCGTCTCAGTCATACTTCAAAAAACTGCTAAATATTGCTAGCGCTTGCTACCAACAAAAAACCCCTTATCGGAACCACTTTAAACATTGTTAAAGCAACTCCCCCAGGGGTTTTAATCATCAAGCCCTAAGGCTTGGAAATAAAAACGAGTGGCTAACCACCCAGCTAGTTGATACTAGACCAACTTCGCTCAAAATTCAGCAACATTGACTATAAATAAAGTCATGTTCTTCAACACCCTAAAGCGTTGGTTATGGCCCCAAGATTCCAAAACGAAACCGACGCCTATTACATTTTATCATACCAAGTACTACTTGGTTGCGTGGGCCCAGATCTTAAAAAGCGAACCGACGACCTCATGCACTTAACTACCAAATATTACCTGATTGCGTAGGCCCCAGATTTTAGAAAGCGAACCGACGACTTCATGCACTTAATTACCAAATATTACCTGATTGCGTGGGCCCCAGATTTTAGAAAGCGAACCGACGACTTCATGCACTTAATTACCAAATATTACCTGATTGCGTAGGCCCCAGATTTTAGAAAGCGAACCGACGACCTCATGCACTTAATTACCAAATATTAACTGGTTGCGGGGGCCGGATTTGAACCGACGACCTTCGGGTTATGAGCCCGACGAGCTACCAAACTGCTCCACCCCGCGTCAATAAGTGTGCACATTATAGAGACATCCCCTTTTTTCATCAAGGGCAGTCTGAGCTTATGGGCATTTTGCAGTAAATATTCAAACCATTAAACGAAAAAACGAGCCTATGCTCGTTTTAAATGGTGCGGATGGAGGGACTTGAACCCTCACGTGCTTTCGCACACAGCGACCTCAACGCTGCCTGTCTACCAATTCCAGCACATCCGCAAAACCGATTAATCGATTACAGGGGCTTCCGCTTCGGAACTCACTTCATTGATAACAGGTGTTTCCGACTCAATTTGCTGTACTTCTTGTAGCTCTGGTAAACCCACGTCTGCAAGACCCGTCGCTTTTTCTTTAGCAAAATAAGCCAAAGAGAAACTGGTAACAAAAAAGGCCGTTGCCAATACTGCAGTACTGCGAGTTAAGAAGTTTCCAGAACCTTCACTACCAAATACCGTCTGTGACGCACCACCACCAAAGCTTGCACCTGCATCAGCGCCTTTACCCTGCTGAAGCAATACAAGTGCGATAATCGCCACGGCAATTACAATATGAGCAATAACAATCAAGTTTTCCATAATCTTCTCTAACCTGCTGCGTTACAGATTTTAATAAAATCAGTTGGGTTTAAGGAGGCACCCCCTACTAGGGCTCCATCCACATCTGGCTGGGCAAATATCGCCTCAGCATTATCTGGTTTCACACTGCCACCATAGAGAATCTGAAGAGACTCCGCTATAACTGCATCGTGCTGAGCTAGCTGCTGACGAATAGCGCCATGTACTTCTTGTGCTTGCTCGGGTGTTGCCGTTTTACCTGTACCTATGGCCCATACAGGCTCATACGCAATCACCGCATTGGTAAAGCCAGCTATGCCAACACTTGCCAATACCGCATCAATTTGTCGATTAATCACAACCATAGTATCACCACTTTCGCGCTGATCTAACGTCTCACCTACGCATAACATAGGTTTTAAGCCTGCCTCTAGTACTACTGCAAACTTTTGCGCAGTATCTTGATCAGTCTCGTGAAATAGCTCTCGGCGCTCGCTATGACCAATTAGGGCATATTGACAACCAAAATCCGCTAACATTGCGGTGGATATTTCACCGGTGTAAGCCCCACTTGGGTGCTGGCTTACATTTTGCGCCCCCCACATAACTATAGAGTTTGCTAATAAATTCTGACATTGAAACAAGTATGGCGCTGATGGAAACACAGCCACATCACATGCATCACGGCTTTTTAACTCAAGTACTAATTGCGATAATCTGGCTTCATTTTCGGCTAAAGTGCCGTGCATTTTCCAGTTACCCGCCACTATTTTACGGCGCATTCTTGTTCCCCAATTTCAGGAAGGTGGCGATACTACCTAAGATAGGCAAATCAAGCAAGCCAATGGCGCTTGCTTGATTTCATGTTTTAGGTAAAAAGCCTTATAAATCCGAGATTTAACTCACAGCACCTACAATCTCAACCAGTTGGTCGACAATTTGATGAACAAGCACTGTATTTTCACCTTCAGCCATAACACGCACTACTGGCTCTGTACCAGACGGTCTTAGCAAAATGCGTCCTCGACCAGCAAATTCCAATTCCGCTTGCTTCACCGCCCCCTGTACTTCTGGATTTTTAACAACGGATTTATCCTTCACACGGACATTTTTCATAATTTGCGGCAGTTTAGACATGCCTGTTTTGTACTCATGTAATCGCTGACCATTTTCACTCAAGGCTTTTAAAACCTGTAAGGCTGCAACTATACCATCCCCTGTAGTAGAGACGTTTAAGCACAAAATATGGCCTGAGTTTTCACCACCGATGGCCCAATTATGCTCTTGCAACTGTTGCATCACATAGCGATCACCTACATTCGCACGCACAAAAGGAATGTTTAAATCCTTTAATGCCAATTCCATTCCCATGTTACTCATAAGCGTGCCAACTACACCCCCCTGTAGCTGATCCGTGGCCTGCTGATGACGGGCAATCATGAAAATAAGCTCATCGCCATCTACTAGCTCGCCATTTTTATCCACCATCACCACTCGATCACCATCGCCATCAAAGGCGATGCCTAGGTCCGCTTCAAGCTCCACAACTTTAGCTTGTAACGCTTTAGGGGAAGTAGAGCCGACCTGCTCATTAATATTAAGACCATCTGGCTCATTACCTATGGTAAAGACCTCTGCTCCTAACTCTGAAAAGACGGAAGGAGCGATTTGATAAGTGGCTCCATGAGCACAATCCAGCACAATCCTCATGCCCTTTAAGCTCAAGCCGAAGACAGTACTTTTACAAAATTCAATATAGCGACCAGCTGCATCTTCAATGCGCTTAGCCTTACCAAGGCGGTCTGATGCCACGATATCCATAGGGATATCTAATAACTCTTCGATGGCCGATTCAGTTTCATCATCTAGCTTAGTACCCTGAGCTGAGAAAAATTTAATGCCGTTATCATAATATGGATTATGGGAGGCACTAATTACGATACCCGCATCCGCATGAAACGTGCGGGTTAAATATGCAATACCCGGTGTCGGCATCGGTCCAAGCAAGCCAATATCCACACCCGCAGCAGAAAGCCCTGCCTCCAAGGCAGACTCGAACATATAACCAGAAATACGTGTATCCTTACCAATTAAAATATGACGCTTACCCTGACTTGCGAATACTTTACCTGCCGCAAACCCCAGTTTCATAACAAACTCAGGGGTGATTGGAGTTTCACCTACACGTCCACGTATACCATCTGTTCCGAAATATTTACGAGCCATTCATCTATCCTATTTTTAATTCTTTCATCCACAGACACTTATTTACAAATGAGTTTGTGTCGCTTTTACAACTCTCAAAGCATCAGAGGTTTCTTTTACATCATGCACACGTAAAATTTGTGCGCCGTTCATCGCCGCTATTACAGCACCAGCCACACTGCCATACAAACGCTGGTCAACTGGTGCATTGTCCAGCACCCCCGCAATCATGGATTTACGCGACAACCCAGCAAGCACTGGCACGCCAAGTTGTTTGAAGTGCGCCAATTTTGCCAATAACTGGTAATTATCTTCCAGCGATTTACCAAAACCAAAACCCGGATCTACCAAGATCTGGTTTGTTTCTATTCCTGCGTCATTACATGCCTGAATTCTACTGACTAGAAAGTCATACACCTCGTCAAGCACCTGATGGTATTCAGGTTTAAGCTGCATAGTCTCGGGCTGACCTTGCATATGCATTAAACACACAGGTAAACCTGTTTGTTTCGCTGCTTGTAACGCCCCTGCTTTTTGCAAGGCTCTAACATCATTAATTAGATGCGCGCCTGCTTTGTGCGCCTCTAGGAAAACCTCAGGGCTTGAGCTATCCACACTAATGCATACGTCCAAACGCTGAGCGATTTTTTCAACTAAAGGCACCACACGATCCAGCTCTTGCTGTAATGACACAGGGGTTGAGCCGGGCCTTGTAGATTCACCACCTACATCAATAATACTGGCGCCGTCAGACACCATTTGCATAGCATGTTGTAACCCAGATTCAATGGAATTAAATTGACCACCATCACTGAATGAATCAGGAGTTGCATTCAATATTCCCATCACATGGGGCGCAGATAGATCCAATACACGATCACCACAGAATAATTTCATGGCAAGTTCCTAAAAAACAAAAGGCAACATAAATGAATTATGTTGCCTTATAACGTTATTAAACGAAGCTTAGAGGCCGCTTGCAGGGTCCGCTGATGGTTTTACATCGGAATCCGATTCGCTAACATCGACGTCAACATTTTCAGCTGCAGGAGCAGAACCATCTTTGTCATCATCTGACCAAGATTGCGGAGGACGCGGCTTTTGACCATTCATAATATCGTCAATTTGCTTGCTATCAATGGTTTCATATTCCATCAATGCATCTTTCATCATTTCTAACTTGTCACGATGCTCATCAAGAATTTGAGCTGCGCGATCATAACAAGTGGTCAATAGACCTGTTACTTCTGAGTCGATAGTACGAGCGGTTTCATCTGAAAGATGAGACATTTGACCGCCACCACCACTGCCAAGGTAACTACCTTGTTCTTCTTCGGTATACAGCTGAGCACCTAATTTATCTGACAAGCCCCACTTGGTCACATAGTTACGTGCATATTGTGTAGCACGTTCGATGTCATTAGACGCTCCGGTTGTCACCCCGTCTTTACCAAGAGTCATCTCTTCAGCAATACGACCACCGTATAAAGAACAAATATTGCTTTCGATACCACGCTTACTAATTGAATGGCGATCTTCTTCTGGCAAGAACATGGTTACACCTAAGGCTCGACCACGAGGGATGATCGAAACCTTATACACAGGGTCATGCTCTGGCATGAGTCGACCAACAATGGCATGACCTGCTTCGTGATAAGCGGTATTTTCTTTTTCTTTATCGCTCATCACCATGGACTTACGCTCAGCACCCATCATGATTTTATCTTTTGCCTTTTCAAACTCTTCCATGGAAACCGTTGTACGGCCACCACGGGCAGCAAATAGTGCAGCTTCATTTACAAGGTTTGCTAAATCTGCACCAGAGAACCCTGGTGTACCACGGGCAATCACACGAGCATCAATATTTTCAGATACAGGCACTTTACGCATATGTACTTTGAGAATTTGTTCACGTCCGCGAATATCCGGCAGACCCACCACTACTTGACGGTCAAATCGACCTGGGCGCAATAGCGCAGGGTCCAACACATCAGGACGGTTAGTAGCGGCAATTACGATAATACCGTCATTGCCTTCAAAGCCATCCATTTCAACTAACAACTGGTTAAGGGTTTGTTCCCGTTCATCGTTACCACCACCAATACCCACACCACGGCTACGACCTACCGCATCAATCTCATCAATAAAGATGATGCATGGTGCTTGTTTTTTTGCTTGATCAAACATATCACGTACACGGGATGCACCCACACCAACAAACATTTCAACAAAGTCAGAACCTGAAATTGAGAAGAAAGGCACTTTTGCCTCACCAGCAATGGCTTTTGCCAATAAGGTTTTACCAGTACCCGGTTGACCCACCATCAAAACACCGCGAGGGATCTGGCCACCCAAGCGCTGGTATTTTGCCGGATCACGTAAGAACTCCACTAATTCCTGCACATCTTCTTTGGCTTCATCACAGCCGGCAACGTCAGCAAAAGTAGTTTTGATTTGATCTTCACCTAGCAATTTAGCCTTTGACTTACCAAACGCCATTGGCCCGCGACCACCGCCACTGCCACCTTGCATCTGACGCATGAAGAACATGAAAACAGCGATAATCACCAAAATTGGAAACGAAGCAACTAACAGCTGAGTCCAGATACTTTGCTGCTCAGCCTGCTTACCTAGCACTTCAACTTTATGCTGAAGTAAATCGTCCATCATTTTAGGGTCATGACCTGGACGTATAGTTAAGAAGCGTTGACCGTTACTAAACTCACCATCAATAGTGGCTCCTGCTATGGTAACTTTTTTAACTTGACCTTCTTGTACTAGTTCAATGAAGCGAGAGTAAGAGAGTTCTTGACTTGAAGCTGGTGTATCCAGTTTTTGGAATACCGTTAGCAATACGGCGGCAATTATGAGCCACAAAATTAAATTCTTTGCCATTTTGATGAAGGTCCAACCCCTAAAATTGTTAGATTCTTAGTATGCTTACAATACTATAAATTCATTTAATAAGTCACATGCACATTAGACAGTCTGGCAAGCGATACCAAAAAGCTCCAGTCCATATACATGAAATACGATAAACCTAGTACTTTAGATCTACCAATAAAATTCTTTAAGCTACCTAATAAACAAATTAAGCCAGCTGACTCTTGAATTGGGGCACAAACAACCAATTACAAGGCATATAAGAGCAAAAACTCAGATTTAAAGCATTTTACTCAATATCCCTAAGAATATGCACAATTTAAACCAGAATCTAGCGATAAACCGCATATATCCTAGCCTTAAACATTACACAATCCCCATAAGCAGGTATAATTGTTAACCAACATATTTATTTACGATTACAGAGACACACACTTTCATGGCCCTTTCTCAAGACCGCAAAAAAGCATTAAAAGCCATTGGTCACAAGTTGAACCCTATTGTTATCGTGGCAGGTAATGGATTAAGCGAAAACGTGGTAATGGAAATTGATCGAGCCTTAGAAGACCATGAGCTGATCAAAGTAAAATACGCAGTGGGCGACCGCGACTTAAAAAACGAATTATTAGCGCTTACTGAAAAAGTAACTCGCTCTACACTAGTGCAAAGCATTGGAAATATCGGACTATTTTATCGCCCAGCTAAAGAGCCAAATCCGAAAAAGTCGAATTTGACGCAACTGCGATAATTACGAAGAAAAACTAGAAAGGCCGCTACTTATAATAAACAGCGGCCTTTTTTATGCTCGACTCCCAGCAACCGACTTAAAACATCAGCGAAGAAGTAGGTGCGAGGCAAAAATCATTTTAAGCAAAGGCGTTTATAAATAATAAATAACTGAGCTTTGAGTTTTATTTATTTGATTTTGGTTTAGCGCGTAACTAAAGAAGCAAAGACCAAACTCCTACCCGTTAAAAGCGTCAGCGAAGCACTTTAGGCAAGGCACAAAAAACTCGAAGTACCGCAGTGTATAAATAATACATGAGGAAACTTCGAGTTTTTTTAACGCCGCATAAACAATGCAGCTAGCTTTAAAAGTTAGTTACACCAAGCACGGGCATTCCTAAACATCCTCATCCAAGCCCCATCTTCACTCCACTCATCCGGCTGATAGCTATTTTGCACCGCGCGGAATACACGTTCAGGGTGTGGCATCATAATGGTTACACGACCACCAGCTGCGGTAAGGCCTGTAATACCATCGACCGAGCCATTCGGGTTGGCGGGGTATTGCTCGGTCACTAAGCCAAAGTTATCCACATAACGCAGCGCCACTTGAGCCTGCTTAGTTACTGCTTCAATGTCACTGGCGCCTGCAAACTCAGCATGACCTTCACCATGAGCCACAGCGATTGGCATACGAGAACCTTCCATACCCGCTAGCATGATGGAATCGCTCTTTTGTACTTCTACCATGGCAACACGGGCTTCAAATTGCTCAGATTGGTTACGCACAAAGTGCGGCCAGTGCTCAGAACCTGGAATCAATTCGTGTAAGTTAGAAAGCATCTGACAGCCATTACACACCCCTAAGGTGAAGGTGTCTTCACGCTCAAAGAAAGCTTTAAATTGTTCGCGCGCAATATTATTGAACAAAATAGACTTAGCCCAGCCTTCACCCGCACCCAGTACGTCACCATAAGAGAAACCACCACAGGCAACCAATCCACGGAAACCGTCTAATTTAACGCGACCTGAAAGAATGTCACTCATGTGAACATCTTGAGTATTGAAGCCTGCTTTATCAAACGCGGCGGCCATTTCAATCTGACCATTCACACCCTGCTCACGCAGAATCGCTACATTTGGACGATTACCCGACGCGATTAAGTCCGCTGCGATATTATCATTCACATCAAATGATAGCTCAGCGTGCAGTCCAGGATTATCGGCATCCAATAAACCATCGAATTCTTGTTTCGCGCATTCTGCGTTGTCACGCATGGCTTGAATCTCAAAAGAGGTACGCGACCATAAGCGTTGTAAGTTCACACGAGAATCACTAAAAATGGCTTCACCGTTAAGCTCGACCACTACCGTGTCTTGGTCATTTAGTTGCGCCACCACAGCCGAGCAATCACCCAAACCTGCCGCGGTTAATTGCGCCAATACAAATTCAGTGTCGTCTTGACGTACTTGAATAACCGCACCTAATTCTTCGGCAAATAAAGCGGGAATCACGTCTGTCTGAGAATCCGCCAGTGCATCCATATTGACCGTTAATCCTACGTGACCTGCAAAGCTCATTTCAGTTAATGTGGCCCATAAACCGCCATCTGAACGGTCATGGTAAGCCATGATTTTATCATCTTGATTCAAACCTTGAATCACTGCAAAGAAGGCCTTTAAGTCTTCTGCTTCAACCACGTCAGGTACTTCATTACCTAACTGATCAAATACTTGAGTCAGCGCAGAGGCACCCAAGCGGTTTTGGCCACGACCAAGGTCAATCAAGATTAAATCAGTGTCTTCTTCGTCTGCACGAAGCTGCGGGGTAAGCGTTTTACGTGCATCCACAACCGGTGCAAATCCGGTTACCACTAACGACATTGGAGAGGTAACGGTTTTTTCTTCGCCGGTTTCTTCACTCCACTTGGTTTTCATGGACATGGAGTCCTTACCCACCGGAATGGTTAAATCTAACTGCGGACAAAGCTCCATACCTACCGCTTTTACGGTTTGGTATAGTTTTTCGTCTTCACCTGGGTGGCCAGCGGCACACATCCAGTTAGCTGACAGTTTAATATCACTTAGCTTGGCAATGTTAGACGCCGCGATATTGGTGATGACCTCACCCACCGCCATACGACCAGAGGCCGGCGCGTTAATTAATGCAGATGGCGTACGCTCACCCATAGCCATGGCTTCGCCAGTGTAACCATCATACGATGCAGTAGTTACCGCAACGTCAGCTACAGGTACTTGCCAAGGGCCAACAAACTGATCACGGGCAACCGTACCTGTAATAGAGCGATCACCAATGGTGATTAAAAAGCTTTTGCTCGCTACCGCAGGCAATTGTAAAACACGCTCGGCGGCGTCTTTTAATTCAATACCCGTTAAATTTACCGCCGGTAAATCAAGATCAAAACGATCAGCAGTGCGATGCATGCGTGGCGCTTTACCTAATAGAACCTGTAAAGGCAGGTCTACAGGGTTATTATCAAAGTGGCTATCAGAAACTATTAAATGCTCTTCTTCAGTGGCTTCACCGATCACCGCAAATGGGCAACGCTCACGCTGACAAATTTCTTCAAATAACGCTAGGTTTTCAGGGGCTACTGAAAGTACATAGCGCTCTTGGGATTCGTTACACCAAACTGCTAGAGGGCTCATGCCCGGCTCATCATTTGGAATATTACGCAGCTCAAATTTACCACCGCGACCGGCATCGCTAACTAGTTCAGGAAATGCATTAGACAAACCACCTGCACCCACATCGTGAATAAAGACGATTGGGTTAGCTTCACCTAATTGCCAGCAGCGGTCGATCACTTCCTGACAACGACGCTCCATTTCTGGGTTGCCACGTTGCACAGAGGCAAAATCCAAATCTTCATTTTGCTCACCACCATCAACAGAGGATGCTGCGCCACCACCTAAACCAATTTGCATGGCTGGGCCGCCAAGAGCGATTAATTTACCGCCCACTGGAATTTCTTTTTTCTGTACGTGTTCTTCACGGATATTACCGTAGCCACCGGCAATCATGATGGGTTTGTGATAACCGCGAACTTCATCACTAGCTTGCTCTTCAAATGTACGGAAGTAACCGCACAAGTTAGGGCGGCCAAATTCATTATTAAATGCCGCGCCGCCAATTGGGCCTTCTAGCATAATATCCAACGCCGATGCGATTCTGGCTGGTTTGCCGTATTGGCTTTCCCATGGCTGCTCGTAACCTGGAATTTTCAAATCAGAAACCGTAAAGCCGGTTAAACCCGCTTTTGGTTTAGAGCCGATACCTGTGGCACCTTCGTCACGGATTTCACCACCACTACCTGTTGCCGCACCGGAAAAAGGCGCAATGGCGGTTGGGTGGTTATGGGTTTCCACCTTCATCAATATAGCCATTTGCTCTTGATGGTAACGGTATTCTTTTGAACCCGCTTCTGGGAAGAAACGGCCCGCTTCACTGCCACGAATCACCGACGCGTTGTCTTTATACGCTGACAAAATGTTTTCGTTGTGATGCTCGTAGGTATTTTTGATCATTTGGAACAAAGATTTATCTTGCGCCTGACCATCAAGATCCCAACTAGCATTGAAGATTTTATGGCGACAATGCTCTGAGTTTGCTTGCGCAAACATCATTAGTTCGATGTCGTTAGGGTTGCGCCCCAACTTTTTATAGTTCTCAACTAGGTATTCGATTTCATCTTCAGCCAGTGCCAAGCCTAATTCACGGTTAGCAACTTCAAGTGCCGCTGCGCCACCCGCTAAAATATCAACTTGCGACATAGGCGCAGGTTCAGCATGACTAAACAGCGCTTGCGCTTGATTCAACTCTGTCAGTACCGTTTCAACCATGCGATCAAACAAATGGACTTTAATACCTTCAATATCATCACTACCCGCAACCCAATAGGCCACGCCACGCTCTAAGCGCTTAACCGCAGACAATCCACAGCTTTTAGCTATATCGGTTGCCTTTGAAGACCAAGGGCTAATCGTACCGATACGAGGCACCACCAAAATCATCTGGCCATTGGGTTGTTCAGCCTTTGCTTTAGGGCCGTAGCGTAAAATTTGTTCAAGCACAGAATGCTCTTGTTCATCGAGATCACGGTTAGTCTCAGCAAAATGAACAAACTCCCCATAAACAGACGTTACATCTGGATGAGTGGTTTGGATTTTTGCTAGTAGCTTTTCACGACGAAAGGCAGAAAGTGCAGGAGCACCAGACAGATTGAGCATTGCTGTTCAGCCTACTGTAAGTAAGAGGTGGAATTTAAGAGCGCGTATTTTAAAGGAAAGCAGTGCATGCCACCAGCACTTAACGAGGGTTTATTTTACTTCTGCTGTGTTTAATTTTGCCGCCGTAGCAGACAAAATCAATACTTTAGTACCATATAGCAAAATATTCTAAAAGAAAGAAAATCAACAACCACGGGGGCTAGAAAGGAATTGAGTTGATTTTGGCCTGCATTGTCCGATAGTACCATTTGGCGCTAGCGACCTCTGCCAGTAAAATATGACACAGATCACACTTTACGTTCATTCACAATTAATGGGGAGGCACATATGCAGCATGAATTTGCCTGTAAGCATCAATGGCTTTTAAAAGCCAGTTTTGCCCTATGCCTATTGTGTATTGTAAGTGTATTAGCGCTAAGCTCTGGTAGCCGACACGACTATGATGACATCATTGAATCCGGTGTTCTTAAAATTGTCACACGTAACAGTCCTACCACCTACTACCAAGATAAAGACCAAATATCAGGTTTTGAATATGAACTCGCCTCTATGTTTGCTGATTTCCTAGGCGTAAAACTTGATGTCACTGTAGCCGACAACCTAGATGACTTAATTGCAGAAGTAGAAACAGGCAATGTGGCCTTTGCCGCAGCTGGCTTGACCGTTACCCCTGAACGCGCAGAACGTGTACTGTTCTCATCTAGCTACTTAAATGTGACTCAAAAACTTGTATATCGTATTAGCCAAAAACGCCCAAAAGATTTATCTGCATTAATCAACAAAACCATGGTCGTCACTGCACATTCAAGTCACGCCCAATATCTACATGATTTACAGCAAAACACCATGCCAGAACTTACTTGGATTGAGCGTGAAGATGCTGAAGTTTCCGAATTAGTACAAATGGTTGAAAACGGCGAAATTGATTTCACCATCGTCGACAGTAACGAATTTGAAGCCCTTGCTGGGTTCTACCCAAATGTAGCTGGTGCGCTAGACCTTGGAGACGCACAAGAATTAGCATGGGCGTTTTCGCAATACACAGATAACAGCTTGGTGAACAAATCTCGAGAATTTTTCCAATTGATTCGTGAAACGGGCCTACTTTCACAACTTGAAGAACGTTATTACGGCCACCTTCGTCAAATTGACAACGTGGGCACCCTCACTTTCTTAGCACAAGCAGATAAACGCCTACACAAATACCAAGAACTATTTGAGCAAGAAGCCATCACCAACGACGTTGACTGGCGACTACTTGCCGCTATTGGCTACCAAGAAAGCCACTGGAAAGAGCTCGCCCGCTCACGTACTGGGGTACGTGGACTAATGATGCTGACTCGAACCACGGCCAAAGAAATGGGCGTTAAAAACCGCTTAAACGCAGAACAAAGCATTAAAGGTGGCAGCGCATACTTCGCAAAACTGAAACGTCGCTTTAAAAACATTGCAGAACCGGATCGCACATGGATTGCACTAGCCGCTTACAATGTGGGATATGGCCACGTAAAAGATGCTCAGTTACTAACGAAAGAACACGGTGGCAACCCAGATCGCTGGATGGACATTAAAGAAAGCTTACCGCTTTTAACTCAGAAGAAATTCTACAAAAAAACCAAACATGGTTATGCCCGAGGCTACGAGCCAGTTGAATACGTACAAAATATTCGTCGCTTTTATGACTTACTCGTATGGCGCGAGCAACCAGACCCAACTTATACGGTGGTTGATGCCAATGACGAAAGTTTCTTTACCGCAGACAGTGGTTATCGGAACATCCCTCCATTAGTCGTGACTCACTAAAATAAACGATCTTAGATAGATTGACCTTTTACCGGCATTAGCCGGTATTTTTTTATGTGAAGGATTAAGTATACCGAGATGCCATGAATGCCAAAGTGCGGTGAATTTGAAAGGAACATCATGCAAATTACAATAACTCTATCTATGCTACTACTTCTGATGTCTTGCTCATCAAGTAGCAATAACAACAACGATAGAGACTTATCCAATGCAATTTCTTACTCTGAAATAATTGAACGACGCTTAAATAATGACGCCAGCTTAAACGGCTCGACAGTTCTTATCAGTAATGAAGTTCATACTTCCTTCAAAATGGTTGTGCAATAGATATTCAACCCTGCGCAGAAGAGAACTACAATACAGATGTATCTGAACCAATCTAACAAGGCATTACTGTGGGTGCTGAACGTCCCCCGATAATGCGACAACTTTAAATAACTTAAAGCTGTCGCAATACCTAAGTACAATAACCCACGAAAAACATGGTTTTACTCAACGAAGCTTAAAATCAAAGCTGTTTAATAACGCTCTTCGACAAATGGCACCTGTTATCTACATAAATACGAGTAATTCCCCCGTATTAAATAAATTCACTTCATTTATAGCAGATTTGCTTCTAGTATCTGTCAATTAAACATAGGAAGCTAAACCATGAAACAAGTTATTTGCGAAGAATTCGCACCCGTTGAAGCCCTAAAAGTGGTTGAAGTACCTAGCCCAGAGATCACAGAGACTCAAGTATTAGTCACTAACGAAGCGGTAGGTGTTAACTTTCCTGACGGTCTGCTAGTACAGGGCTTATATCAAGCTCGCCCACCGCGCCCATTTACCCCTGGTATTGAAGTAGCTGGCGTGGTTAAAGCCATCGGTGCTGACGTTAAAAACGTAAAAGTAGGTGACCGAGTGGCTGCTGTTATGCCTATCGGCGGTTACGCGGAAGAAGTGGTGATTGAAGCCGTGATGGCTATGCCATTACCTGATGGCGTACCAGCCGTTGATGCTACAGCCCTACTATGTGCTTACGGCACATCTCACCACGGCCTAAAGCAACGTGCAAACTTGCAAGCTGGTGAAAGCGTATTAGTTTTAGGTGCTGCTGGCAGTACTGGTATTGCAGCCATTGAGATTGCAAAAGCCATGGGCGCAACAGTGACAGCCGTTGCCTCTACTCAAGAAAAATTAGACATCGCAAAAGCTCACGGTGCTGATGTATTAATTTTGAATGATGACAAACTGGCAGAGAATGTAAAAGAAGCGGCCGGTAAAGGGTTTGATGTAATTTACGACCCTATCGGTGGTGATGCGTTTGATATTTGCGTGCGCCGTTTAGCGTGGAATGGTCGTTACTTAGTGGTTGGTTTTGCCGCCGGTCGTATTCCTGAGCTACCTGTTAATCTTATTCTGGTAAAAGGATGCAGTGTAATGGGCGTATTCTGGGGAACCTTTACTCAGAAACAACCTCAAGATTACCTCGATAACCAAACTGAATTATTCCAATGGTACCTAGAAGGTAAAGTTAAGCCACATATTCATAAAGTGTATTCTATGGATAATGTGCATGACGCCCTAAATGATGTGCTACAGCGCAAAGTGGCAGGTAAAGTAGTACTGAAACCTTAGTATTTACGCTTTTCCAAACCTGAAAAAGCCATTCATTTTCATGAATGGCTTTTTTGTTTTTATTATTATTTACACTAAATTCGCACTATAAAATTAATCAGCGTATAAGTCTTGGTTTACCACGTCCCAATCGTAAGTGGCTTCATAACCTTCTTTTGTTTTTACAAACAGCTTGTAAATTTCAAGCTGAGTGCCTGATACTTCACCAGCCACTTTAACGGTGCGACCTTCATAATGACGCAACTGCTGCAAACTTAGGCCTTGCAATTGATGCTTGCCTTTCGCAGATGTTAAAAAGTATTCGCCTTTTTCAAACGCGACTTTACCTTCTACTGTTTCTAGGTTTGATGCAAATACTTGGCTGCCAAAAGCCACCAGTAATACACATACACTCATGAATGCTTTCATAGCTTACTCCTTGGTTAAAAGTGTGACTATTCAAACCAATTTTTATGACAGCACCATGACCATCCCATTACAGCAAAATGACGACGATATGACAGACGTATAATTACTCATGTTGAAAATAGCTATTCGACAAAAGCACGCTCAATAACGTATTGGGCTAACTCACCATGACGAGTTTCATCAAAACCTTGCTCGTCTAAAATAGCGGTTAAATCTTTTAACATGCTTGGACTGCCACACAGCATGAAGCGGTCGTCTTGTTCGTTTGGTTTTGGCAAACCTATGTCAGCGTACAACTTGCCGCTGGTCATAAGGTCGGTTAACCGCCCTTGGTTTTCATATTCTTCACGGGTAACCGTTGGATAATACACCAGCTTTTCACGCACCAATTCGCCAAGATATTCGTCATTTGGTAGCTCGTTCATAATGTAATCTTGATACGCCAATTCTGACTTGTAGCGCACTCCATGGGTTAAAATCACTTTATCGAATTTTTCATAGGTATACGGATCACGGATGATGCTCAAAAAAGGCGCTAAACCCGTGCCCGTACTCAGTAGATATAAGTTCTTCCCCGGCAGCACATCATCCACCAGCAAAGTCCCTGTTGGCTTTTTACTAATGAGTATTTCATCCCCTGGCTGAATTTTTTGTAAGCGAGAAGTCAAAGGGCCATCTTCAACCTTGATGCTAAAAAACTCCATTTCTTCTTCGTAATTCGCACTGGCGATACTGTAGGCTCGCATCAAAGGTTTATCTTCAAGTTGTAAACCAATCATAATGAAGTGACCATTTTTAAAGCGAAGCCCCGCATCGCGGGTCACTTTGAAGCTAAACAAGCTATCATTCCAATGGTGGACACTGGTGACGATTTCTTTATTGAACCCTTTCATGTGCTACTCCTGATGAATCGTTATCTGTTAAGTAGCATAAAAACTAACCTTATATTTGAAAAATGGGTAATTCATCTATATATTATCGATTCTTAGGATATAGTATTTCCAACCCATAAGGTAAGCCATGGATATTATTTGGATTCTAATCGCTTTTGCCTGCGGCTTTGCAGCCAAGCAATTGAACCTTCCCCCATTAGTGGGTTACTTGTTAGCCGGTTTTGGTATGCACGGTTTAGGGGTTACACCGCTGGACAACCTACAATCATTAGCAGATTTGGGTATCACCCTAATGCTGTTCACCATTGGCTTAAAGATCAATTTCTCTAGTTTATTCAAACCCACCATCTGGGCCGGGGCCAGCTTACATATGGCCTCTTGGGTATTGGTAGGTGCCATTTTATTAAAAGGGTTTGCCCTACTAGGCATTCAATATTTAGAAGGGTTAAGTTGGCCCGCCCTTGCGCTGATTGCCTTTGCACTGAGTTTCTCCAGCACTGTATGTGTGGTGAAACTGCTTGAAGAAAAGTCTGAAATGAAAAACCTTCACGGCAAATTAGCCGTGGGAATATTAGTTATGCAGGATATTGTTGCCGTGATATTTTTGGTGGCAGCAACAGGTAAAATCCCAAGTATTTATGCGTTTGGCCTTGTGCTGCTTTGGCCTGCCAAATGGGTATTGGGACATATCATCAATAAGGCTGGCCACGGTGAGTTACTTCCACTGGTGGGTATTGCACTGGCATTTGGTGGTTATGAGTTATTTAATGCGGTAAACCTGAAAGGAGACTTGGGTGCCTTGGTCTTTGGCTTATTACTGAGTCAGCACAACAAAGGGGCCGAACTTGCGAAATCCCTTTATACGTTTAAAGATTTATTCCTCATAGGCTTCTTTTTATCCATCGGTTTCACTGCCCTGCCAACTCTTGAAATGATTACGCCATTGGCAGTCATCAGTTTTATTCTCATTATTAAAGGGATTATGTTATTCCATGTTTTGGCCGCTTTAAAAGCCCCTGGACGCAGTATGTTCTTAGGCAGCATGATTCTGACCAACTATAGTGAGTTTGGCCTCATAGTGGCTGCTCTATGCGTAGGCAATGGCTGGTTAGCCAAAGAGTGGCTTGTGATTATAGCGCTAGCTGTGAGCATCTCTTTTATTTTTACCAGTATCTTTTATGAGCACGCCCACACCGCTTACGCCTATATGCGTACATGGGTAAAATATTTCGAACGCACCCAACCTACCCCTGAATACCAAGAGCAACTCAAATACGCCGAGGTACTGATCATTGGTATGGGGCGAGTGGGACGCAGCTCTTACGATATACTCCACGAGCGCCTAGGGAATAAAGTTTGGGGGGTAGAGTCAGACTCCATAAAAGCTCAAAAGCATCGTGATTTAGGTCGTCATGTGATCATCGGCGACGCAGAAGACGCCGACTTCTGGGAAACCCGCGAGCTACACCACATTAAACTCATCATGCTGGCCATGCCCTCTGTCACAGACATTAAAGACATCACCACCCAGCTTAAAATGAGTGGTTATGAAGGACATATTGCCGCCATTGCTCGCTATGAAGATGAACGCACCGACTTGCTTGAATTTGGCGTGGATAACGTATTTAACTACTTTGTAGAAGCCGGTACAGGCTTTGCCGAAGAAAGCCTACACCTTTTGGAAAATGACAAAGAGGTGTTGCTATGAAGTTCAGTTTAAGGCAGCTGGAGGTGTTCCTTGCCACTGCTCACTTTCAAAACATATCCAAAGCAGCTGACAGTTTAGCCATGAGCCAAAGTGCTGCCAGCTCTGCATTAAAAGAGTTAGAACAGCAGTTTGATATTTTGTTATTTGATCGTGTTGGTAAGCGCCTTCAACTTAACGAGCAAGGCCGTTTGATCCGCTCTCGAACGGAAGCCCTGTTAGAACAAGCAAAAGAATTAGAACAAGCCTTATTGCAACACCAAGATGCCGGCCCTGTTACCGTTGGTGCCACATTGACCATTGGTAATTATCTGGCAGTCAGTATTTTAAGTGACCTACTGCGTGAACACCCAGATGCCGAAGTCAACCTGACAGTAGCCAATACTCAAAACATCATGAATCAGGTGCTTAACTACGACATAGACGTGGGTATGATTGAAGGTGAAATACAACACCCTGAGCTAGATATCATCCCTTGGCGCACCGATGACCTATGCGTATTTTGCAGCCCGTCTCACCCACTGGCAAATGCTGGTGAGCTTTCAGATGAGCAAATTCAGCAACACAGATGGGTATTAAGGGAAAGTGGCTCAGGTACACGCCAAGCGTTTGATCGAGCGATGCATGGGATACTTTCACAAATTCCCATCGCAGTTGAACTACAACACACAGAGGCCATAAAACGAGCCGTAAGCAGCGGCCTTGGTCTTGGCTGTCTTTCGCGTATTTCAGTTGAAGATACTATAAAACGAGGTGATGTTATCGAACTGGCGGTACCACAACGGGATTTTGAAAGAACTCTGTATTTCATCTTGCACAAAAAGAAACACAAAAGTGCTGGTATTCAGCGCTGGCTAAAATACTGTGAAGCGATGCATTAAGCCTGTAACAATTGTGGCAGTATAATCTGCCACGTTGTACCTGAAGGGGTAGGCTTTAAATTGATAGAGCCTTGTAAATGATTGGTCACAATATTATGCACGATGTTCATGCCTAACCCAGTGCTGCCCGCTCCACGCTTGGTGGTGATAAATGGCTCAAATACCTTGTCACGAATAGTAGGTTCAACCCCTACACCGTTATCTTGTATTTCGATTACAATTTTTTCATCCTGAACAGATACGCTCAGTGTTAAATTCGGACTTTCAATCCCTTCAAAGGCGTGAACACTGGCATTAATAATGAGATTATGAATCACCTGCGATAGCTCACTTCCAAACGTCACAATGGTTAACCCAACCGGTACATCAACTTGAATTGCAATATTATTTCGCTCTAGCTCTCCACTTAAAGGCACCAATAAGTGCTGCATAAAATCTGTTAGAATATACTCATTTTTACTACCATCAATACGCTCAACTGCCGCGTATTTGAAGTTCTGCACCAGATCAATAGCTCGCTCTAAGTTTAACCCTACCGCCGTTAATGCCTCTTCAGCGCAATTTAGATAGTGCGTCATGTCCGTCGCTTTCAGTTCTTTTTTATCAAAACCAATTTTAAGCTTCTTCAATTCATCTTGATGAAAACTATTGCCTGTTTTTGCAATACCCAAGGGCGTATTAATCTCATGAGCCACACCTGCCACAACCCCTCCTAACGAAGCCAATTTCTCTTGTTGGATTAATTGATTTTGGGTTTGTTTTAACGAGCGCAGCGCATCCTCTAAATGCTGAGTGCGTAACTGAACCTTTTCCTCCAATGACTGTGCGTATTCCATGCGCTCTATTTCAGCGGCAATTCTGCCGCTAAATATTTGGAAAATGGTTTCGATGGTGTCGGCGTTTTCAATTTTCTGTTGAAATAACGCAACGGTTAAACCCATAACCTTTCCTTGTGAGTCATGCAATGGGGCGCCTATGTACCCCTGAATCCCCATATCAATAAGCAATTGATCCTTAGGAAACAGCTGAACTATATGGTTAGGATATAAACAAACACTGTCATCGGCCACATTAGCGCATGGGGTATCGCTTAGGCTGTATTCAAAGTTTTCTTGAAGGCCATCTTTACCAACTAAGGCAATGGTACGACTGACATTAGCATCTACATCCAAACGGGCTATAAAGGTAAAATCAGCGTGTATTGCCTCATGCATTCGCTCAGTAATAGTATCAAAGAAGGCTTTGCCATAATTATTCGACACCCCTTCTATAATGTCCCTCAATATTATTTCCACACCCACCCATCCAATTCTGGCTGTTGAACACTAAGTATAGTAACTCAACATCCAAATAATTCAGTCTGTAATAACAGTTAGTAACTAACAACCAAAAAGCTATAATATAATGAAATACTCACCGCAAATTAAAGACGTATCATGTCGCACACCCAAATTACCCAACACATCAACCAATGGCTTGATGATGTTGTCATTGGCTTAAACCTGTGTCCGTTTGCGGCCAAGCCACAAAGACTCAAACAAATTCACATTACTGTCTTTAATGGCTCAGACGAAGCCGAATTAGATAAAGCCCTATTATCGGCTTTAGATGAACTACAAACCTTACCAGCCCAAGAAAGGGAAACCACCCTACTGGTTACCCCTAACTTGCTAAAAACCTTCGAAGAGTACATGCTGTACCTGCAACAGGCGCAATGGCTATTACAACGGGCGGGGCTTGAAGGCATCATTCAAATTGCGAGCTTTCACCCTGATTATCAATTTGACGGAACCGAGCCAAACGACAACGAAAACCTAACCAATAGCTCGCCTTACCCCATGTTGCACTTAATACGCGAAGATTCACTGGAACAGGTATTAAGTAAATACCCAGATCCAGAATCCATACCTGAAAATAACATAAAATTAATGGATTCATTGAGTGACGAAGAGATCAAGCGGCTCTTCCCACATAAAAAATAACAACGTAACACGCATATTAGGTTTATATGCGAAAAGTACTTTGGAATCACATGGACAGTTATTTAATCAAACGTACAGATATGGACTTTTTAAACCGGTCATTTCCCGGCTTATTTGTGTACGCCAGCGTTTGGCCAACCCTTGCTTGGGGGTCTGGTTATTTTCAAGTTAATTTCATGGTTGCCGCTACCTTTAGCGCCCTGTTCATTATTATTAGCATTTTAAGAATCATACACGTCTATTCAACCCCTTATTTTTACCAAACATCTACATCGTTATGGCGCGCATTACTTTTGATACTCGCTTTTAGCCATGCTTTAACCCTGTCGTCACTGCAAGTATATTTAGTAATTGAAAACACACATCACGACATGATTGTATTAAGTGCCATCATACTAGTAGGACTACTTAGTGGCGCAGTGCCAAGCCTTGCCCCAAAAAAATGGTTTACTCAAATATATGTAGGTGTTGTACTCGCCCCCACAATTATTGCCTGCTCCTTCACTTCTGAATATCGATTTTTAGCCCCGTTATTTATAGTCATGTGGATATATTATATTTACATGTGTAATCGCTATCATAATGAATACGCCCGTGCTTTTTACATCGAAATGGAACTCAAAGAAAATCAAAAAAAATTAGAAAGACTCAACCAAACAGACACCCTCACCGGCATTTATAACCGACAATATTTTGATAATGCACTCGACCTACAATGGAATTTAGCCCACCGCTCACAATCTTACATAGCCATTTTATTTTTAGATTTAGACTTTTTCAAAAAGATAAACGATGAGTACGGCCACTTAATTGGTGACAAAGCTTTATGCCATGCAGCAACCATATTAAAAGAAACCGCTAAACGAAAAACCGACATGGTAGCCAGATACGGCGGCGAAGAATTTGCCATCATCTTGCCTAGTACACATCACCAGACAGCCAAAGAGTTAGCGCAAACTATCCGCCAAAAAATAGAGCAAACCCCACTAGTACACGGAAGTCTGACCATTCACTTAACAGCCAGTGTAGGGGTTAACTGCATGCTGCCGAATAACCAAACAAGTTGCATGGTATTTTTAGATCAAGCGGACCGCGCCTTGTATGAGGCCAAACACTCGGGGCGCAATCGCGTGGTGAGTTTTCTTGATATTAACAACTAATAAGAGTTAGCCGTTAACTGATTTGAGCGAAACACGTGTAACTCGTCATTCCATTCGCACAACAAATTAGCCAGCAGGCCTGCTTGTTCATGCAAAGCCATAAGCTCATCACGGGAACCCTTTTCACCATTATAAGGCTTAATTTTAAGCAGTTTTTTATTTAATGGGTGCTCGGGATGCTGCATTTTATTTAACTCTAAATTCCAGCGAATATTGTGCAACATCATACGATAAGCAACTAATTTAGTTTGAATAGAAAACAAACTAAAATCTTCGACATCTTTAAAGTACTTAAAATCAAGCCCCAGCAAAATCACCTCAGATTCTGCCTTAACCGTTGCAGAACGTCCGCGCCCCGTCACCATAGACAAGGCACCGAACACCTCACCTGGATTAATTAAATTCAGACTATTACCATCCTCGGCAGAATAGACCGACATCTGCCCCTTCAATAGAAAGTACAGGATTTGGTCTTGATTACCTTTTTCAAGAACAACTTCACCCGCGCCAGCCCTGACAAACTCACTAACACTAATAAGTAAATCAAACTGCTCGTCATCAATACGAGCGATATCTTTGAAAAACGTCACGCTGCGCACCATACGCTGCAAAGACTGGGTATTGATTTCTATTCTGCTAAGCTTTTGCATAACAAGGACCTGACAACAAGCTGTTTTTATAATGGTTGTGCTTCATTCGATAGTACCAGTAATCTTCAACGATTCGCAAAAGAAATATCCAAGATGTGAACCCTTAGTAATTTTTCCTTAGTTATCAAGTAGATAACACTAAAAGAGGGCTTAAAGTGGCGATATTTAGCACCCATTTAGAAGCAAAATATCGTAAATATATGAACTCGTACTTATTACCTATAAAAGTGACAAGCCAGCATTCATAGGATTTATGGCTTGACGGGCTAAGTCATTGAAAAAAATCACAAATCTAGCTTGACACTACCGCCTCAAATGGCAATAATGCGCGCCGTTTCAAAGGCAACATAGCTCAGTTGGTTAGAGCACATCACTCATAATGATGGGGTCCCAGGTTCAAATCCCGGTGTTGCCACCAAACATAGAAAACCCGCTTAATTTAATTATTAAGCGGGTTTTTGCTTTTATGGGACGGGTCCCAGCTTCACTGTTTCAAGATCTGGCGGTGTTGCCACCAAATTTTAAAAACCTGCTTAGTCGAAAAATTAAGCGGGCTTTTGCTTTTATGGGGCGGGTCCCAGCTTCACTGTTTCAAGATCTGGCGGTGTTGCCACCAAATTTTAAAAACCTGCTTAGTCGAAAAATTAAGCGGGCTTTTGCTTTTATGGGACGGGTCCCAGCTTCACTGCTTCAAGATCTGGCGGTGTTGCCACCAAATTTTAAAAACCTGCTTAGTCGAAAGATTAAGCAGGTTTTTGCCTTTATGGGACGGGTCCCAGACCGTTTTTTTCTCCATGCAAAAACGGCACTTCCGCCATCCTTGGCGGTCGTTCGCTGTTTCAAGATCTGGCGGTGTTGCCACCAAATTAAAACCAAGGTTTAAGCGGGACTTGCTGTTTGGTTGGTAGGATGGCGTTAGCTGTGAGATCAACGAACAGCGTAACCCATCGAAACCATTACTGAATTCAATAGATGGGTTACGAACTCGCTACACTCGCTCTAACACCACCCTACTAGAAATAATAAATCATAAAAAAGCCGCAATTCATTTCTAAATTGCGGCTTTGATTTTTATATAACTAACTAGATTTAACGTTAGTTAATTAATGTGGTACCACCATCAACGGCTATCACTTGGCCAGTGATGAAACCACCAGCGCGTGAAGCGAGCATTAACGCAACACCTGCGATGTCTTCTGGCTCACCCCAACGGTGCAGCGGAATGGTTTTGCATTCTTCTTCAAAGGCTTCTTTGTCTTGGCTTAAGAACTCAGTCAGTTTTGAATAAAAGCGCCCCGGTGCGATGGCGTTTACGCGAATATGATCTTCAGCAAGTTCAGTCGCCATTACACGAGTTAGCTGGTGAATCGCCGCTTTAGAAGATGCGTAGCTGAAGTTGTCATAAGCTCGACCAACTTGTCCAGCAACTGATCCGACATTAATTACCACCGAGTTCACTTGGGCAGTGGCGTTTTTCTTCAACATTGGCGCTAATGCTTGCATCAAAAAGAATGGTGATTTGACGTTGATGTCCATAACCTTGTCCCAACCTTTCTCCCCTACTTCACCAAATTTAGCACCCCAACCTGTACCTGCGTTGTTAACTAATACATCTAAGCTATCTTCATTTTTTTGCAGTTCCGCCACAAGGTGTTCGATACCTTCTGCGCTTGCCACATCAGATGGAATAGCAACGCAATCACCAAATTGACTAAGCTCTTCAGCCGCCTTGATGCAGGCTTCGGCTTTACGAGCGGTAATGTAAACACGCTTAGCACCCGCTTCTAAAAATGCTTGAGCCATGAAAGACCCTAGTCCGCGAGAGCCACCTGTGACCAAACACACCTTGCCTTCTAGTGAAAATAGTTTTTCAAACATTACCGTCTCCTTTATGCTGTTAAATTCTTATGAGGTTACTCACCTACATATACCCTATTAACGCAAGAATCACCCCTATGGGCTATGACCTTTTGAATCAATTTAATCCGGTTTTAGGGGTATTTTTTAATGTTTCCACCCAATCAATAGTATTACTTATATTTATGCATTAATTTGATTTATGGGGGCATTATTAACTGGCTTATAAAACAGTGTTTTGCGCCGTTTTAGTTTTGACAGGGTGAATTTTGATAGCCAACACACGTTTTACGTAATACTGTTCTAGCATTAATTTTTAACCTAGTTCTAGGTTTTTGTTTCACTCTATTATTGGATACAAGCATGACAACGTCTAAGCAGTTATTTACCCACATATCATCTGAAGGCCAGTTGAGCATTTCTTTAAACGAAGTTGAAGTAGCACAGCCGAAACCCCATCAAGTAGTTGTACGCATTGAAGCTGCGCCAATCAACCCTTCTGACATGTGGCCTATGTTTGGCCCAGCGAACCTAGCTGAAGCCAAGCTGAATGATGATAAGGCTCAATTAACAGCGCCGGTTCATGAACGTTTGTTACAGAGCGTGCGCACCCGTTTAGACCAAACCTTACCAATTGGTAATGAAGGTGCAGGTATCGTAGTGGCAGCTGGCGATAGCCCTGAAGCTCAAGCCTTATTAGGTAAAACCGTTGGTGTATTAAGTGGTGCTATGTATGCTGAGTATATTTGTGTTCCAGTACAAGCATGTATTGCTCATAATGAAGGGGTTACACCTAAACAAGCGGCGTCGTCTTTTGTTAACCCTCTTACTGCTCTAAGCATGGTAGAAAACATGCGCTTAGAAGGTCACAAAGCCATTGTTCACACTGCTGCCGCCTCTAGCCTTGGTCAAATGCTACAACGTATCTGTAATGACGAAGACATTCCGTTAATCAACATTGTGCGTAATAAAGAACAAGAAGACATACTAAAGGCAATTGGAGCTAAATACATTTGCAACTCTTCTGATGAAAATTTCCGCGCTGATCTTTACAAAGCCATCGACGAAACTGGCGCCACTTTATGCTTTGATGCCATTGGCGGCGGCGAGATTGCCAGCCATGTATTAACCGCCATGGAGCTTTCAGGTACTAAAGAAATCACTGGCTTTAACACTTACGGCTCAGAAGCCAACAAACAGGTTTATGTGTATGGTGGCTTGGATATGTCTCCAACCACGTTAAACCGTGCATATGGTATGACTTGGAGCGTCAGCGGTTGGTTATTAAACCGCTTCTTAGCCCGTTTAGAACCTAAGCGTGTTGGTGAGCTTTACCAGAAAATTGCCAATGAAATTAACACAACATTTACCTCAACCTATACTGATGAAATCAGTCTGGCTGATGTTATGGACCCAGCTACAATCCTGAAATATAACGCGAAGAAAACCGGTTCGAAGTTCTTGGTTAACCCAACTAAATAAAAAAACGGCTTATTCGCTAAAAGCAGCTCACTTTATAAAAAGTGGGCTGCGTTTTTATATAAATGCATTAATTGATGATCTCATTAAAGTGTCCGTTCTTAATCTACATCACCTTTATGATGAATAATCACCCATTAAGCGTGATAAGACTAATTACTTAGTATTATTTTTTAAAATTTATATAAAATCTTCTGAACTTTTTTTTATTCCCCTTAGCTTGATTAATACCTTCATCTTCCAATACCAATTCATTAAATTTGATTAATAAGTGACTTATTTTTAACTAATTATTCATCTATTTTTCATAAAAAAACCACCTCTTTTCGTTCAACTTAATAAAACCTCTTGGTGAGTCCTGCTTCACCCTTTCTAACCCCATAGACATATTATTTATACAGGAATAGTCTTTGAGGTTTTTTATAACTATAAAAATGATAGAGGGTAGAAAATGCGTGCAATATTGTCGCTCATTAAGGGGCTGTGGGGCCTTCTTAAACAGTTCAAATCAATCATCTTAAAGCTGGTCGGACTGGGTGTAACATTTTCAGTCTTAGCGTTAATTGTTGGCAAAATATACCAACACTGGGACAACGATCCTGACCGTGGTGCCGTCGCCATCAGCAACGGTGAGTTTGGCGAAGATTACAGTACGCCTGTGTATCTAAACCAAGGTTGGTCAGCATCTGATAGCTTGTGGTTTTATAACATCACTCAAGGTTCTGGTTTACTGCCTTACGACTTCTATTTAAACCTTGAACTAAAAGGCTCTGAAACATTAATCCGTGACAACAGCGTAATTGATAAATACCGCTATTTACCGCAAAAACCCACCTTTTTTAACCCTGACGGTCTAGCAGTTGGTTTTGCTAAAGAAACCTATCAAGGCAGAGACTACATGGGCTTTACCTGTGCAGCATGCCATACCGGTCAGGTAAACTATCAAGGCCAAGCCATTCGTATCGATGGTGCACCTACCATGGCCAACATGATCGAATACTTACATCAGTTAGAATGGTCCATGGAAGAAACCCTAACAAACGAAGCAAAAAACAAGCGTTTTGTTGAGGGTGTTTTAGCATTGAATAACGATTACGACAATGCCGAGCAAATCAATCAAGATTTAGAAAAATGGGCCAACACGGTTGAACTATACAACACAGTAAACCACAGTCATGTGAAGTACGGTTATGGCCGCTTAGATGCATTTGGTCGTATTTATAACCGCGTACTGCAATACGTTCCTAATAAGAGTCAGATTTACGACGTATTAACCCAAGCAACCACTCCAACTGGTCGGTTTATTGTGACCACGCAAGAAGCCGAAAACGTCTTGCAGGGCATAAATGAAACCATTATCGGTGAAGAGCAATTTGTTTTAATTTTAGACCGCTTGCAATCAAAAGATGCTGGCTTCCCAGGACTTGGTCAAAAAGATATGTTGCGTATTCGTAATGCCATCTTTAACGAGCCTGACGCTCCTGTAAGCTACCCATTTCTTTGGGATATTGCTCAATCAGATTACGTTCAGTGGAACGGTGTTGCCAGTAACGCAGACCTTGGACCAATTGGCCGAAATACTGGTGAAGTCATTGGTGTATTCGGTATTTTAGACTGGACAGCCAGTGATCCTAGCTGGAGCCTTTCAACCTTAATCACCAAACAGAATCACAAAAGTAAAGTAATCGACTTTAAGTCATCCATTGATTTAACCAACCTAGAACGTATTGAAAATCATCTTGCGTCTTTAACATCGCCAGCTTGGCCAGAAGATATTCTTGGTAAAATTGATCAAACAAAAGCAAAAGAAGGCCGCAAACTTTATGGTGAATACTGTCAGGGTTGTCACGAATTAGTAGACCCAACCGATGCAGATCGAATTATTGTGGCGAACTTTAGCGCCATTGAAAACATCGGCACTGACCCAGCCATGGCTGAAAACAGTGTTTTCTACAAAGGTAAATCCGGTAACTTTAAACACACTTACCAATCTACTGGTGTTGGTAATGTTGTCATTGCTGAAGATGCGCCTGTGGTGCAAATATTAACCTCAGCCACCAAAGGTGTTGTTGCCACCCCAGATGCCGACAAGTGGTTCTTCCGTCGCTGGGCCGATTGGGTATACACAGTAGCCGCCTCTGTATTTTATAACCCAGTAAAAGCCAGCAGTGTTAAAGCGGGTAACTACAACCCTGATACTACCGCCAGCCCTTACAGTTCGTTATTAGCTTATAAGGCACGTTCATTAAATGGTATTTGGGCAACGGCCCCTTACCTTCACAACGGTTCCGTCCCAACACTTTACGATTTATTACTACCAGAGAAAAAAGAAGGCGACCCAGAAGCAGGTGAATACCGTCCTAATGAATTTATGGTGGGTAGTCGTGAATTTGATCCGGTAAAAGTGGGCTTTAGAAGTGAAGGCTATGAAGGTTCGGTATACCGCACTAACCGTCGTGCTAACTTTAACACCGGCCACGAATATGCAGCCGGTAACACCGCACAACTAAACGGTACTGTATTACCTGCTCTTAGCAAAGAAGAGCGTATGCAGCTACTGGAATTCTTGAAAACGTTATAAATCCTTTCGTGATTAAGGCACACATTGGTGTGCCTTAATCAACCAGCTATATAAACAAAACTATAAAACATAAGAGAGGGACCGTGATTAACTTATCCACATTAAAATTATGTGCGGTAGCAGGTATAACCTTGCTCAGCACAGGCTGTGCGTATATGTCGCAAGGCTTTGCCGAAAAAGAAGCTGTGGCAGTTGTCGCACCAGATGACTTTTTTAATGACTCTGCTAATCGCATCATTTACCCAGAACAAAACTGGGACTCAGCCGACAGCCTTTGGTTTTACAATACCACCCAAGGCTCCAACTTATTACCGTACGACATTCTGCTCAACTTAGAACAAGCACAAAGCTCTGAGCGCTTTTTAGATACAAAAAATGTTGAGAAATATCGCTACCTGCCGCAAAAAGCCAGTTACGACAACAAAGACGCATTACCTGTTGGCTGGGTGAAAGACACACACAATGGTAAAGACTACATAGGTTTTACCTGTGCTGCCTGTCATACCACACAAATTAACTACAAGGGCACAGGCATGCGTATTGATGGCGGCCCAACCCTTGGAGATATGGAATCTCTGTTAGGTGCCATTGAAAACTCGTTAGCTGCCTCACAAGAAAATACCAATCCAGAAAAATTCGAACGTCTTTTCAACAAGATAAACCCACAAGGAAGCAGTGCGGACAAGCAAGCATTCAGCTCTGAGATAGCTAAAGCCTACAAAGACATTCGCTTTTATAACTGCTCTAACCAACCTGTTCACCCAGGGGTATATAAAGATCGTCAAGACAAAGATCCGCACAACAATGCCTGCTTCGATGACAAAGACGAAATCAATTACGGTTATGGTCGCTTAGATGCCATTGGCCGTATTTATAATCGTACCTTGCTGCACATAGGCGGTAAGGATAAAAACGGCAGCTTAATTGAAACTACTCGTACTTTAAGCCCAACCTCGCCTGTGAGCTATCCATTTTTATGGGATACACCACAGCACGACTTCGTACAATGGAATGGTTTACTTGAGAACAACTTTGGTTATGTAGGCCCTCTAGGGCGCAATACAGGCGAAGTTGTTGGTGTATTTGCCACCATTGATATCGAAGACAAAGGCACAAAAGTTGAATACGATTCATCTGTTGAAGTGCGTAACTTAATCCGCCTTGAAGATCACCTGAAATCACTTTGGTCGCCAAGCTGGGAAGACATGGCCATCAATAACATGGAACGTAAGCCTGAACATCGCGGCAGCTTACCTCCTATTAAAAAGACCTGTGATGACGGCAGTATCATCTGCGCAGAAGAAGGCGAGAAAATTTTTAAAGAATACGCCTGTGCTGCTTGTCACCAAGCCATTGATCGCACCAGCTCATCTCGTGTTGTGACTGCGCAAATGTCCAGCCTAGAGGTAATCAAAACAGACCCTAACATGGTGCGCCAAGCCTTAGAGGCTTGCGGTGATAGCGGCTTACTTGAGCCGGTAGTGGTTAATAAAGGTTTAGATATATGCCCTGGCGATCAAAAAGCCGGCGGTTCATTTGATCCGAAATCAGCAATCCCTGCCCTTACTGCCGTTAGCGAAGTAACAGCAGGTGTATTACAAGCAGGTATTTTCAATAGCTTGTATCTGACATTCCAATCCGCAATTCAAGTAATTAAGGGCTTAATTGACGAAGACACAAATCAACGCCATGTTGACTTTGAAGCGGTTAATAAGAACTTCTTAAACGCCTATAAAGGTCGCCCATTAAATGGTATTTGGGCTACAGCCCCATATCTTCATAATGGCTCAGTACCCAACCTTTACGATTTATTATTACCAACTTGTGAAAACGGTCAAAGTGGCATTGGTGAAAACAACACCTGTCGTCCAGAAGCCTTTACGGTTGGTCAGCGTGAATTTGATCCGGTAAAAGTGGGTTTGAAAACTGAAAACCTAATGACATACAAAGCCAAAGCTGGTGAGCCAAGTCTATTCATTTATGACACATCACTTTATGGCAATCACAACTATGGTCATGAGTACGCAGCCGGTAAAGACCCTATTCCTTTGTTAGATGAGAATGGGCAGCCACGCCGTGATGCCACTGGCAAGCCATTAGGAATTGATACTTGGGAAGTTAAACCTGCGCTTAATCATGAACAGCGTATGGCCTTAATTGAATACATCAAAACACTATAATTAAAAAATGGACTTATACATGAAACTCAATAAAACCTTACTAGCCACAATCACTGCAACCGTATTTTTACACGGTTGTAGTAATGTTGAAGTCGCACCACTTGGCACTGAACTTGTCATTCCAGGTGAAGAAAAAGTCATCAAAGATATTAGCGACCTACTAACCAATAAACTTGACGAGCAATATAAGGGGGAGAAATTTCTACGTGATACTCACCCTAAAGCTAATGCCTGCTTGCACGGCACATTTAAAGTACAAAGCGACATAGCTCCTGAATTTCAACACGGTGTATTTCAACCGGGAGCTGAGCACCCTGTTTGGATGCGTTTATCTAACGCAGTTGAAGAAGTAACATCAGATTACGCAAAAGACTTCCGTGGTTTAGCGATGAAACTTACAAAAGTTGACGGTGATCGTGTTTCCATGAGCGAGCGTCCATATGGCCCAAATTACGAGCGTGTTTTATTGCCTCACGGTGATGAAAAGCACACGCAAGATTTTCTATTCTTAGGTCATGATGCTTTCTTTGCTGCCGGCCCTGATGACTTCTTTGATTTCTTCAGTAGTTCATTCCTATCGTTTGCTTTAACTCACCCTCGTGGTGTTTACAACATTATTAAAGGGGAAGCACGTCGTGTTAATCCGCTAAATATCAGCTGGAACAGTGTAACTGGTTATGCACTGGGCGGAAAAAATGAAAAAGGGGTTTATCAAAATGTTGTACGTTATGCCCTTGAGAACTGCGGTACAAACTATGGCGACAAGCCAGAGAAAAACAATCCAGATTACATGGAACAAAATATTGCTAAGCAATTAGAAAGTGGAACTGCGTGTTTGGATTTCTACATTCAACGTCAAGTGAATGCAGAAGATATGCCAGTAGAAAATGCGTTAGTGCCTTGGGATCAGAAAGAATCACCATTCATTAAAATCGCACGTATTGATATTCCTTCACAAACATTCACCAGCGAAGCACAAAAAGAATTTTGTGAAAATATATCTTTCAACCCGTGGCACTCACTTGAAGAGCACCGTCCTTTAGGTGGTATTAACCGTGCCCGCCGAATTGTAATGAAAGACATTTCTGACGAACGCTTAAAAGCCAATAACGTTGAACGCTTTGAACCAACTGGTGAAGAACGCTTTTAATCCCCTTTAATCGAATGCGGCCCCATTTCAATGAGGCCGCTTTGGAGAAATTTCATGAAATTCCCAATATTATGTGCTGGTCTCGCCGGTGCATTATTACTACAAGCATGTGGTAATCCGCCTTTAGAAGCTCCTAAAGGCACGCCGTTTGTAAATTCTACGCCAAGCAACTGGCAACAAAACCAAGCTGATCGTCAAAAAGCAAAAGCAGACTACCTAACTGAACACCAAGTTGCCTACGATTGGTTTAAAGATTTTGCCTTCAGTGAAACCGACGGCATTCCGATGATCATTTTCAAATTACTTCCCGTTATTGCACCTGAATACTGGGGAGATGAGAATAACTTCTTAAGCACCGTTGGTTTATTTGAACACTACGAAAAACCTGGCTACCCATTACCAATGGGTATTGGTATTAGTGCGTTAACTCAAGCAGACCCTGCTAACAAATTGGATTACACCTCATTCACTTGTGCTGCTTGTCATATTGGTCGCGTACGCGATAACGATGGGAAACTGCATTATATTGAAGGCGGTGTGAATACAGAGTTTAATATTGTTCAGTACCGTGTGCGTGCTTACAAAACCATTAGCAAAATCATTGGTAGCGAAACCAATCAAAAGAAAATCGACAAACTTGTTATAGATGCATTTAGTAGCGCACTGGATAAAACCCATGCGAGCAACCCAAACTATTTCTATAACAACTACAAAGATGCCACACTAAACTTCGATACGGCTTACGAGCAAGCACAAATCGAGTTTTTCAAAACAACCATGGATAAGACCGTACCTCAATTTGCAACTACTGTTGTTGATCAGTACACCTCCTATGCTGCTTTGTTAAATAAAAACTATGACGGTATTCAAGAATTATCACTTGAGGGCTTTCCAGGTATGGCTGATGCCACGGGGATTAGTACCACTAATGCTTACTCGGCCTTACAAGATAACTTCTTTACTCGTTTATTTTCTAGCTTGATTTTACCCCCTGCTCCGGGCATTACTGATTTCATGAGTGTTTGGGAACAAGATAAACGCAAAGCAAACTGGGATAAAAGCCACGAACGTTTAATCAATGGTGGTGGTCAATGGAATGGTAATATTCCTATTCCTATGTACCGTAATCTTGCAGCACAATTAACCCTAGGCTTATCTGACAATGATATTCGTGTATCCGCGTTTTCAGTTGAGTTGCTAGATGGCTTACCAGCCTCTGTTTATCCGTTTGATGTGGATGTTGCACTTGCTAAAAAAGGTGAAAAATTATTTGCTGAAAATTGTGCTCAGTGCCATCAACCTCATAACGGCAAGGTATATGATTCGTTAGGTACTAACTTAGATCGAAGCTATGTAGTGAACTGGTTGGTTCGTAAAGGCGGTGTAGACAGCTTCTATAGTGCTTGTGACACAGAAACAACCGTAACCATGTACAATCAGCCAACTAAACCTTGTGCTGAGTTTGATGGCGTTTCATTAAAAGGCAAAAAAGATTTAATCATGTCTCCAAATGATGAACACCATGGTTACAATGCCCGCCCACTTTCTGGTATTTGGGCGCAAGCTCCATACATGCATAATGGCTCTGTTCCTACCCTTTATCACTTATTGGTGCCTGAATCCCGTCCCGTTAAATTTGTAAAAAGTCGTTTAGACTACGACACACAAAACGTAGGCTACGCTTGGCAGCCAAGCAGTAATCAAACAGAAGGCTACATGTTTGATACGTCTAGTTTTAAAACCTTTAGCAACAAAGGTCACGACACAGACATACTAGAAGACGCCAAAATCTATAAGCTAAACTGGAACGACGATAAACCTGGGGCAATGGCCTTGGTGGAATATCTTAAAACCCTTTAAGCTTTCGTATAAAAAACCTAGCGCACATGCTAGGTTTTTTATATTCCCATCTAGCATTAGTTATCACTACTTACTGAGTATTAGTGGGTTTTAGAGGCCCTTCTCCCCTGCTTTTCACAGCCAAATCACCCCTGTTTTTTTATTTTATAGCCGCATGATCTGCATCAATTCTGTCACTGATTTGTCCATGAAGTTTAACCTTATGTAAAGCCTTACAGATTCCTGATGATATGAGTCAATTACTCAAATTGGTTTAAAGGTATTCTGTCAGCATGAGAATTAGGAGTCGCCATGACCATTAAAGACCAATACACAAAAGACGAACTTATCCGCGCAGGCCACGGCGAGTTATTTGAACACAACCAAGTGATTCGCTTACCCCGCGATAACATGTTGATGCTAGATCGTATTACCCATATTTCCAATGAAGGTGGTGAATACGGAAAAGGTGAGGTAATTGCAGAATTAGATGTCACCCCCGACTTATGGTTTTTTGATTGCCACTTTCAAAGTGACCCAGTAATGCCCGGCTGTTTAGGCTTAGATGCCCTATGGCAAATGGTAGGTTTCTGGCTTGGCTGGGGTGGCCGTCAAGGCAAGGGGCGCGCACTGGGGGCCGGCGCTATTAAATTCACTGGGGAAATTTTACCAACCAATAAATTAGTTAAATATCATATTCACATTAGACGCGTCATTGAGCGTGGAACAGCCATGGCCATTGCTGACGGTTATGTGTATGTAGATGATAAAAAAATCTACGAAGGTAAAGATTTACGTGTTGGCTTATTCCCAGGAGAGCAAAAATGAGACGCGTCGTAGTCACAGGCTTGGGCATTGTTTCAAGCCTTGGAAATAACCAAACTGAAGTATTAGAGTCACTTAAAACACAAAAATCAGGTATTGGTTTTAACGAATCTTTTAAAGAGCTTGGTTTTCGCTCCCATGTTTCTGGGATTGTGGATATTAAATTAGACGAACTCATTGACCGTAAACTGATGCGCTTTATGGGTGAAGCGGCAGCGTTTAGTTATATCGCTATGGATGAGGCCGTTAAAGACTCAGGCTTAACCCCTGAACAAATTAGTGATGTGAATACAGGCATTATTATGGGTTCTGGTGGCGCATCATCAGAGAACATTGTAGAGAGTGTCGACATACTGCGTGAAAAAGGCATCAAGCGCGTTGGCCCTTATCGTGTACCGCGTATTATGGCCAGTTCAATTGTTGCCTCCCTTTCAACGGCGTTTAAAATTAAAGGTTTAAACTACGGTATTACCTCTGCCTGTGCCACCAGTGCCCACAGTATTGGTGCGGCTTGCGAACAAATACAAATGGGCAAACAAAACATCATGTTTGCTGGTGGGGGAGATGAAAGCCATTGGACCTTTGCCATGAGCTTTGATGCCATGGGTGCACTATCTAGTAAATACAACGACAATCCAGAAACCGCCTCTCGTGCATACGACGCCAATCGCGATGGCTTTGTTATTTCATCAGGAGCCGGAGTGCTTGTACTTGAAGAGTTAGAACACGCGCTGGCTCGCGGGGCAAAAATCTACGGTGAATTAGAGGGTTACGCTGCCACATCTGATGGTGCTGACATGGTAGCACCAAGTGGTGAAGGCGCTGAGCGTTGCATGCAGTTAGCCCTTAAAACCTGTGCAGGCCCAGTGGATTACATCAATGCCCATGGTACCAGCACCCCAGCGGGTGATATCACTGAACTTAATGCCATGCGAAATGTATTTAAAGACAATGTGCCGCTGATTAGTTCGACAAAATCTTTATCTGGTCACAGCTTGGGTGGTGCAGGCGTACATGAAGCCATCTTTAGTCTACTAATGATGGAGCATAACTTTTTAACTGGTTCGGCCAATATTGAAACCCTAGACCCAGGGGCTGAAGAAATGCCAATTTTACGTAAAAACGTAAATCATGATGTTAAACGAGTAATGAGCAATAGTTTTGGCTTTGGCGGCACAAACGCCAGTTTGGTATTTGCTAAATACCCAAGCTAATTCATCAACAACAATAACGTAATGCAAAAAATATAACGCCATTCTGTTTAACAGATTGGCGTTTTTTTATGCTTGCTTGAGTTTTTCAAGTGTCTGTATCAATCCCCCTTTGGTCAAGGCCCAATGCAGGGCCACAATAAACAGCATAATAATTAAATGATACCAATCATTATAATGCAGCAGCCCACTTGGAATACTTCCATTGGCCATTAGCGCCCAAATTCCACCCGCTAACAAATTCACACATACCATGGCAATCAATAACCAAAAAATCTTCAAATCTTTTTTGAAAATCAAATACAGAGAAAAACCTATGACCAGTAAGTGAGTAAAAACATGATAAACCACCACAATGGAATACGAGCTAAATAGCAAACTGCATAGCATAAATACGATTAGCGAGATCATAAGAGACTTTTTTAACCAGTTAAAGCTAAAACGCTCTGCCACTGGATACAAAAAAACTTTCATAAAATAATATTCAGTTAGGCCTATTAACATGAACGTCACTAGCCATACGCGAATATAAACATACTTAAAACTACTCATATGAAACTCACGATTTAGCTCCAAGTTAATGTGGCGAATAAATTGTATGACCTCAGGTTTTTCTAATTGCATATGATGAGCTATCCCACCAAACAAAGCGGCAAGGGAGAACAGTAAAAAATGAATTGCGCCGCTTTTAAAGCGAGCATCGCGACGGAATAAATCGAAACTAGCCACTAAAGCCATGGCAAAAATCGCGTAATTTAAAGAAATCAACATGAGAATTACTTAGCGTAAAAGACACCATCCTAAGTAATCCTATCAAACGAGTCTATGAATGAATTAATCTGAAATTGCTTTTGGTGATAAGTACCATTTTAAGGCCATCAACAATACTGGCAGCATATGCCAAAGCACATCAAACACATCAATAGGTTTAAACGACAAGCCTTGAATTAACCATTGAAATTTTTGCACCAAGTGAGGTTCAGGCTGAAAAGGGGCAAGAGCCATAAAAATAGCCAAAATCCCTAACAAGCTGTAAGGCAACCCTACGATCCAGCCTTTTAAGCCCTGCAATAACCCATTAGGCATGTTGGCTCACCCAAGCTTGTAATTGCCCTTCTGGTAGTGCTCCGGCCATTTCAGCCACTATTTTCCCTTGTTTGAAAATCTTCAATGAAGGAATACTGCGAATACTGTATTGCGCCGCCAATTGCTGCTCATTTTCGGTATTTACTTTCAACAACACCGCTTTGCCTGATAGGTTTTCAGCCACTTTAGAAAATGCAGGCGCCATCATTTTACACGGCCCACACCAATTGGCCCAAAAGTCCACTACCACAGGTAACTCACTCTTTTGTATAAAGCGATTAAATTGGGCCGCACTTACATCCAAAGGCCTATTTGGAATAACAGATTGCGAACATTTTCCGCATTTTGGCTGGTCTTGAAGTTTTTCATCTGGCACACGATTTAAGCCAGAACAAGCTGGACAGACGATGATCATAAGGGCACCTTAAATTAGTTTTTACTAATATTGCGATTATAACCCTAAATTTCAAGTATTTATTGTGAAAATCCCAAATTAGATTTAACCAAACAATTCGACACCGTCGTCATCATTGTACTGTCTACTATTAAGCTCAATAGTAATCATCTCTTTAAATTCATTTAAATCCTCAAGTGGCAGCGACGACAAAGCAACCCCTTGGAATATCCGGCGACTCAACAGCGTCTGTTCAAAGCAGCGGCTATGTACTGGGCCTTTGCCCGCGATAATCACTACCTCTTTATCTCCAACCACACTTTTCTCACAATATTCACAACGCATAATACTGCTCTCTGAATCTACTTAATAAGAACTATTGTATATTGATATGATTTCTCATCATGAGGTTTTTTGTATCGCAATGTTTACAGTTGTAAAGAAAATATCCGAATTTAGAACAGGCTGTTCTGGTATCATGGAATTTTTCTAAAATATCTAAATATATGTCTGACAATCTAGCCATTATCATAGGTGCCGGAGCTGCTGGCTTAATGTGCGCCATTAGTGCGGCCGAAAACGGCAAAAACGTATTGGTACTTGATCATGCCAATAAAGCCGGTAAAAAAATCCTCATAAGTGGCGGTGGCCGCTGTAATTTCACCAACATGTACACAGAGCCCAGTAATTACCTAAGTGCCAACCCGCACTTTTGTAAGTCGGCGTTAAAACGGTACACACAGTGGGATTTCATCGCCGAAGTCGATAAAGCTGGGCTACCTTGGCATGAGAAGAAGCTTGGGCAGCTATTCAGCGATAATAAAAGCGAAGCCATATTAAACCTATTACTTGATCGCTGTGACGCACTCGGTGTAGAAATTAAATTAAACTGCGCCATTAGCAGTATTAAAAAGCACAGTGACGAATCCTTTGAACTAAATAGTAACAATGGCAAATATCACTGCACATCATTAATAATTGCCACCGGTGCCATGAGCTTCCCCACCATGGGAGCCACAGACTTTGGCCACCGCATTGCCCGTCAATTTGGTTTAAGCGTTACGCACACTAATCCTGGTTTAGTGCCGTTCACCTTTGATGCAAAAGAAAAACAGCAATTTGAAGGGCTTAGTGGTGTCAGCTTAGACAGTGAAATATCATGCGCTAATCAAAGCTTTCGAGAAAACATACTCTTCACCCACAAGGGATTATCAGGCCCTGCGGTATTACAGATTAGCTCTTATTGGCAAGCGGGCAACACCATTACCGTGAAGTGTTTGCCAGACATAGATTTATGTGAAGACTTAAAGCAACATCAACAAGTCAGTCCGAATAAGCATGTAATAAATATTTTAAAACTGCACTTCCCTGAACGTGTTATTGAAAGATTCTGTATAAATATGGATCTAAATAAACCGCTACAACAATATAAACACAGTGATTTAGAAACCATCGCAAATGCGTTTCAAAAATGGCAATTTATTCCAAGTGGCACTGAAGGTTACAAAAAGGCCGAGGTCACACTAGGTGGTGTTGACACTGATGAAATTAGTTCCAAAACTTTTGAGGCTAAAAAAGTAAAAGGCTTATATTTTATAGGCGAAGTTCTTGATGTCACAGGCCACTTAGGAGGGTTTAATTTCCAATGGGCTTGGGCCAGTGGTCATTGTTGTGGCAAAGCGATTCAGTAAATTGCTTTCTCAGTGATCAAAATTTAATTAGTTGAGAGATGGCTTGAGGGGCTTATTTACCTAGCTAGCTCTCATCTAGTACTAAATCATGTATTTTTACGTTATTTTGTACAGAAAACCATTAAAAATGACAAACCTCCTTATAATCACCTCATAAAAATATTGTGCGCCAACTGCTGTTGGCTACTACCTCTTTTTTAAGTAGCTTCAAACAACATTCTGTCAAAGCATTCAACAGCAGTAACAGTTACTTAAAAATGAAAGACCACTTCTGAACGTTATTTAAAATTAAAAGAACGGTACTAAAAATGAATAGATTAATTCTAGTTCCCTTAATACTTATGTGTGCATGGGCCAACCTAGCTTATGCTGACAGTTATACTCATACATCTAATGCAGCTATCTCTGGGCACAATAAAAAGAAAATTACAGGAGGGTTGGATGCTTGCAAAAACGCCTGCGTAGCAGAAACAACGTTCTTATGTCGATCATTTGATTACGACAAAAAAAATGAAAGCTGCGATCTAAGCGATATGACTGAAAGCGATGTTGGCGGCCTAAAAAGCGATTATGCGAATGATCCTTACGACCACTACGCTAGAGACTTTTCATCCGATACCGACGCAGGGCTACAAGATCACTCTGCATCGCTGCGCAAAGAGTTCAGCTGCTCAACACCTAATGACGACGGTTGCAGTAACCCATTAAATGGAAAAGTCACCAAGTCTTGGAAGCGTCTTTTCAAACCGGCTTGTCAAGTACATGATTGGTGTTATAGCTCGCCATGGAGAATATCAGGAGTAACCGGATATAAAGGGCAAAAAAAATGCGATGATGAATTCCAGAAAAATATGGAAGCGATCTGCAGTAATCGCCCCAATGTTGAACGACTAGATTGCTGGACACAAAAAACTACGTATCACTTAACAGTCAGAGACTGGGGGCATAAAGCCTTCGACCAGGGTCAGCGTAATGCAAATCGAAACTGTAAATTTGAAGAATCTCAAAAAGTAAAAAACGGTGCTATTACCTTTTTTAACAGCGGCGGTTATGTCGCCAAGTTTGTTCTCACATACGTTAAACCAAAGATTATCGAGGGTATCGAAATCTTTATTCCCGTAATAAAAAGTAAAACACTGCCTATTGGAAAGTATATAGAATGGGAAATCCCCACAGGAAGCAAATCGATCAGTGTAGCTGCCTTTAGTAAAACAGGACTGGCATGGGAACCAGAAAGGCTCATTGTCGAGGAAAGCTGGGGAGACGTTCCGCGAAATCAATGTATCAAAGTCTTTGGTACAACTCTTCATCCAAAACACAATCGAGTGTGCGATTTATTTGACATTTAATAGCGGAAGCCGCAGCGAGCAAGGGATTGTGTCGCATCGCGGTTTTAATGATTCAAAATCTTCAAGCTTAGAAACAAAAAGGCCCGATAATATCGGGCTTGAAAGGTTCACTATCCTGTGAGGGTTGCATCCTGCATCGAGGGATTTACAATTCTTAAACCACCCATTTGATCCAAAAGGATCAATTAAGCGTGTTTGTCATCTTTGTGCTTAGCAATGTCATTTTTAATGAAGCGGTAAACGCCCACAAAAAATCCACACGTTAAACCAACAATTAATAGTCCTGCTAATACATATTCATCAACGTACATGGCCTGTCACCTCATATGTTTGTTTAAATTTTCAATGATTTTAGGATAGTCCTCATTGAGAATTTAAAATTGATGTGAGTCAATTTGGCTTAGTAAGAGTATGCTTGGTGATAAAGAAACTGACACAGGTCAATTTTGAATTTACCGAGATTAAGCCTTACTGGACTGGTTATTCTTTGCAGCTACCATACCCGCTAACTTTATAATTATTTGATCTTTAAACTTCTCTCGAATCTCCGCATTTAGTGCCCCCAATAAGCGTCTATCTACTTTTAACAAGATACAGACCTCATTAGCAATCACATTAGTGGTGCGCGGTGTATTTTGAATAAATGAAATTTCGCCAAAGAAATCACCAGGTTCAACTCCCGCTAATGGGTCATCCACGCCGTTTAATACTACTCTCGCGGTCCCACTTAATAATATGTAAAAAGCTGTATCAAGTGTGTCCTGCTCTATAATATATTCATCTTCTTGTGCCACAAAAAATGCCGCTTGCGTATCGACGATTTTTTCTTTTTCAAACGAGGTAAACTCCTTAAAAAAAGGCACTTTATTTAAGATAATCAATATCCTACCGCGCCCTAGAGTCGTAATCCTTTTCATATGCTTGTCCTGGTCATATACCTAGAAACATCCATCATTATGTAATCTTAGCCTAGATTGCACAAAGAGCAGCGAATCTTGGATTCGCTGCTAGACTGAATTTAACAGGATGTTTCCGCGGATCTTACTGGTTCTAATATCATGAAGAAATTAACCCGTTTATTGTTAGTCTCTATCAGTATATACATGGCTAACTTTACGTATGCAGAGGAATCGGCGGTGCCAGCAGCTCCCGCTGTCACCCCTGAGCAAACAGAAAAGGCTCGTATGGATGCCCTAAAGGTACTTATAAAGAGACAGCAATATAGCCAAGCTTACGAACTGGCCAACCGCATGTTAAGTGAGCATGAGGGCCTGCCTGATTTTGACTTCCTTTATGGTATGGCCTCGGTTGAAAGCCAGCATTATGATCAAGCGCTTTTTGCATTTGAACGCTTGGTTCTGACCTTTCCCAAACAGCCTAGATACCGTTTAGAACTCGCCCGTACCCACTTCTATCTTCGTAACCTGACACGTGCCGAAGTGGAATTTAATAATGTGCTTAAACAAAATCCACCTGAGCCTGTTCAAAAAAATGTAAAACGCTTTATGGAGCGCATTACGGATCTAAAACGCAGCGTCGAATCTAAATTTATGTTTGTTGTTGATGTGGGTGGCGGCTATGACACAAACATCAATAGTGCCACCAGTGAAAAAGAACTACCAAAGGAAGAACTTATATTCCCTGTTGATATTGCACTTGATGACGCCAGCCGCGAGACTGGCAGTGCCTATTGGAGCGCCCTAGCCCACATGATGTACATTGCACCATTAACAAAAACCAGTGCCTTTGATGGACGCATGGTGGTATCCAATCGCAGCAATTCAGAAACTCCAATCTACGACCTAACCACCGCCATGGGTGAATTGGGCTACAGCTTTTATACCGGACCAATTAAGTGGCGCGGCGCAGGTCGCTATCAGTTTGTACAACTAGACGGTGAAGAGCTCCTAAACAGCCAGTCTTTGCTAGGACAAGCCAATTGGCTGTTAAAAAAAGGCGCTAATATTGGGTTTGGTTTAAATTATGGCATGTCCAGCTATCCAGACAATTCAGACGGCGATATAACTCAACAACAATTCAACCTTTCTTATGCCAGCGCGCCAGAAAAGGACAGTTGGAAATTAACCCTTATATTCGGTACCGATAGCACCGATGAAGCCTCCAACAAACATAGTGGCAAAACCTACCAAGGATTTACTTACCAAAGTACATCTCTTACCGGGCAACGCTCAAGTCGTTACTGGACATTTAGCATTTTAAGTAATGAATACGATGCAATTAACACTGCGTTGTATACAAAAATCCGTAAAGATCAAAATGCGACATTTGGTATTGGCTGGCGCTACAACTTTAGTTCTCACTTTAGCTTTAGAAACGATTACAGCGTCAACTACAACGACAGTACGCTGCAAGCTAATACCTACACACGGGCTAAAGCTGAAATCGGACTTACATATAATTTTTAATCCAATGTTCTATGCGTAACGTTGGGGGAGGTAATATGAAACTCATTAAAATAATCGGTGTTGTAATAACACTAATGTGCGTATTTACATTCCCAACATGGGCCGCACCGTTAGCTGGCCATGTAATATTAAGTAAAGGTCAGGTTACTGCCACATCAGATCAAGGTACTGACCGGATATTAAAACGACGCAGTGAAATTTTTAATGGCGATGTCATAAAAACAGGGGCCACTGGTTCAGTGCAAATACGCTTTGTAGATAAAGCCCTTATGACCATTAAAGCCAATAGTGAAATGAATATAGAATCCTACCTAATGGCCCAAAAAGGTGCTGATAAAAAAGACGAAAAAGTATTAATGAGTTTAGTAAAAGGTGGCTTTAGAACCATCACCGGCACCATTGGTAAAGGGGATAAAAGCGCTTATAAGGTCAACACCCCTGCCGCATCCATTGGTATCCGCGGCACTAATTATGAAGTCCAACAAGAAGCGGATGGCAGCTTTGTAATGGGTGTGTACAGTGGTGGTATACAAGTTGAAAATGAATCCGGAAGTTTAGATTTAGGGGACGGTGCAGATTTTAACTTCACCCGTGTTAAACCAAAATCATCACCTAAAGGTTTATTAGCACCACCTGTAACATTGGCTGAAAATAATGCCACGGAAGAGTCCGATGAAGAAAGCGAATCTTCAGATGGCGAAGCCGATAAAGAACAAGTAGCCAGCGAAGAAACCACTGAAGAGGGTGACGAAAATCAAGAGGACAGCAGCGGCGAAAGTAACGATAAAGATGACGCTCAAGGCAAAACCATTATTGCACAAGTCGGTGGTGACAATGACAGTTCAAACGATAGCACGACAAATGCTGACTTAGGTGGTACAGAATCTAACGCAGATAGCAGCAACACTTTAGATGCCTTAGCCAGCCTTAATGTGAATGTGGATGAAAATGTATCTGATGCCCTAGACACTGCACTTACCGACAAAATAGAAGATGTCAAAGATGAGTTTGTAGAAACCGGAGGCACTGACCAATTGTTGGAGGATGCGTTAATTGAAGCTGGTATATTGAGTGAAGGTCAAACCGTAGACGACTTAGACCCAGAGCTATTAGTCTTAGTTGAATTATGGGAGTTAAATCCAACCAGCATCGAAGCTTTAATCGCCAGTATTCAAGCACAGCTTGATGTTGTGGCCGCACAACCATTTGATTTTACCGACCCATACGCCAATATTGATGCCACTGGGATTACCAACCCTTTCACTCAAAGTATTATCAGTGATGAAGCGTTAGCACTTGGCGAAAGCGGAGACATTGCAGTTTTAGCTATGCCCATTAATTCTAGCAATAATTATTCAGGAGACTCACCTGCTATAAGTACTCTAGAAGCCCAGTTAATGTCACCCGATATCGTCAACTTCACCCCGTTTGATTACTCCACAGAGAACGTACATTTCCGAATCAGTTACGATGTTATTAATATTGGCACAGGGGAAAAGACTCGATATGAAATTGAGATCTCAATGAATGAAGACATTGTCGCCTTTGCGGACTTTAACACTTTCTTATTTAACTCTGTTGTCGAAAATGATGTTTTTGTCGAAGTAGACGGTCAGTTTGTGCAACAAACTAATCCCGGTCACATTACCGTTTCTTTTAATGCTGAAACTCAAAAATTCGACTTTATACCAACAACTGGCAGCGACGAATTTATTTTAGAAATGGAGCTGAATTATGATAATAGCAACACATCAACCGCTGCCATCGCTCTTCAGCAATCATTAGGTTCAGGAAGTTCAACCACCCAAGACCATTGGTATGCTGAATCAGGGTTAGACTTATTTATTGGTAATGGCTCTTGGGAAGGCAGTACTGATCGCCCCATTTTAGTAATGAAAGATTCACACTCACATCAAGATGCCGACGGCACAGTGGTAACTGATGACAGGCTAGAAGTAGTTATGAAACCGCTAGAAGCCGATAACACCGTTTCATCGTTAGCCGGTTTTGCCAGTTGCATCGACTCGCAACAAACCTGTGACATACAAGTGAACAGCGTCAGTGCCGCTGACAATATTCGTTGGGGCGCTTGGCTTGCCGAGCCCGGTGAAGGCATTGAAATTACTAAATTCGAAGTGAATGAAAATGTTATTGAAACCCAGCAAGAAGAAAATATTTTAGCATTTTGGTTAGCAGCTGAGCGTGCGGACATCAATCAATTAACCGGTTCGGCAAACTTTACTACGGATAGCGACTGCGCGCGCTTTGGTCAATGCATTGGCTTTGCTGATGACGGCATCGTGCAAAGTCTGACGGCCAACTTTGATGTAGACTTTAATAGCGGTGCCATTACCAATGGCAACCTAGTCATTGAAACCACTGAAGATCCAGATTTAGGTTTACTTGGTGGCTCTGGAGCAGTGGAGTCAACATGGAACGTAAATTTCTCCGGCCAAATGAGTGCAGATCAAAACAATAACCGCTTACCTGAGTTCCAAACCCATACTCTCAACGGAACGGTGGTGGATTCTGGTAATGCGGCAGACTCTTCTACGAGTGTTATCGGAAACATTGGCGGTATCTTTGTTAAACCTGGGGATGTATTTGCCGGAGGCTACAACCTTGGCACCGCAGATACTAACAAACACGCTGCAGGTGTGTTTACCATGGAAAAAACGCCTTAATTGAATTTTGCGAACACATGCCAAAGCCGCTTAATAAAGCGGCTTTTGTATTTAACGGCTACGGTTTCGTATCTGCGCCACTTCACACTTATCAAGTGTACAATTCTCTAAGGTGAACCCAGCAGGATTAATACTTAACAAACCAAAGCTTTCTTCTTTAGTAAATGTTGTGGCGTAATGGGGTAACTGAACATCCGTTAATTGCCAATAATCAAACTTATGCACATGTCCGTGTACACCAAGATCCACACCTAGATTTTTGAGTTCTTCGCTTAATGCTAAGTCCGTATCCCAAGGTGCTATGTGACTAAATACCATAGTGTAGTCTCTGGTTTCATACCCTTGAGCTTCTTGTTCTAGCCAATCCCTATCAGGCACATTGGAAAATTCATATTTATTGTCGTTATAAGCAATAAATTTACTGTTTTGGTAAGTAAAACTATAATCTTCAGGGCCAAAGTATTTATGCCAGATATCTGTACCAAATGCCAAAGCATCGTGATTACCAATCACAGATAAAATAGGCTGCTTTGCTTTTTCCATGGCTTCACACACCCATTCAAATTCTGCTTTGATACCTGTTTCTGTCAAGTCACCCGTTAACAGAATAAAATCCACCTCCGGTAAGGTATTCACATATTTAATGACTTTCTCGAATGCCCCTGGATACATTTGCGGATCACTCAATACCGCCACTTGATAGGTATTTTTAGTGCCCACTTGTGCTTCATAATTGGCTAAGCGATTGATGTTATATTCAATGGAAACTTTTTCAGAGCAATTCGCATCGGTTGCCCATGGGCTGATTTCATAATCACAAGCACTTAATACAAACAACATAATGCTAACAACGCTGATTAAACGAATACTCTTCTTGGTTTTAAAATGCATAACGAACTCCAAAACCCCAATTAGTTATCCCTTCTAGCCCAAGATAATCGTAATTATCATAGAAAAAATCAGGTTCACGCACATACGAAGCTAAACCAACATCTAATATTGAAACATCCAAATACACGTCAATTACGGGTGTAATTTCTAGGGTTGCTTGATAATTAAAAATGATCCTCAATGCCGAAGGAGCGTAATACCCTTTTGGATATTGTTCTGGCAACTCTAAAAATAAGTCGTCATGGTTAGCCATTAAAAAACCAGCACCTAAGCTTAACGGCTTTAGCTTCATTTCTTTTATGTTTACCACATACGGGTTGTCGTAACGATAACGAAACGAGAACAACATCAATTCTTTATGATTGGATAATTTCGGTACGTAACCAACGCCAACTAACACACTGTGATTAGGTTCAAACTTATTACCAATTGATACGTGACCTAAACCCAGTAGAGAACCGGATTGAACATCAACATACTCACGATCTAGGAAGCTAATAAACCCATGAGCTTGAGCAATGCTAAGTGCATTCAAGAAGATAAACGTAAAATATAAATACAGAGGTTTTAAACGCTGCTGATTAAAAAACACTGGTGTATTTCATCCTTATTAAATATTGGTTCAAAGTATAATTGTTTTCGATACCATCAAACTAGCGGTATTTTTAGAACAATTAAATTTGAATTTTGAATGTTTTCTTTTACACAAGCTGAGTAGAAAATAATTTCTTCTATTCAGCAAACAGACTCTTTAGTAATATGAATTAACCACTTAGATAAGATAAATATAATCTACTAAATTGATCATTAGATATAAAATCTAAAACAAGTATTATGACCTGAGTTGTGAAAATAACTGCCCCATATCTTCAAACAAATAACTGGGAGATAAGACTGAAAGGTCTAGCCCCTGATTATAACCTTGCTGTAAAGCCACACATGCCACACCGGCTTGTTGTGCGCATTCAATGTCTGCCCGACTATCGCCTATCATCAAACATTTATCCGCTTGAGTTGAGCACTCTTTCATTACATGCAACAAAGGTAGCGGGTCTGGCTTCTTGCTTTGCAAACTATCACCGCCTAATACCAAACTAAAAAAATCCGAAATACCAAGTTTCTCAAGTAACTCAGGTACAAATTGGATTGGTTTATTAGTTAATAGCACCAAGGTTTTTTCACTTTCTTTTAAAAGCTCTAAAGTCGGCTTTACTTTCGGATACAATACGCTTTTCTCGCACAGAGTATTTTGATAGCTCACTAGAAATTGCGAATGCAATTTTTTGATATTATTTGACGTGCACTCAGCGATAAAATCCAAAGCTCGCTCAATCAGTTTTAAACTGCCATTGCCTACCCACTGGCGAACATTACTCTCGCCTACGGGTATAAAGTTTAAAGTGTTAAGAGCATGATTTAACGCCAAGGTTAAGTCAGGCACGCTATCCACTAGCGTGCCATCAAGATCAAAAACAAACACATCGTACTGATTGATATCCAGCATATAAAACGCCCTGTTTAATCATACTTAAACGGGCTTCCTTTCCTAATAAAATTTAAGCCGTGGCTTTGGCGATTTCCGCTTTCATAGCTGCAATGGTGGTTTGATAATCCGGCGCGTTAAAAATTGCAGAACCCGCCACAAAAGTATCCGCACCCGCGGCAGCAATCTCGCCGATGTTATCGACTTTCACACCGCCATCAATTTCTAAGCGGATATCTAAGCCGGACTCATCAATTTTTTTACGAGCTGCACTGAGTTTTTCTAAGGTATTTGGAATAAAACTTTGCCCACCAAACCCAGGGTTCACAGACATAAGCAAGACCATATCTAATTTATCCATAACATAATCAAGGTAATGCAATGGTGTTGCAGGGTTAAACACTAAACCTGCTTTACAACCCGCGGCTTTAATCAGTTGCAATGAACGGTCGATATGCTCTGAGGCTTCAGGGTGGAACGTAATGTAAGTGGCGCCCGCTTCAGCAAAATCACCAATCATACGATCCACAGGGCTAACCATTAAATGTACATCTATCGGCGCTGTTACCCCATGCTTGCGTAGCGCCTTACACACCATTGGGCCTATGGTTAAATTCGGCACATAGTGGTTGTCCATCACATCAAAATGAACAATGTCCGCTCCGGCTGCCAATACGTTGTCCACTTCTTCACCTAAACGGGCAAAGTCAGCCGATAATATGGATGGGGCAATCAAAGGTGTTTTCGTTGATGGCGTACTCATGGGTGCTCTCAAGTTCATCAGATTAATCTGGTCGCTATTGTACCTAAATTTTCACCAAATGGCCCTCTAGTCTTTATGCTAGCGTGTAGCACTAATCTACATGTCTGGCACTATGGTTTTGCTTTTAATGGGCGTTTTGATTAACCTTGATGAACTAGCCAGAGGATTGGTGCCTGAAACCCTGCCAAGTGGATATGACAGGTACACTATAATAATAAAAAGACACCTTGGTATTGACTGTTTTTAGGCCTCTATATGTACTTAATTCGTATTTCTTTCGCTTTTGTTTTGTTGTGCCTATTAGCAGCATTCCTCACCCCACTCGCACTTTTTAGAGCCAAACATCGCAACAACATGGGTGATGTTTCGCAAATCTGCGGAAAAGTCATGTTATGGTATTGGGGTGCCGATATTAAAATCGAAAACCCTGAGCGTTTAAGTCCACAGCAACCCACTGTTTTAGTGGCAAATCACCAAGACACCCATGACATTTTTTTTGCCATCAGTATTATTCGCCGAGGCACCGTTGTCCTAGGTAAGTGGGAGGTTTTATACATCCCTTTCATTGGCGCCTTATTCTATCTAGCGGGTAACATTTTAATAAAACGCAAACAAAAACAAAAAGCACAAAAAGCCTTAGGGCAAGCGGCTGATAAAATGAAAAAGAAAAATTTGTCGGTGCTAATATTTCCCGAGGGCACCCGTAATTGGGGCAAGCCCTTACCCTTTAAATTAGGCGCATTCAAATTAGCCATTGAAGCGCAAGCGCCAATTCAGCCTGTATGTTTTTCTCTACGACATAGCACAATGGACTTTAGGAGATGGTGTTCTGGTACGGTAAAAGTGAAGTGCCTCGAACCCATCAGCACAAAAGGTTTAAGCGAAGACGACGCGGTTGAACTAGCGGTAAGATGCCGAAAACTAATTGAGGCCGAATGCATTAAAATCAGCCAATAAATTTCAATAGTCACTACAAACTGATGCAGGCTTATTTGCGGGATTTTTTGATTTTATCGTAGGCAGTTTGAATCTCTTGGGCTTTTTCTTTGGCTAGGCGCATCATTTCTTCTGGCAAGCCTTTGGCCACCAGTTTATCGGGGTGATGCTGGCTCATTAAACGTCGATAAGCCTTTTTTAAATCCGCATCGCTGACGTTTTCGCTCACCCCTAACACACCATAAGCGGTTTTAAGCTCGTCTGCACTGTGTCGAAACTGATCATTAAAGCGTCCACGAAACTGCTCTTGGCTGGCTCGAATACGGTTGTGAATTAACTCGAACTGCAACGCACTGATTCCTAATGTGCGGCAAACCCTATCAAGCATGTATTTTTCTTGCAGGCTCAATTGGCCGTCGGCATAAGCCATACTGAGTAATATTTCTAAGAATATTTGAATTAACGAACCTCTGTGGCCCACTGCCCGCATAAAGGTTTCTAACTCTTTTTGTAAGTCTAGATGCGGGCTTTTACCTTCGTTAAAATACTCAATGGCTTCTTTGCGCTGCACACTGTTTAAACCCATTTGGTCCATGATAAAACGGGCCTGTTCAATTTCAGACTCGCTAACGCGACCATCGCTTTTGGCCAATTGCCCCATGACTAAAAACGTAACACGGAAAAACGCATTTTGACTGGCGCCGCGAGCACCACTAGGCGATTCTTGGCGAGCATACATTTGGTCAAAGGCATTACCCACCAATACCCCCAGCAATAACCCTAGAGGTCCACCGGATAACAATCCGATAAACGCGCCGATAAGTTTGCCCGCCCAAGGTTGTTTAATCATGCTCAACTCCTAACTGCAAGTGATGCTCTAGATCATTTAAACGCTGCACAGTTCCCACATCCAGCCAATAGCCTTGGTAATGTTCACCACCCACTTTGCCTTCGCTCATGGCTTGTTTTAGTAACGGAGCCAGTTTAAAGGCTCCTGAGTGACTATCTTTAAATAGGTCTTTATGTAAAACGCTCACACCACTAAAAGTAAGTTTATTTTGTCCCTGCCCGCTGGCTGTGCTCACCTTCGAGTTACACAAATAAAAATCCCCTTCAGGGTGGTGTTCAGGGTTATCCACCAGCCACAAATGAGCCAAATTATGCGACTCATGCTGATATAACTGCTTGTAGTCCATATCAATCCACACATCCCCATTCACCACACAAAACGCATCTTGGTATTGGGTTAGTAAAGGTAATGCTTTAAAGATACCACCACCGGTTTCTAAGGGTTCCGATTCTTGACTGTATTGAATGTGACAGCCAAGCCATTTTCCGTCCTGTAAATATTGCTCAATTTGCTCACCTAAATAAGCATGGTTAATTACAATATGCTGAAAACCTGCCGCCACTAATTTACGAACATGATGTTCGATCAGCGGTTTACCCGCCACTGTTAGCATAGGTTTAGGAGTGGTATTGGTGAGCGGTCGCATTCGAGTACCAAAGCCAGCCGCTAAAATCATGGCGGTTTTCATAGGCTACCCTTGCTCTGACTCTAAATGCGGCATCAACCGTCGAGTTAAAAAGTGATGAAACTCACTTAAGCTATCGTACTGGGCTGATACCTGTATCAAATAATTCAATGTCCGCGGAATATCATTCATGTAACCGGTTTTGCCATCCCTATGATTAAGACGTGCAAAAATCCCCACCGCTTTTAAGTGGCGCTGTATTCCCATCCAGTCAAACCACAACATCAATTGATCATCACTGATCGAGCCAACAATGCCTTTCTCTCGGGCTTTAGCAAAATACTCTTTTGCCCAAAGATGTACCTCTTCAATAGGCCACGCCACATAACAATCACGCAGTAGGCTGGCTAAATCATAGGTTAATGGGCCTAGCACCGCGTCTTGAAAGTCGATAATACCTAGGGTGTCATCTTCTAGCACCATGATATTACGGCTATGGAAATCTCGGTGCACGGGCACTTGAATTTGCCCCAAAGCACTTTCCCGTAGGGTTTCAAAAGTACTGTGCAGCATGGAGGTTTCTTGAGGGGTTAATTCAAAATTAAGATGGGTGCCCAAATACCAATCGGTAAATAGGGCCATTTCACGATCCAGCAACGGCCCGTCATATAGGGGAAGATCTATCTGAGACTGCTGTATTTGCAAGATGGCATCGAAACACTGGTGATACAATCCCTCAGCGCTGGCCTCATTAAGCATTGGGAACAATAATTGATCTCCCATATCGCTTAGCAGCATAAACCCTTGCTCTAAATCAGCCTTAATCACGTTTGGCACGTTAATTCCTTGCTCAAACCAAGCTTGGCCAATAACTAAAAATGGCTGGCTATTTTCTTTTTCTGGGGGCGCATCCACACAGATATACGAGCCATTTTCCGTATACTGTCTAAAATAGCGACGGAAGCTAGCATCTCCAGAAACCACCTCTAGGGAACCTTGTGGTGACTGTGAGTTCGTATTTAGGGTGTCAATTACCCAATTTTGTAGAGATTGTTGGCGGTCATCCATTATGAACACTGGCCCTTATATGGGATAAAACGTACAATTTTAGTTTTGCTGCGCACAATAACATAAGTTTTAGCTTTGATTAGGAATTTCAACAATATGCCACGCCAAGGGCTTCTCATTTTTGCCATTGTGGTTGCACAGAGTCAGGCTAATCCCATTGCCCCATATGACCAGCTAAACTGGACACCCCGTGACCAGCTGCCTGCTGAGATGCAACAATCTCTACCTAGCTTTTGTAGTGGTACTTACCTACCTGAATCTTTACAGTTTTCTCACTCTGGTGCCATGGAAATCGAAAGTGACCAAGGTGAATTTATCGAAAAGCAAGGGGCCACTTTCGAGGGTAATGTATTACTCAAAATGAATGGCCAACAAATCCAAGCTGATTCAGCCAGTTACCATCAAGATACCGGTAAAGCCCAATTTGCAGGTAACATCCGCCTGCACAGTCAAGACATAGCTCTCGCCACTAAGCAGATGGACTACGACACACAATCTGCTCACGCCAGCATTCAACAAGCACACTATGTCATTGCACCACTGCATCTTCGTGGTAAGGCCGGCAATATAGAGCTACTGGGGGAAAACCAGTTAAATTTATTCGATGCCAGTTATACCTATTGCGAACCAGGCCATAATGATTGGGATATAGCCGCCAGCGAGCTGCTCTTAAACCAACAAAAAGGTTACGGTGAAGCATGGCACGGGCGACTGCGAATCAAAGAAGTCCCCGTCATGTACTTACCTTATTATCGTTTCCCCCTAGGACCCGATCGCCTTACTGGTTTTTTGAACCCAGAATTATCGCTAGATGTGCGCTCTCCCAAAGGCGACATAAGTAAAACCGAAATCGCGGTGAAGCAATTTGCCTTACCGTTTTACATCAATATCGCCCCCAATTATGACGACACCTATACCCCTAGGTTGGTTTATAACCACGGCATCATTCACGAAAACGAATTCCGCTACTTAAATGGTCTAGGTGAAGGTGAGTTCGCCGTCAGTTATTTAGCAGATGATAAATCCAATGACCGCGATGAACTGACCGACGAAGACTACCGTCAGCAAGAGCGTTGGTCCCGCTCGTTACATCATAGTGGTGAATTTTCCACCAATGTTAAAAACCGCATTCATTACGAAGAAGTTAGCGACACCCACTTCGAAGACGACTTCAATCGCTCAGGTTTAATCAACCGCACCAGTCATTTAAAACAAAATGCAGAAGTTGAGTTTAACAATGGCACATGGCAAGCCCTGACTCGAGTTGAGCAATACCAAACCATCGACGAAAACATAGCGGACAGTTCCCGACCTTATAGCCGCTTGCCACAAGTGGAATTAACCCGTTTAAACACCTTTGAATACAACACCCTTAACTATGACGCTACCGTGCAAGCTACCCGCTTCACCCGTGACCATGATGGTATTAGCGGCCAAAACCTAATTGATGGTGAGCGCCTACACACACAAGTAAGCATCAGTTACCCTTGGCAACAAGCCTATGGATTTTTAACCCCTAAAGTAGAAGCCCAATACACTCAATACAGCTTTCAAAATGTTAGCGATGCCTTGATCACCAGTGGCTATGAAAAAGAAGTGACCCGCACAGCCACAATATCCAGCCTTGATGGCGGCTTGTTCTTTGAGCGTAACTTCCAATTCATGGACTCAAGTTTTGTGCAAACCCTAGAGCCTCGTATTATGCTGGCTTACATTCCTTATGTTGACCAAAGCAACATTCCCCTATTCGACACCACCCAAACCACATTCAGTTATAGTCAGTTATTTCAGGCTAACCGGTTTACCGGAGTCGATAGAGTCGGTGATACCCAACAAATGAGTGTAGGGTTAACTACTCGCTTTCTTGATGGATCCGGCTTAGAAGTGGTGCGCGCCAGTATCGGCCAGATTCACTACTTCTCGGACCGCCAAGTGCAATTGGCCTTAAGCGGCACCCAAGCTGAAGTCCTTGGTGATGAATACACAAAAAGCAGTTCATCTTTAGCGGGTGAGTTTCAGTGGCTATTTGCCCCAAATTGGCGTACCCGCTTGGATATGCAGTACAACCCTCACGCCCAAAGCGATGAAGAACCCATTGAAAAAGGCAGTATGCTGCTAAATTATCAATCCCCTAGCAGTTGGCTTTTTGATATGAGCTTTAGTCATGTAGAATCTAGCTCTCAAAAACAACTGGGGATGGCATTTTTTGCCCCGCTTAATGATAGCTGGGCAATTTACACACAAAAGAAACACGATCTTTGGCCCTATGAGGCAGCAGATAAGCAGCTAAAAGAAGAAGAAAATTTATTGAACATCGAAGGTCTGTTAGGCATCGAATATCAAAACTGTTGCTGGCGAGCCCAGTTAACATATGAAGAACACACTCGCAGTGATAGCACTAAAGACTACCAATTCATGTTTCAACTGCACCTTAAAGGCTTAGGCATCCTTGGTAGTAAAAGTGATGACATCTTAAGCGAACGCATATTAGGTTACGATCAAAGGCAATTCCATGATTATTAAACAAGTTATCAATCATCGCTGGCTTAGCGCCATGATGGCATCTTTATTGTTAAGCGCGCCCATGGCTCAGGCAAAACTGGAACCACTTGATCGCATCACTGCCGTAGTGGATGACGATATCATCATGCAAAGCGAATTGGACGCACGGGTCAATGTGATAAAAAACCAAAGAAAAGGCATGCGTTTACCACCAGACTTGGTTTTGCAAAACCAAGTACTCGAACGCCTCATCATTGAAAGCATTCAACTGCAAATGGCCGAACGCTCTGGCATTCGTATCAGTGATCAGCAGCTTAACCAAATCATTGCCACCATTGCCAAGCAAAATGGTTTAAGCATAAAACAGTTTCAGCAGGCTCTCGCCAAAGATGGCGTTAATTATGCCGAAGCCCGTAATCAAATTCGCCGTGAGCGCATCATCTCTGAGGTACAGCGCTACCGCGTAGGCAACACCGTTCAAATCAGCGAGCAAGATATCGACAGCTTTTTAAACAGTGCCCGAGGCCAAACCGCTACATCTGAAGAGTTCCGCATTGGCCATATCCTGATTCAAGTTCCTAGCCAAGCGAAAAACTCCGAACTTAACAAAGCGAAAAAAACAGCCCAAGGCCTTGTGAAAACGTTACGTAATGGCGGGAATTTTGAACAAATCGCCATTGCAAATTCTGATGGTCGAAATGCACTCAAAGGCGGTGACCTAGGCTGGCGCAAAGAAGCTGAATTACCGTCGTTGTTCGCGGATATTGCTCCTACCCTTAAAAAAGGTGGCATCAGTGATCCCATTCGCAGCGCCAGTGGTTTTCATATTATTAAAGTCACCGATAAACGCGGTGGTAACGAGCAAATCGTTCGCCAAACTAAAGCTCGTCATATTCTTATTCAAGAAAGCACTATTCGTAGTGAAAAAGACAGCCAAAAGCTAATCAACGATATTTACCAGCGCGTTCAAAAAGGGGAAGATTTTGCTGAGCTTGCCAAAGAATTCAGCGACGACCCAGGCAGTAAAGTTAACGGCGGCGATTTAAACTGGATCAACGACGGCGACATGGTACCTGCATTTGAAAAAGCCATGAAAGCTAGCCAAAAGGGTGAAGTAAGTAAGCCGTTTAAATCTCGTTTTGGTTGGCACATTCTAGAAGTGATCGATTATCGCCAAAAAGACATGGCCGAAGAAGTGCAACGCAACCAAGCACGTCAGCTGCTATATAGCCGCCGCTTTGAAGAAGAACTACCAATTTGGCTACGCCAGATTCGCAGTGAATCCTATGTGGAAATCAAAAATGAGCAATAGGTTAGCCCTAACTGTTGGCGAACCCTCAGGCATTGGCCCAGATTTAACCGTGGCCCTTGCCCAGCGCACCCATCAAAGCCAAATTGTTGCGGTGTGCGATCCTGATTTACTGACCCGTCGTGCCGCCTTATTACAACTGCCTCTCACTGTTAAATTGTTTGATAAAACAGACACGACACCCGCTAACGCCGGTGAAATATGGGTAGCACCGATAAAACTGGCCCAAACAGAGGTCGCCGGTAAGCTTAACCCGGCTAACGGCCAATATGTGCTTGATACCCTTAGCCACGCTGCGCAAGGCTGTTTAGATGGCACCTATGATGCCATGGTCACCGCACCTGTGCATAAGGGGGTCATCAACGAAGCAGGCGTGCCTTTTACCGGCCATACAGAGTTTTTAGAAGAGTACACCAATACTCAAAGAGTAGTGATGATGTTGGCGACTGAAGGTTTAATGGTGGCATTAGTTACTACTCACCTAGCCTTAAAAGACGTACCTGAAGCCATCACCCAAGAGCGCCTTACACAAGTAATCAAGGTTTTAGATCACGACTTAAAACAGTACTTTGCCCTGCCCAACGCCAACATTTTAGTATGTGGGCTTAACCCCCATGCGGGCGAAGATGGACATATGGGCCGAGAAGAAATCGACATCATTGAGCCCGCCTTGGCCAAACTTCGCGCTCAGGGCATTCAATTAAGTCAACCCCTTCCAGCAGATACTTTATTCACCGACAAAGTGCTAAAAAGCGGTGATGCAGTGTTAGCCATGTATCACGACCAAGGCTTACCTGTCTTAAAATTCAAAGGGTTTGGTCAAGCAGCGAACATTACTCTAGGCTTACCTATTATTCGTACATCTGTGGATCACGGCACCGCACTTGATTTAGCGGGCACAGGCAAAGCTGATAGTGGCAGTTTACACACCGCCATTGCCTACGCCGAACACATGGCCGCCAGCCGTGCCACCCATAAAGGAAACACCCATGTCTCGTAGTCATATGGGCCACCAAGCCCGAAAGCGTTTTGGTCAAAACTTTTTGCACGACCCAAACGTCATTCGTAATATTGTAAAAAGTATTCGTCCAAAAGTGGGCGATAACATGGTGGAAATTGGCCCAGGTTTAGGCGCCATCACAGAAGAATTGCTAGACGCCACCGAAGGTTATTTAAACGTGGTCGAACTAGACCGCGACTTAATACCCGGCCTTAATGTTAAATTTTTCAATATGCCCGGTTTCAAAGTCAATGAAGCGGATGCACTGAAATTTGATTTTGCCAGTTTATATGAAGAAGACCGCCCACTGCGCATTGTGGGTAACTTACCGTATAACATTTCAACCCCTCTTATTTTTCATTTGCTTAGCTACACCGGCAAAGTGAAAGACATGCACTTCATGCTACAAAAAGAAGTGGTGCAGCGCCTAGCGGCTGGCCCGGGTGAAAACAATTACGGCCGCTTATCCATCATGGCTCAATATTTCTGTGAAGTGCAGCATTTATTTGATGTGGGCCCTGGTGCGTTCAAACCAGCACCAAAAGTAGACAGCGCTATTGTACGCATGGTGCCTTACGCAACCTTGCCACATCCGGTAAAAGATCACCGCACACTGGAAAATATCGTCCGCGAAAGTTTCTCTATGCGCCGTAAGACATTACGTAATAATCTAAAAAACACCATTTCCAGTGATGACTTAGAAAGCCTTGGTATTGATCCCAGCCTTCGCCCTGAACGCCTTGGTTTGGCAGAGTTCGCTCGTATTGCTGACTTTGTTTTTGAAGGATCTAACCATGAGTAAGGTATTTGTTCATGTGATGCCTAATTACATGCCAGAAGAATCTTCTTCAGAAAAGCAGCGGTTTGTTTTTAGCTACACCGTGAGTATTACCAATGAAACTCTGCATCAAGTTCAATTGCTATCTCGTCATTGGATCATTACCAATGGTGAAACATTAAAAACACAAGAAGTTCGCGGTGACGGTGTCATCGGGCAAAAACCCATTATTCAACCCGGTGAAAGCTACACCTATACATCAGGCACCGTCATGGAAAGCCCTGTTGGCACCATGCAAGGGTTCTACACCATGCAAGATCATGAAGGGGCGTTTTTTGACGTGGAGATCCCCGTATTCACTTTAGCTGTAACCCATAGCGTGCATTAACATGAGAACCTTTGCTGTAGGTGATATACAAGGTTGCCTAACACCACTGCTGACCTTGCTTGATAAAGTCAACTTTGATCCAGCCAGTGACCAGCTCTGGTGCGTGGGGGATTTAGTCAATCGCGGCCCTGACAGTTTAGGTACATTAGAATTTCTTCACAGCATCCGTAAAAGTTGCAAAATTGTACTGGGCAATCACGACTTGCATTTATTAGCCATGGCTTATGGGCAAAAGGCCACAAAAAAAGATGGCGACCTTGATCGCATCATCGAGTCTAAAAATGCAGACACACTATTCAAATGGTTGCGTAAACAACCTCTTCTTCAATGGGATAAAGAGCGAAAACTGGCCATGTGTCATGCGGGTATCCCGCCCATGTGGAGTTTAAAAAAAGCCAAATCTTTGTCAGAAGAAGTGGAAGTGGTACTACAAAGTAAACATCACAAAACATTTTTCAAACACATGTACGGCAATACACCGGTTACATGGGAAGATGACTTAGTGGGCACAGACCGTCTGCGCACCATCACCAACTACTTCACTCGCATGCGCTTCATTGGCCCAAATGGAGAGTTGGATCTAGACAACAAACAAGCCACCAACGATCACAATAGTTACGTTAAACCTTGGTTTAGCTACCCAAACAAACTCAAAGATAACACCTTATTGTTTGGGCATTGGGCAGCACTAAATGGCGTGTTCCACCTGCCTAATATGATAGGCTTAGATACAGGTTGTGTATGGGGTGGACCACTGACGTTATTACACATCGAGAGTGGCATACGCCATCGTGAAACCTTATAAATTGGTGATTAGGCATGTTTCAACATATTAATATTCAAAAACTCAATGAATTAATGGAAGGCTCACAACCCTTACATATTCTGGATATTCGCGACCCTCAGAGCTATGCGACAGGCCACATTACCGGTGCAAAACCGTTAGATAACAGTAATGTACAAACGTTTATTGAAAACACAAAAAAAGAGGACTGTGTGGTTGTTTGTTGCTATCACGGTAATTCTAGTCAAGGAGCTGCTCAATTCCTTGGCGAACAAGGATTTACTAACGCCCATAGCTTGGACGGTGGTTTTGAAATGTGGAAACTCGCCAAGCCGGAAAAAATCGAACCTCAAAATTAGCACCCTCTTTTCTATAACACCACTTTACCCCATCTTTTCTTTGGCTCTTAAATCATAAGGGCCAACCTTTTTTATTATATAAATTTCTACTTTTAGCGTACTTATTGCATGGCACTATGTAACCCGTTATGACAAACAGGTTTTTATAAATAAACTAAATGGCCATAAGGAGGAATCACACAAGCGTTTAAAAATAAACTTTTTTAATTATAAAAAAGGCACAACCTATGCAGTTTATTTCACAAGGCATTAAAAAATTGACGCCTTACTGCTAATCCTTTCCAAAGCAGGAAATAAAAGGAATACACGGAACCGAAATAAGTCTAAATTAATTATAAAGATATAGACCTATTTGAGAGCAGTATATGAGCACATAGACACTAGGTGAGGTTACCATGAGCATATTCAACCATTTTCAGGACCGCTACAAAACCACACAACAAGAAGTCATGACGCTGCAAGAATATTTGCAACTATGCAAGGATGATCCAAGCGTCTACGCCAGTGCGTCCGAGCGAATGCTTATGGCCATTGGCGAGCCAGAGCTGGTGGACACCGCCAGCGACCCTCGACTCAGTCGGATTTTTTCAAACAAAGTCATCAAACGTTATCCCGCTTTTAATGAGTTTTACGGCATGGAAGAGGCCGTTGAACAAATCGTGTCGTACTTCCGTCATGCGGCTCAAGGCCTAGAAGAACGCAAACAAATTTTATATTTACTTGGCCCTGTTGGTGGTGGTAAATCCTCATTAGCAGAAAAACTAAAACACCTAGTGGAAAAAATTCCATTTTATGCCATTGAAGGTTCACCGGTTTTTGAATCCCCTCTTGGGCTATTTAACCCAGAAGAAGATGCCGCCATACTAGAAGAAGACTTTGGTATACCTAACCGTCACATTAAAGGCATTATGTCCCCATGGGCGGCTAAACGCTTACACGAATACAACGGCGACATCAGCCAATTCAAAGTGGTTAAACTGTACCCTAGCATTGTTGATCAAATTGCGGTTGCTAAAACCGAACCAGGTGATGAAAACAACCAAGATATTTCCGCACTCGTCGGTAAGGTTGATATTCGCAAACTTGAAGATTACAGCCAAGACGACCCAGATGCTTACAGCTTCTCAGGTGCATTATGCCGCTCTAACCAAGGCATGATGGAATTTGTGGAAATGTTTAAAGCTCCTATTAAAGTGCTACACCCACTGCTAACCGCCACTCAAGAAGGCAACTACAATGGCACAGAAGGCATGGGGGCCATTCCGTTTGATGGCATACTCATGGCACACTCCAATGAAAGCGAGTGGCAAACCTTCAAAAACAACAAAACCAATGAAGCCTTTATCGACAGGGTATACATTGTCAAAGTCCCTTATTGCTTAAGAGTCAGTGAAGAGATCCACATCTACGAAAAATTACTCGCCAGCAGCTCACTAAGTGAAAGCCCATGTGCGCCAGACACACTCGGTATGCTTGCTCAATTTACAGTGCTTTCTCGTCTACTTGATCCGGAAAACTCCAGCATTTACAGTAAAATGCGCATTTATGACGGCGAAAATTTAAAAGACACTGACCCTAAAGCCAAATCCATACAAGAATACCACGACAGCGCAGGTGTCAATGAAGGTATGGCTGGGCTTTCTACACGATTTGCTTTCAAAATATTAAGCCGAGTATTCAATTTTGATGCTAGCGAAATAGCCGCTAACCCAGTTCACCTCATGTATGTACTGGAAAAACAAATTGAACAAGAGCAATTCCCACAAGAAACTGCTGATCGTTACTTAAACTTCATCAAAGAATATCTTGCACCTAAATATGTGGACTTCATTGGTAAAGAGATTCAAACAGCCTACTTAGAATCTTACAGTGAGTACGGTCAAAACATATTTGATCGCTACGTCACCTATGCAGATTTCTGGATTCAAGATCAAGAGTATCGAGACCCTGAAACCGGCGAAATCCTTGATCGCGTATCCATTAATGAAGAACTAGAAAAAATAGAAAAACCAGCTGGCATTAGTAATCCTAAAGACTTCCGTAACGAAGTAGTAAACTTTGTATTAAGAGCGAAAGCCAACAATTCAGGAAGAAACCCAAGCTGGCAGAGCTATGAAAAAATGCGCGCGGTCATTGAGAAAAAAATGTTCGCCAACACTGAAGATTTACTGCCAGTTATTAGCTTTAACGCAAAAGGCTCTAACGAAGAGAAGAAAAAACACGACAATTTTGTGGCTCGCATGGTTGAACGAGGCTATACCGAAAAACAAGTCCGACTCCTATCTGAATGGTATTTACGCGTTCGTAAATCACAGTAGTGAGGTGTGCCTATGAGCTATATCATAGATAGACGACTTAACGGTAAAAATAAAAGCATGGTAAATCGCCAGCGCTTTTTACGCCGCTACAAAAGTCACATTAAAAAAGCCGTGACCGATGCGGTCAATAAACGCTCCATAACCGATATGGAGCGTGGTGAGAAAATCAGTATTCCAACACGGGATACCAGTGAACCCGTGTTTGGTCATGGCAGTGGAGGTGCTCGGCAACGAGTCCTTCCCGGTAACCGTGAGTTTAATGCAGGAGATAAAGTATTACGTCCTAAAGGCCAAGGCGGTGGCGGCGGTGCTGGAGAAGGCAATGCCAGCAATCAAGGTGAAGGTGATGACGACTTCTCATTCTTTATCAGTAAAGACGAATTTTTAGATTATGTGTTTGAAGACTTAGCTCTGCCGAATCTAATCAAGAAAACGTTAAACGAACACGATGCGGTTGAGTACCGTCGTGCAGGCTTCACCGCCACAGGCACCCCAAACAACCTAGCGGTTGTAAAATCCATGCGAGCAGCTCAGGCTAGACGCATTGCTCTTTCTGCAAGTTCACGCCGTAAGCTTAAAAAAGCCAAAGCTGAACTCGAAGAAGAATGCGCTAAAGATAATGACCTAAAAAATCCCATAAAAATCAAAGAGCTTGAAGAAGTTATTTTAAAGCTCGAAGAAAAAATCAAAAAAATTCCCTTTATTGATACCTTTGATATCAAATACCGTAATGTTTTGAAAGAACCTGTGCCAAGCACCAAAGCGGTGATGTTTTGTGTGATGGATGTATCAGGTTCAATGACTCAGCAAATAAAAGACATGGCCAAGCGATTTTATATATTGTTGTATTTATTTTTACAGCGTAATTATGAAAAAACTGAGGTCGTTTTTATTCGGCATCACACCAGTGCTAAAGAAGTAGACGAACAAGAGTTCTTTTATTCACGGGAAACCGGCGGCACCATTGTATCAAGCGCCCTTGAATTAATGGCTAACATAATTGAAGAACGCTACAACCCAGCCGAATGGAATATTTATGGCGCGCAAGCCAGTGATGGCGACAATTGGGATGATGACAGTCCACAATGTGCTGAAATTTTGCATCAGCGTATTATGCCCATGTCACAATATTTTGCCTACATAGAGATCACCCCAAATGCTCACCAAGCATTATGGCGTGCCTATGAAGACCTTGCTCCACAGCTAGGCGACCGCTTTGCCATGGAACAAATTACCAGTGCAGAGGATATTTTCCCTGTATTTAGAGACTTATTTTCACGTAAGTCTCTTAAGGAGGCCGTATGACAAAATCCAAAAAGCGAGAACCCATATCAACCGGTTCGGAATGGACATTCGAGCTATTACAAGAATACGACAAAGAAATCGGACGAATCGCAAAAGAATATCGATTGGACACCTACCCCAATCAAATCGAAGTCATTACCGCCGAACAAATGATGGATGCCTATGCCTCTGTAGGCATGCCAATTTCTTATCACCATTGGTCATACGGCAAGCATTTTTTGCATACGCAAACCCATTATCAAAGAGGACAAATGGGTTTAGCATATGAAATTGTTATTAATAGTGACCCGTGTATTGCCTACTTAATGGAAGAAAATACCGTATGCATGCAGGCACTGGTTATTGCCCACGCTTGTTATGGCCATAATTCATTTTTCAAAGGTAATTATTTATTTAGAACATGGACCGATGCCAGCGCCATTATTGATTACTTGGTGTTTGCCCGTAACTACATAAAAAAATGTGAAGAACGCCACGGAGTAGAAGCCGTAGAAACCGTATTGGATGCGGCCCACGCACTCATGAACTATGGTGTTGATCGTTATAAACGTCCACGCCCAATCAGTACCGAAGAAGAAAATCAACGCCAAGAAGAACGGGAAGCCATTTTACAACAACAAGTTAATGACCTGTGGCGAACCATTCCTAGTACAGAAAAAGCCAAACATAAAAAAACTAAACGCTTCCCTGAAGAACCTCAGGAAAACTTATTATATTTCTTAGAAAAGAATGCCCCATTATTACAATCTTGGCAGCGAGAAATTCTGCGTATAGTCAGAAAACTCGCTCAATACTTTTATCCTCAGCGCCAAACTCAAGTGATGAACGAAGGTTGGGCCACGTTTTGGCATTACACGCTGTTGAATACTATGTACGACGAAGGGCTTGTGACTGATGGCTTTATGATGGAGTTTTTAAACAGCCACAGTGGCGTGATCTATCAACCACCATTTGATAGCCCCTATTTTAGTGGTATTAACCCTTATACTCTTGGCTTTCATATGATGAGTGATATTCGTCGCATTTGTGAAAATCCAACCGATGAGGACCGTGAATGGTTTCCCGACATTGCTGGCAGTAATTGGTTAGACACTTTGCATTTTGCTATGCAAAATTTCAAAGATGAGAGCTTTGTTCTACAATATCTTTCACCAAAGTTAATGCGCGATTTGAAGCTATTTTCCATCATGGATGACGAACGTAAAATGCACATCAGCATAGATGCCATTCACGACGAAATGGGCTATAAGCGAGTCCGTGAAGACTTAGCCAAACAATATGATTTATCCTACCGTGAACCGAATATCCAAGTTTACTCTGTTGATATAACGGGGGATCGTTCGTTAACCTTACACCATATTCGTCAAAACAATATTCCGTTAAGTGAACAGACACAAGACGTGGTCAAGCATTTGCAAACATTGTGGGGGTTTGATGTGTACCTGCATTCAATCAATGAGGAGGGCAAGCCAGTTAAATCCTATACCTGTTCACAAAGCACAGAGCATGCTGAGGAACAACTAGAACTTAATGCTTAATCTAACAGCACCGCAATGTGCGGTGCTTTTTTTTAACGTTCAGGCCGATTGTTGCTTATCATGAAAACCAGAAAACGCTTCTCGCACCTGTTGCTCACTAGGTATATTATCTGAATGCACAAGCATCAAGATACTTTGCCCATATACATTATCATGGGTCGAAGGATGGACATTCACCTTTCCCTCTTTACTGACAAACGCCAGTGGCGTACCGAGATCGTCAGCAATCATGGCCATCATCACATCTTGCCATGTATCCCCTTCAAGCCATAATGGATAACGCATAATTATGTCATCCGCTCTGGTGAACATATCTTCAATCAAAATTTCGGCACCAGGGCTTTCCATGGTACGCACAATAACCTCTGGATAAGAGCGTATTGGTCGCATTACAGTTTTAACACCAATGCCTTTAAGACGTTCTCTGTTTTCATCATTCACACACTCAACAATCACCCGATAAGCCAACCCATGCTCTTTCATGCGATAACAAATATCGAAGCTTAGGCTATCGCTATCAAAGCTATGTTCGTCATCGGATAACACTATGATATGTGACGCATGCTCCATGTTAGTCAGTTGGAAGTCTGCCTCATTATTACCATGACCTGCCACATATTTTACCCCAAGATGCTCAAGGACCATGGGTAGTCCATCTAAGTAGAAATCGTTCAATAGGACAATGGGGGTTTTGAGGGTTAACGGATTAGCGCGGACTTGTTTTATAAAACGCTCAAAGTAGATGTCTGGGTCATACTTGGGCGCATTGATAATCACAATATGATTGTTCATGTAGCCTCCACAGAATCAAATCACTCGTGTGGCCTTATACCTATGACCAGCGGGTGAAGAAAATACCTTTAGAAGTATAGGAGGCTCTTGCTGGTCTCGCCACGGTAATTAAATAATTACTGTCTTTTGCGCTTCACCAAGCCACAACCACGTCTTCTCTTTGAATCGCAAAACGTGAAGCGGTTTTATCCAAGCGAGCAATTGCAAATCTGGGCTGTACTTGCGTAATAGTCGCTTTCACCTTGGTATCATGCAATTGAGTCAAACCTTGCTGATCTAAATTATAAAACGTACTGGTTCGAAACACGGTTAGCTCATCTCCTGGACGCATACCAACACTTCCTCCTGTGTCTAAACGGATGAAGTCCCCTTTTGCATCAATGATTTTCGCCATATATGGCTGACAACCAAGATTTGAATTTAAGTCATCCACTACGGTGCTGATCACATCTTTTACGTGTTCACCGTAATTACTTTTCCAAAAGATAGGCGTGGCAAAACCGGTTTTTGCATAGTCATCGTATTCCCATTCTCCTGCAGTGGCGTAGGTATTTTGAAACATCAACGCACCACTGATGCCATCATGTACATACACATCCAAAACAAAATTACGCATGCGTTTCTCGCGAGATAATCCAATCAGATTTAGCGGCTTATCCCATATTTGTGGTACACCGGCATCTGGGTTAATCATGTCTAAATCACGAATAACACCGCTTACTACAAATTGCGCACCTAACTCTTTTGCTAACTCCACTGAGTTACTTAATCGCTGTAAATTATTTTGTGAAGACGGTGCCCTATCCACGCTATTGAACATAAGTACGTTTCCGCTATCCATAGCATGTAATCGATGATGTCCATTCAGTGTATTAGCCAACACGCTCGGTAAGTGCTGCTCTATATTTTGCAGCCCACCTAACACAGCCTGCTTAGGGGACTGTAATGCAAAACCGGCTACAGCAACGGCCTTACGATAACCATTGCCTTCATTCATGGCGCATTGACCTTCTTGAATGAATTCAGCCCTGAGTTTAATTTCTAGAATGCCGTGACTAATTTTTTCCTGAAGGATACGAACATGGCGAAACTGGCCATTAGTTTTCAAACTGGTTTGATCAGACGTAACAAGACCATCCACCAACATTTGCGACGAATGAATGGAACCACCCATTTGCAATGATGCCTGACGTAAAGCATCGCGAACGGCGTTGTCACGGCTGACTTCTAAATCCTCAACCAAAACCGCCGAACCTGTTGCGGTGATTTCTTGTCCATGGGCAACGCTATTAATTAGCACAACCATGATGACCCACATCCAATTTTTCATATCACCTCCCCCCTAGTGATCAACCGACCATATCGAGTTAGTCAACAAAGTAATGATTGGTTTCCGGAATCGCGGATTGGCTTTGTACACGGTTAATATCTTGATAACGGCTAGTGCGCATTGCGCCTTTACCAGAGTGCATAACTTGAGTACGACAATCCGCATTAAAGCGCATGGAGTTTTCAGTGGTTAAGCAATTGCGAAAACCGGCGTCGATGACCATTTCTAATACGGTTTCCACACTGCCGTCTTCCAGTACATCGGACGAAATCACACGGGCACCATGAATAAAGGTATCCACATAAGTACGGAAGCTATCATTTTGTACAACCAAGTCTCGTACTGTAGAACTACCACTTACCTTGGTGCCATAAACCCGCTCAGCCATGGCGCGGTATGCGTCTAAGCGACTGGCGCGAATGGACATCAAGCGTTTTTGCACCTTACTTTGTCCTTTTGCTTTAGGATTAATTGCGCCATAACCCACCACTCTTAGAATCAAAGGCGCAACCGGATCCACCATGGTTTCTTGCGGTTTAAGCATGGTGTCCTGTTCAATGGTGGCGACATCCTCTTCTTCCTCATCATCACCAAACCCCAACATACTGCACCCAGTGATTGATGACAGAAAGAATCCCATCATCAGCAACCATGCTAATTTCATCATGCTATTACTCCTTCAATTTAAGGCTTATCTCGCCCATGTCTTGAAGGATTTATCGGCCAATACCCTGTGAAATTTAGGGCTGTTTACGCTTTTTTCACATCTAGCGTTATTAACAAGCGCTTAAAGAACAGAACAAGTGCCTTATGGTGATACACCATCAACGCCACCACAATCAACAACGCTCCAAACCAAGTTCCTGATTGCAGTATTTCATCCGCCACGTAAGCGCCCAATAACAAAGCAAGTACTGGTGTGATCACGGTGATCAGTGCAACACTGGCAGCACTTAATTTATTCAATAAATAATAAAAACCGATAAAACCTGCCACCGAACCAAACGTGGATAAGTAAGCAATGGCAATGAGTGATTTTGAGCTAATCACATCAGGCAAAGGCCCACTAAACATCCACCACATCAGTCCATAAACCGGAGCAGACAATAACAAAGCACCTGTGGTTTGCTCTAATGGGTGAGTTGAATCTTCTGGATTAAATATTTGTACACGCTGTAAAATAACTGAACTGACACTATGAAAGTTCACACCTAATAACAGCACCAATAAAGCCAAACCCAAATGCCCTCCTAGGGAAATCCCTTGGGCAAAAATGGTATATAAACCAAATACCGCCAACGCCATGCTCGCTAGCTGCAGCATGTTTAATCGAGTACTGGGTACTAGGAATAAACTGTATAGACTGACAACCAAAGGCGACAACCCCCATACAACCGCAATCAAGCCGCTAGGTAAGGACTGAGCAGACCAATACACACATAACATAGCGCCACTCACCGCCAGCGCCCCAATGAAATAGCGATACAGCGCAGCAGCGGTAAACCGAAACGGAACCGCAAACAGGCGCAACATGACAAAACACAAAACAAGGCTTAACCACATACGCATGGCTGAACCTTGAATATAATCAAGTGAGTCCACACTCATGCGAATAAACAACGGCGTTGTAGACCAAATTAACACCACAGATAAATAAACACTGGCGACTTTCATTGTCGTTCCTAACATCAAAAAATGGCTATCAAAAACCAAACGTTAAAAGAGTCACTCTTTTAAAAGACAAAATTCGCGGGATTAAAAACAAGAAAACCGCGAACTTGTCGCGGTTTTTGAAAAGAATTACAAATACTTATTTAAACTTTCAAAAACACACGACCGTATGCGCGTCGTAGCCAAAGGCAGACACGCATCGCTTTCGCGGGAATTCGAAATATAAAGTTCAGTTTTTGCATGGGCAAAACTATAGTGCTGTAACGCCCACCAAGCAAGCTTTGAATGTGATTTTGTATAATTCTACTTAATCAATTTCAAGTTTATGTTTTCCATACTCTAGTATTACTCTAAACTATAACGTGATCGTACCTCTATGCCATTACGCTCTTATTAGAGGCTGGGGAATCTAGCTGTATCCGCTATTCTTAAAAGACGTAACTACTTACTATTAAAGGGACCAATCCATGATGAGACTTAATAAAAAAATACTTCTGGGTGCAGCCATTGCAGTGGCGTCTGCACAACAAGCCGTTGCGGTTCCGTTTGCACCATCGGATGCCCGTGCAATGGGGATGGGTGGCGTAGGTGTAGCTTCTTCAGAAATCGCCAGTGCTCCACGTTACAACCCTGCACTACTGGCTAATACACGTGAAGATGATCACTTTGGCTTAAAATTTCCACAATTTTCTGTCATCGTTGCTGATGACGATGGTTTTATCGACTCGGTTGAAGCATTTGATGAAGAAGACGAATTTGGCAATAGCAATATTGATAACTTAAGCGCTGCACTGGATGCTGCAAATAACGGCGGTATCAGCGCCATAGAAAATGCAGCTAACGCATTAAACTCTGACGATAATGCCAGTGATTTATCCGATGCAGCCGATGCACTTACAGCAACAATTGATGCATTACGCGGATCCGTTATCAGTACAGAAGGTGCTGCCACCCCAGACTCTGACCTATACACTTACTCTAATTTAATCGCTAATGATGTTGAGAACCTAAATAGTAAGGCCCTTCGCTTAAATGCTGGCGGTAATATTGCCCTAGCAATACCAAGTAAAAAATTCTCCCTAGCGCTAAGCACAGGTGCGCAAGTGGTCTTTTCAGGGCGCGTTATCAACCTAGAAAGCGATACCGACCTCATGCGTAACTACGCCACTGCAACTGATCGTTACTTAACCACAGTGGCCGATCTTGAAGGAGCATTAAGCGCAGCAATAGATGCAAAAGAAGCCTTGGAAGCAGACCTTGCAAATACGCAGCTACAAAATGAAGCAAGCGCTGCTGCCGATGAGCTTGATGCCGCACAGGCTGCACTTGACGACTTCTCTTACGGTGGTACAGCAGGCGAAGGCGACACTGTTATTTTCCAAGACGGTGCCTTGGTTGAAACCAATACAGACCTGTCAGCTGAAATCGAAATGGTAGGTGTCGCCATCGCGGATATCGGTCTAACTGCTGCGCGTACATTTAATATTAAAGGTCATGACATTTCATTTGGTGTCACACCTAAGCTGCAAATGGTGACTATCTTTGATTACAAACAACAACTAGATAGCGAAGACGAATTTGACGGCGACACCATTACTGAAAACACTGAAGAGTATTCTGCTTTTAACCTTGATCTAGGTGCGGCTTACCAATTCGGTATAGAAAAGCAATGGCAAGCAGGTATTACCATTCAAAACCTACTAGGTGGTGAATATGAAAGCTATCAATACGTAAACAGTAACGGTGCTGAAGGCTCAATGGTAACAATCAGCCCTATGATGCGCGCTGGTATCAGCCACCAAACCAGTTGGAGTAAAGTCGCCTTTGACCTGGACCTTACCGAAAACGACCCTGTAGCATTTGAAGACCCTACTCAATATGCCGCGATCGGTGCTGAATTTAACCTGTTCCGCACGCTACAACTACGTGCAGGTTATCGTTCAAACCTAGCCGGAACGGATCAAGACATCGTAACTGCAGGTATTGGTTTGTCTCCGTTTGCGATTCACCTAGATTTAGGGGTAATGGCTAACGCCAGCGATCCAGAAAAAGAAGCTGGCATTGCACTAGAGTTTGGTGTTGAATTCTAAGGCGCTGATTAAAGTAAATATTTTAAGGCGCTTCGGGCACTACTGCCCATAGCGTACCAACATAAAGCGAATCTCTTCTGAGGTTCGCTTTTTTGTGCCTATAAGGCTTCGATTGTAGTAACCGTTAAGGGTTTACGTTCAATTAAATTGTATTAGCAAGGTAGACTAAGTATCTGACCTTAGACTCACACAGGAAGCCAAAGACTCAAACTCATGACAGGAAATCGGTTTGAGCTGTTGATAAGAAGAGATATTAATAAATGAATGCTAACGGCTCACCCAAGCTTGCATGCGTTTATCCATACTTAAACGCAATAGGCGTAAACCTTCGTTCATCACATTATAATGTGCATCAATGATAGAGGTACTAAGCGTAAATATCTCATCCGCACTAGTAACAATGTCGCGACCACTTAGTAAATCATGCATAACAATGCCAGTTAAACGTTCCAGTTTTGGCTCACACAATAACGCATCAATTAATGATGAGGTAATCTCTAACGCTTCTTGACTCAAATGCTGTGCCTGTTGCTTCACTTTTGTTTGTTGCTTAGCTAACTGACCCATTAAAAAGCGTACTCGCATTTCACACGCTTCATCCATCACACCGACAACTGCGGTGGATGTACCTAAGGCTCGAATTTGACCCAGTAATTCAATAAACGATGGAATATCATTTAGTACATAATGGCTTAACGCTTGGTGCTGGCTGCCTGTCTCTATTAAGCATTCTGCTTTGTTACCTAATATCGTAATGTAATCAAGCATCTGTTTAACTAAGTGGCTATGCAATTCAAAGTTTTCAATGATTTCATCTTGGCGCCATTGTAAATGCACGGTTTGCCATGCATTACGGGTGTCTTGCCACTGACGGCTCTCTATTATTTCAGGGCAACCCTCTTGCTGACGCTCAATCTCTTTAAAACGCGAATTGATTTCTCTAGCTAATACGCGGGTTTTACTTTCAAAAAATGGATTACCTGCCAACGCAGCATTGGTCGCAGCCCTGTGTTGTTGCACAACACGAACCTGCTCAAAAAGAGACTTTACTAAATCTAACGCCTTAATGCGCAACTGCTGATTCTGATGCAGGGCAGCTAGTTCACTCATGTCAAATTCGGCGCTGTACATTGGTTGCTTCACTTTTGTGCCAGATATTAATTAACGATATCCATTTAAAGCAAACAGCGTACCAATATTAAAATCCTTTAATTTCAATAAGTTACAGCTATCAGCCCGTATCTCCAGGCTTAAACTGCACACTATTTGTGCACCAAAGCATCAAAAAACAGCACAGAATTAATGCGTCATTTGTCCAACCATTGCCACGCACCATATTAGGGAGCCTCTGCTCAGTAGCGACTTCTAGCAAACAGTAACTTTAATCACCTTTAAAACATGACCTCCTGCCTTAGATAAAGCGGATATGTTATGTTTTTATTTTTAGAATATGGTGAGATTAACTCACGCCTATAGAGACGCATATCGATAATACAGAGTCTTTCAGACTACTTGCTCAAAAGTCGAGCAGGGGACAATCAATGTCTATATATGCACCTTTTAAAAAAACTAGCCTTACTTGAATTACTGTTCCATAATAGGAACAGTAATAGCATTTAAAAGGGTATTCGACATGGAACAATTTGATCTAAACGAAATTGCCATTTTCGTAAAAGTCGTAGATGCCGGTAGCTTCACAGGTGCCGCTAAGTCTTTAGGCTTACCCAAATCCACGGTTAGCCGGAAAATCACCCAATTAGAAGAACGCCTTGGGGTACGCTTGTTGCAGCGCACAACGCGCACACTAAGCCTTACCGACACAGGCAGCGCCTATTACAATCAATGCTCTCGTATCATCGGTGACGTAGAAGAAGCAAACATCGCCGTTACCGAAATGCAGTCTAAGCCTCAAGGTCTATTACGTATTACCGCGCCCATGCTATTTGGCGCAGAAGTGCTCAGTGATTTAGTTGCAGAGTTTTTGCAAGGAAACCCTGAGATTCAATTAGAGATTGTTCTCACAGACCAACCCCTTGATTTAATTCAAGAAGGTATTGATGTGGCGTTTCGTGTAGGCCAGCTTGCAGACTCTTCATTGATCGCAAGATCATTAGGTAACATCAAAGTAATCACATGCGCCAGCCCGGAGTACCTTAAGAAGCACGGCTCTCCTAATCATCCCAATGATTTAAGCCAACACACAACCGTTAATTGGAACCCAGTGAATTCATGGGAATACGATACGCCTGAAAAGATCAGCATCGACCTTAAGCCAAAAGTAAAAGTAAACGATGTGCTGAGCATGCGTAAAATGGCGTTAAATGGATTAGGTATTGCTCGCTTACCAGCATTTTTATGTGCCGATGACATCAAAGCGGGCCGATTAAAACCTGTGCTGTGTAATTGGTCTTACAAAAGCACACCGATACATGCTTTATATCCTAGCAACCGCCACCTAAGTGTAAAAGTGCGCTCGTTTGTAGACTTTATTGTTGAGGAGTTTAGGAAGGCGCAGCCGTGGGATGTAGACTTTCCAGAAATGACAAACTGCAGTGGCGAAAAAAGCTAACACTATAGGTGTTAGCTTTGCTCAATAATCGACAGTAATTTTTTACGCTGCTCAGCGGAGAACTTGACCTTATCATTTGATAAAAACACCCCCAGTTCTTTAATGACATTTTGGAAGCTTTCATCCAATTTTAAGCCTTTGGAAAAAATATCGTTAGTGCTACGAAGGCCGTGCTCCATGATTTTTTCTAATGCTTTTTCTTGCTCTTCATGTAAACCTAAATTCATAATAATTTCATTCACGCCATCAGACACATCCTCCACTACATCCGCTATATCCTTCATGACCACTTGATAACCCGCATCAATCTCTTCCATCATGCCTTGCATTTTAATAGATAAACTTTTAACCATGTGCTGCTGATCTTGAACTTGCTGAATATTCTCAAGGGCTTTAAGACGTGCATCAGCCCCTTGTAATAATGAAAATAAGTTATCCTTTAACGCACCATATTTCTTTTCGTCCTCAATAGGCATATCTTTTACTAAAACTGAAACTTGTTCATAATTCATGACACAGCGACGGCCAAAGTCCACGTAACGGCCATCATGTTGCAATTCCCATATGAGCTTAGATTCTAGTTCCCTCTCAATGCCCGATGCTTCCATATTTTTAACACCCATCTCACTGCGCAACTGTACACTGGCTTTTAAGCCATAGGCATTCACCGCTTGCAGTAAACGCATACCTAATTCATCAATGTTGGCGCATTGGTGCACTTCTAATAAAAACTGAATATTGATACCTAAATCTGAGGTATCCGACATAGCAATAAAGGCAAGCTCAGTGGCTTGCTTCACTTGAGCTTGTAATTGATCGTTAGCGACTTTGTTGTATATCAGCTTTTCACAACGCAGAGTAATTTCTTCAATCGGAGAGTCTGCGTCAATTATGTCATCGCAGCCTTTTTCAAAAGCTTGAAGGCTGGTTTGGTGAAGGGCTTTCCCTTGTAAAACAAATATGGGAATTTGTATATGACCACACAAATCACGAATACTTTCAATTAAACTCAATGCACTTTCTTGAGCATGGTCAAAATCTAAAATAAAAAGTTTTGAATCAAGACTTATTCCAGCTAGAAAGTCTTCAGGGGTTTCATAGTGTATTAGGTTATATCGCTTACCTAAGTGATCAATTAACAAGCCTGTACGGTCACTTAATATTGATATGATGTCTTTATCGTCCATGATTAACTAAACCTGTGAGTATATTTAAGGTTTAGTTCAAATGCTCAACTTTGCAAAGTGCCGCGAGAAATTAGACTACGCCTATTTCTCGAACCCTAAATGCGGTAGTTCATCTGTGCCAACCCCGTTACCATAACCTGCTCAAGCCAACTATTTCTACTAATGAAAAAATGATTAAAAAGTTCTTATTTATTGGCAATGAAGTGTATTACAGTAACCAATAGCTACTTTTATTATAAATGATAAACGAGGTTAAAATGCCTGAAGATTCTGTGGTTATTGTCAGTGGAGTAAGAACCCCTATGGGTGGATTTCAAGGCAGCTTAAAAGGCTTACCGGCTACGGAACTTGGCGCAATTGTTATTAAAGAAGCTGTAGAACGTGCAGGCTTAAAGCCACAAGATATTCAAGAAGTTATTATGGGAAATGTGCTGCCGGCCGGCTTAAAGCAAGGCCCTGCCCGTCAAGCCATGCGCAAGGCCGGTTTACCTGATTCAACAGGCGCCACAACCATTAATAAACTATGTGGCTCAGGCATGAAAGCAACTATGTTCGCCCACGACTTAATTAAAGCTGGTAGCAATACTATTATGGTTGCCGGTGGTATGGAAAGCATGTCTAACGCTCCTTACTTATTATTAAATGCCCGCAAAGGCTATCGCATGGGTGAAGGGGATACAGCAAAAGATCACATGTTTTTTGATGGCTTAGAAGACGCTGAAACCGGTCGTTTAATGGGATCATTTGCTCAAGATGTGGCCGATCAAAAAGGCTATTCACGTGATGACATGGATAACTATGCTATTCAATCCCTTATACGCGCCAAGCAGGCTATAGAGTCAGGACTGCTAACCGCTGAAATTATCCCTGTTACGGTAAAAAGCCATACAGGAGAGCTCACCGTCAAAGATGATGAACAACCGTTTAATGCCAGCATTGAAAAAATTCCAACACTGCGTCCTGCATTTAAAAAAGGCGGCACAATAACCGCGGCTAACGCCTCCTCTATTTCCGATGGTGCTTCCGCTCTTGTTGTCATGAGCCAAAACGAAGCTAACAAGCGCGGACTTAAACCTATGGCTCGCATTGTCTGTCACGCTACACAATCTCAACACCCTAGTGAATTTACCATTGCCCCAGTTGGAGCAATTAAAAATGTATTAGAAAAATCAGGCTGGCATAAAGACGATGTCGATCTATTTGAAATCAATGAAGCCTTTGCATTGGTGGCAATGATACCGATCAAAGAACTTGGTTTGGACCCGAGAAAAGTAAATGTTTTTGGCGGCGCTTGCGCGCAAGGTCACCCTGTTGGTTCAACCGGATCTCGACTCATTGTTACGTTGATGAACGCCCTAAAAGTTAAAGGTAAATCTAAAGGCATTGCTTCACTCTGTATTGGAGGGGGTGAGGCCACAGCTATCGCCATTGAGCTTATTTAACTATTTAAACAAACATGGTTTACAATTAACTCAGTGTAAACCATGAAATGGTAAATAACGATAACTTGAAAAATCTTCAACAATATAAAGCGTAAATTTCAAAATAGTTACTAGCTAAATTTTTTATTAGCTATGAGGTATGGCGCTCTTACTCTACAAATTGACAAGGTAAAAATGACCCGTAACCCGTCATCTTACCTAAATCGGTAGGGAATATATCTGCTTTCTCATAAGCTACTCTACCGTTTATGATGGTAGCCATAACAGCAGTATCATTTCGCTTCACCAAACGGTCTACACCAAACCTTTCCATTGGCGCTTCACTGATGGCATCTAAATCGTCATTTAAGCCATCTGGATTAACAATCACCAAGTCCGCGCGATCACCTTTTCGAATATAACCGGCATCTAATCCAAACCAATCGGCTAAATCTGCTGTGAGTTTATTAACGCCTTGCGCCACGGTCATAAATGGCTTGCCTGCAAGCTGTGCATCACGAATGTATTTTAAAAACCGCAATGAGAAATTATACATAGCTAAGGAGCGAATATGCGCACCAGAATCTCCAAATCCAACGTGTGTATAAGGGCTGGCTAAAAGTTTATGCATGATTTCTGGGCGATGATTCCCATAATTCGTTTTCCAACGCAGCTCATTTTTATATTTAGTCGCCAGATCAAAAAAAGTATCCACAGGATCTGTACCTAGTGACTTACCTACTTGTTCAAAGTTTTTACCAATTAAGCTCTTATCTGGGCAGCCTGTAATCCAGCTGTCACTAAAATCACGGTGCCACAAGCCCACTGTAAAAATCTCACTTACATGTTTTTTAAACTTTTCACGAAACTCTGTATCATTAATTTTTTTATATAACGACTCTTCATCGTTCATTAAATCTCTAAGCTCTGCCCCTGTTTCAAATTCCTCGAAGGCATTTACTTCCAAGCCTTCTAAATGGATTGTGAAAGGTGCCGTAAGTGTTTGCCAGCGAAAATTACCCCGTAATACTTTATTGGCAATAAACCCACTAATACGAGTAACCCTGTGTAGCCATGGATTCGATTTTAAATCCAAGGCAGTAAGCATAGTGACTTTCATTGGACGGCGAAACAAACCATGGGCCTGCCATAAAAAGCCAAACACGTTCACTTTTTTCACCGCGTCTGGCGCCCCTTGTAAAATGGCGTTACGGCGACGTAAAATTTTAAATAAACGTTTAAATTCCCACCAAGAGGAAAATGTAGAGGGTAATGGCTTAGACCAAGCACGATCACCATCTAATTTATCCAACTTGGTTGTCATCATAGACATACCTAAACATCCTGCATCTAATGCTTCTTCAAGCATATGCTCCATACGTTTCATTTCGGACTCTGTGGGTTTTACATCACTGGTTGCTCGCTCAATTCCCATGGCTGCTACACGCATATCAGAGTGTCCAATAAACGAACATACATTTGGCCCTAATGGGTGATTATCGTAGAAATCACGATAACCTTTGGCATCCTTCCATGTTTTCTTTTTTTCTAAAATTGGCAGTACGGCTTCACGAGGCACCGCCTCTACACGGGTAAATAAATCAGAGCAATCTTCAGGTTCACTATTCACCATAGAAATAGAACATGAGCCAATCGCCACAGTGGTCACACCGTGACGGACTGATTCTTTAAGGGATGGACTTGCAATAATTTCCGCATCGTAGTGACTATGCATTTCTAAAAAACCAGGCATAATCCACTTGCCTTCGGCGTTAATGACTTTTTCTGCTTGTCGATCATCTAAGGACGTCGGGCTTACTTGAAAGATCTTTCCATCCTTTATAGCCACATCCGCGGCGATACTTTCTTGTTTTGATCCATCAAAGTAAATGCCATTTTTTATTAAGATATCGTACATAATTAACTCCGGCTCTAACTGAGATATCGACTAATTAATAAAATAAAACCTGTGATAAACAAAAGGCTATATACCGTTTTGCGAAATGTGTTTTCATTTACTTTATTATGTAGCAAGTTTCCAAAATAAATCGCCATAACAACTAAGGGAAGATACCAAAGCACTTGAATCAATAAAGGCTGTAACTGACCTTCAATAAAAAACACCACGGTTAAAAAACCGTTTAAGCTAAACCAAACAAACGCCATGGTCGCTCGAAAACGCGCTTTATCAATATTTGTTCCAGCAACCGCATAGACTAATAAAGGCCCACCACTAGCAAATAAACCATGGGTAATGCCTGCACATACTGTCAACAATCTGGTTAACCAAATTGGTCGCGGCTTATCTTGATGCTGATGAGTCATTCGCCATAATTCTCGAGTTGAAAACCAAATGATCAACACTCCAAATAGCTGCTTTAGTAAAGCATCATCAATACCGTCTTTTGAAATAAAACCCACTATTGTGCCTAACAACATACCCGGCAATATCACGTTCAATAGTAGTTTATTATCTAAACTTTGACGATTTTTAAACGCAATCACACTGGTCATACAGATATTTAATGCCGCTGAAATAGGCATTATTTGTTCTAATGGTAAAAACAATACACCGATTGCTAACGAAATCACCAGACTGCCAAATCCCGTAACGGCCTCTATGGTGAACGATAAAAATATCACCACACCAAATAACACCCAAAGCCATTCCACTACGAACCTGCCTTCACTGATAAGTCAGCTTCTGCATTCATTTTACTTTTATACGACCAGTAAAATGAAAGTGCAGAGCCACTGACTAAATGCCAAACACCCCAAAACGCAGCTATTAGCAGCATTCCTGAAGCCTGCGGAAAGAACGTAAAGATAATAACTAAAGCCAGCGCACTATTCTGAATGCCAACTTCCAATGATATAGCCCGACAATCTGCTTCTGGTAGCTTAGATAATTTTGCGCCCCAATAGCCAAGTGTTAACGCTGATCCGTTATGTGCCACGACCAACCAAAAGAACAAATCGAAGTACTGAACAAACTGATCAGTATTTTTAATAAAAGCTACACCAGCTAAAGCCATCATTAATAACATGGCAAATATTTTTAATGGTTTTTCAATAACGCGGGATAAATTAAGAAATTTTGGACCCACAACCATTCCCAATGCTAATGGCACACCAAGGACAAATAACACCAATAATAATAAACTAAGAGAGTCCATGGAGATTTCTGTTAATAATGGACGAGTGTACGGATTCAAATACCCAAATAAAGCAAAATTAAACGGTGTCATCACACTGGCGGCCACACTCGAAACCCCTGTCATACTCACAGATACCGCCACATTACCTTTCGCCAACCATGTCATAACATTTGAAAACGTACCTCCAGGGCACGACGCGACTAACATCATACCCAAAGCCAGCATAGGCTCAATTTCAAGCAAGTAAGTCACTAAACAAGTAACCGAGGGTAATAATGCAAATTGTAAAAACAAACCAATTAACGGCGCTTTTGGTTCTCGCATGATTCGCTTAAAATCATCGCTGCGCAATTCAAGTGAAACACCAAACATCATAATCGCAATCATAATATTTAATGCGATCAAGCTTTCAGGATTAAAATCAATGGTTACCGCTTCCATTCTCACTTCCCTTAATTTTTATTATTAATTTACGCACTTAAATTACAGGCAGGTTTTTAATCATATTTACACGCGGCCGGATCTAAATCAATTACCATGCAAGCTACTGCTTACTTGAGGTAATATTGAACATACTCAGTATGAAATTTTCAATTTCCCATGGAGTGTCATATATGTAAAAAAAGGGTCTATAGAATAAAACGATGCTGTATTGGGTTATTTATCGGCAACCGCCATAAAAATAAGCTGACCTTCGCCTAATTGTTCAGAATATACAACAACATCTAGACGCTTATCTTTGGATGTGGCCCCTAGCTTATCTAACTGATCGAAAGGTTTTGGAATGACATGCATGCTTTTCACTTCTAACTCTCCTTCGGCATCTGTAAATAGCACGCTGATGCTTCCCATCATTTTTTCAATACGCGCCAGCTGGCTTTTGGTGAGTGATTTATTTTTAATAACTGTTGCCGCTGCTTGCTGAGGGTTATCACTAAAAGCACTGCTAAGAATAGCTGCGCAGCGAATATCTAGCACACACATGGCTTTTGTTGTGGGGTCATTTTCAGAGCAAAATAAAACAATAACATAAGGCAAATACGCATAATTAATGCCCAGTGAAAATGATCGATCGACTCTTATATCTAGAGTATGTAGGCCATTAGCCAATTTGTTTAAAGCAACAATACTGGGCAATTGCAATGGTAATCCGGACTTAACGGACATAGGTAGCTGAGATATTAAGCGTTCACTTTCTTCTGAGCCTTGTATAAAAGGTATTAATTTTTGCTGTAGTTCATGGGCCTCAAAAGGTTTATGTAATACAAATAATGCACCTGCTTCTTTTGCTTCTACAATCAACCTTTGATTTGTTTCAGTGGTTACCAAGCCAATTTTTACGTCTATTTCTCGCTCTTGCACCACTTTCAGTAATTCAATTCCTGTCATATTTGGCATATGCCAATCAGAAATGACAATATCAGGCTGCCATTGCTCGATGATTTCTAGAGCCTGAAAGCCATCTACAGCGGTCTGATAGTCATTTTCTTCATAGCCTGCTTTTGCAAGGCTACGCTTGATAATGGACTGCATGGCAAGACTATCATCTACGATTAGAAATTTCATTAACGGCAACATGTCCGAAATTAGACTTAAATATAAGTATAGATGGCCGAATACATTTTGTTGCCCATCTTTAAATTTCAGTAATTATTGGCGTGATTTTACCTGTATTTAGCGCAAGTCATTGATTTTAGGGACAAATAATGACAACAGAGCACCTCATCATATTAGAACTTTCCTTTGTATTGGTGGGGGTAATCATATTTAGTGTGGCTATTTGGCGTCACCATTCTAATCATATTCAAGAATTAGAAGAAGTGAATCAAGCCCTATGTGAACAAATCAATAATATGCAGGGAGCCATTGATGAGAAAGTACACTCCCAAGAAAGTATCACCTCTGAGTTCGAAGAGTTAGGCGATGCTGTGGATATTCAAGTAAATAATACCTTGGACTGTGCCAACAACAATATCAGTGATATGTCTCGATTAGTCATGGAGCACATGAAGCTACTTAATGATACGGACTATTTTTTATCTCAAGACAAGCCCGATATAGACAGTGCACGTAAAGAAATTAAGAAGCTAAAAACCCTACTTGAGACTACTGAAAAAGATATCTTAACCAATAAGACTAAATTGAAAGAATCAGAAGAAAACATCAATAAAATGAAAGCCAAAATGCGTGATCTTTCAAAAGAAATACAAACATTGAATAGCTTAGAGGTCAGCGAAAGCCGTTTAAAACGCGATAAAGATCGACTCATGACTCGCATATCTAAATTACAAGATAAACATGACCGCCAAAAAGTAACCGAGCGAGACTTAAAAAATGAGCTTAAAACCAGCTTCCGCGCCAGTGAAGTTCAAGCTATTCGAGAAGAACTAAAACAAACTGAAGAACAACTTAAACGAACTCTAGTGGAAAAATCATTCATCGAGCAACATTTCTTGGAGCTGGCAAGCCAAGAAGACCCAGAAAAAATCAACAACGAATTAAAAAGAGTACAGCGAGAAATAAAACAATTAGAAAAAGGTTTTATCGATTTAGAAAAAGAGAAAGGGAATTAAAAAAGGCCCACCGAAGTGAGCCTTATATTTCAAATAAACAAATCAAGAATGACTATGGAATTTCATCCAATTCATCGTTTTCTTCTTCAGGTGGTAATAAGTCTTCACGACTAATTTGCATGTACAGCAAAATATTTGCCGACACATAAATTGAAGAGTAAGTACCAATAATCACGCCTGCTGTTAATGCCAATGCAAAATTGTGTATCAATTCTCCACCCACCCAAAGCAGCGCCAACAATACTAACAAGGTCGTTAAAGACGTTACTAAAGTACGGCCCAAAGTTTGAGTTAGAGAGCGATTAATTACATCGATTGGAAGCATTTGACGAATAATGCGAAAGTTTTCACGAATCCTGTCCGCCACAACAATAGTATCGTTTAGGGAGTAACCTATAACAGCTAATAATGCAGCTAATACTGTTAAATCAAATTCAATTTGGAATAGACTGAATATACCCAGAATTATGATTACGTCATGCATCAAAGCCACAACCGCACCCACAGAGAATTTGAATTGGAAACGAGCCGCCACATAAATCATCACAACTGCCAACGCTAATAAAAGGGCAAGGCCACCTTCATCACGCAGCTCTTCACCTACTTGAGAGCCTACAAACTCAGCTCGACGAAGTACGACTTCTTCTGCCGAGGCAGCTTGTAAAGTAGCAAGCACCTCGTTACCAAGGTCTGCTCGGTACGCTTCTTTCATTCGTACCAATACATCTTCTTCACTACCGAAGTGTTGCACTGTGATGTCTTCGTAACCGGCATCCACTAAGGTGCTGCGCACCGCAGTAACATCTGCACTGGTTTCATAAGCCACTTCAATGAGTGTGCCACCAGTAAAATCTAAACCAAGTTTTAAACCTTGAACCGCAAGGGAGCCAATGGATAAAACAATTAACAATATAGAAAAGGCGGCTGCAAGTTTACGCACACCCATGAAGTTCATATCTTTTACATCACTCATGGTTAAACGCCCCCTATAGATAATTTTTCAACACGACGACCACCATAACTTAAGTTGATCATGGCGCGAGTTAATACAATGGCTGTAAACATAGAGGTAATAATACCGATACTTAATGTCACGGCAAAACCTTTCACAGGCCCTGTGCCCACAGCAAATAGAATCACGGCCACAATTAATGTGGTGATGTTGGCATCTAAAATGGTTAAGAAGGCTTTATCGTAACCACTATGGATAGCTTGTTGTGGATTCATGCCTGATTTTAGTTCTTCTCGTACTCGTGCAAATATAAGCACGTTAGCATCCACCGCCATACCCACTGTTAATACAATACCTGCAATACCCGGTAAGGTTAGGGTCGCACCGATAACCGACATAACCGCCAGCAACAAGGTTAAGTTAAACGTTAAGGCAATGTTGGCCACCACACCAAATACGCGGTAATACACCAACATGAAAACCAGCACCATGGCCAAGCCAATTTGCACACTGGTCACGCCTAGTTCTATGTTTTCTTTACCCAAGCTTGGGCCTACGGTACGCTCTTCAACAAAGTACATAGGCGCAGCCAATGCACCTGCACGTAGAAGCAGAGCTAATTCAGACGCTTCTGCTGGCTCTAACCCAGTAATACGGAAGCTGCTACCTAATGCTGATTGAATGGTCGCAAGAGAGATGATTTTCTTTTCAACGTATTTGTCTTCTTGAGCCACTTCTTCGCCGTCGATATTTACATAACGAGTACGTACTTTGTGCTCAACAAACAATACCGCCATGCGGCGTTTAATGGCTTTTTTAGTAACATCGCCCATGATCGCACCACCAGTGCTATCTAGGTTAATGTTAACTTGTGGTTGTCCGTTTTCATCAAATGCTGGTTGCGCGTTAGAAACGTTATCACCCGTGACGATAACGGTTTTTTCTATACGAGACGAACCACCACGATTAGGGTCTTTAAAACCGAACTCTTCTGTACTAAAACGACTGGCACTTGGTTTTGCTTCTAAGCGGAACTCAAGGTTAGCGGCTTTACCTAGGATTTTTTTCGCCGCTGCGGTGTCTTGCACACCTGGCAATTCAATCACGATACGGTTACGGCCTTGACGCTGCACTAAGGGCTCAGCCACACCTAATTCATTAACACGGTTACGAATGGTGGTTAAGTTTTGTTTTAAGGCGTAGTCTTCAAGCTCTTTGATTTTTGCGTTGGTAAGGGTTAGCTGAACCCAAAAACCGTCTTCTTTATCTTCTGTTTCTGTGACAAATTCTGGGTATTCACGACGAATGTAATTTTCCGCTTCATCACGTACTGCTTCTTTGGCAAACATGATGTTGATACCGTGCTCTTCCGCTTTTACGACTCGCTTATAACGCAGTTTTTCTTCACGGAAGTTACGCTTTAGGGTATCACGGTAGCCATCAAGACGTTGTCCGATAAATTCTTCCATGTCCACTTCCATTAAGAAGTGCACACCGCCACTTAAATCTAAACCCAATGTCATTGGGCCTGCGCCTAAATCCATCAACCACTGCGGGGTAGTTGGGGCTAAATTCAAAGCAACAATAAAACCGTCGCCTAATTCTCTTTGAATTAAACCTTTTGCTTGTAGCTGTAAGTCTTGACTACCTATGCGAATAAGGGCTGTTTTACCTTCTTGCAGCTCTTCACCAAAAAATTCAACGCCACCCTCTTCTAATGCACCTAAGGCCTTATTGAGAGTATATTCATCCACTGAGTCACCGCTTTTAGCGGGTGTAATTTGCACAGCTGCATCAGGTGGATAGAGATTAGGTAAGGAGTATATGACGCCAAGGGCGCACACTATGATTATCAGCAGATATTTCCACAAGGGGTACTTATTGAGCATAAGTCAGTTCCTGGCTGATCCCTTCTTGAAGCAAGCAGGATCAATGACATTTATTGTTTTAAGTTTTGTTATGTTCTTATACGCCTATCCCCGCAAAAGCGGGGATAGGTCAGTCAATTAAAGAATAAATTATTCGTTAATAGACTTAATGGTGCCTTTTGGTAAAACCGCTGCAACCGCTTGCTTTTGGACTGGGATTTCAACACCGTCAGCAATTTTAACCACGGTAAACTCATCGGTTACTTTAGTAACACGACCAACAATACCGCCAGAGGTCACGATTTCAGAGCCTTTTTCTAATGCAGATAAAAGTGCTTTGTGCTCTTTGGCGCGCTTAGATTGCGGACGCCACAATAGGAAGTAAAAAATCAATACAAAACCGCCTAAAAAGATAAGCTGTTCAATACCGCCACCAGCTGCTGCTGGAGCGCCTTCGGCAAATGCCGCAGCAGGAAGAAAAGCGGCTAATAGTAGTGTCAATTTAGACATGTTGTTTCCTTACTCTTTCGAGTACTGCATTTATTAAATTGTAATGCCCCTTAATAGGGACGATTCGTTGCAATTTAAAGGCGTACACACCTTTAAATTATTATTCGTTTTTTGGTCAGCTTGTTTTATTAGATAAAACCGCTCAATACCGTTTAACCAAGATTGCCATGCTCTCTTAGGAACGTAAGCGGCAAAGGTAGATCCTAATCTGCCAAAGGCGGGACGGGTTTACCACGCTTAGCATAAAACTCATCTACAAAGTCGCTCAATGTACCCTCTTCAAGAGCTTGGCGCAAACCTGCCATCACGGTCTGGTAGAAATGCAAATTATGAATAGTGTTTAAAGTTGACCCTTGAATCTCTTTACATTTATCCAAATGATGCAAATACGCGCGGCTAAAATTTTGGCAAGTATAACAGTCACATGTTGCATCTATAGGGCCGTGATCGGTTTTATTTGATGCGTTGCGCAGTTTTAATACACCTGTATCAATAAATAAATGGCCATTACGAGCATTTCGAGTTGGCATGACGCAATCGAACATATCTATCCCACGGCGCACCCCTTCTACTAGGTCTTCTGGTTTACCGACACCCATCAAGTACCTAGGCTTGTCTTCAGGCATTTTATAGGCAAGGTGATCCAACACGCGCACCATGTCTTCTTTTGGTTCCCCTACCGATAACCCTCCAATGGCATAACCATCAAAGCCTATCTCGGTTAAGCCTTCTAAGCTCACATCACGCAAGTCTTCGTACATGCCACCTTGAATGATACCAAATAAAGCTGATGGGTTATCCCCATGGGCATCTTTTGAACGTTGTGCCCAACGCAAGCTCATTTCCATACTGTCTTTGGCTTCTTTATGCGTGGCCGGATACGGCGTGCATTCATCAAAAATCATGACGATGTCACTGCCTAAGTCCTTTTGGATTTCCATGGATTTTTCTGGGGTTAGCTCTACTTTGTCACCATTTACTGGGCTACGGAAGGTGACACCGTGTTCGGTAATTTTGCGCATTTTACCAAGACTAAATACTTGAAAACCGCCGCTATCCGTAAGGATTGGTTTATCCCATTGCATGAAATTATGCAGGGTGCCCGCTTGTTTGATGATATCGGTTCCTGGGCGCAACCAAAGGTGGAAGGTGTTACCTAAGATGATCTCGGCACCAGTGTCTTTTACATCACGAGGTAATAACCCTTTCACGCTGCCATAGGTGCCCACAGGCATGAACGCTGGCGTTTGAATCTCACCACGAGGAAAACTAATAGTGCCTCGGCGGGCCTTGCCTTCTGTCTTTTTTAAATCGAACTTCATAAAACTCATTGATTAATCCTTCATAGTCGTCGACGTCTGGCGTCAGACGCTATATGGCAAATTGCCCCAGTACTGAACTGATTATTTACTGATCCCACAAATCCACTGCATTTGTGTTCTTAGTTAAAAACATGGCATCGCCATAACTAAAAAAGCGATAGCTATTTTTTACCGCTTCATCATAGGCATTTAATACTGGGCCACGCCCTGCAAAGGCGCTAACCAACATAATTAAAGTGGACTCTGGCAAATGGAAATTAGTAATCAACCCATCTACGGTTTTAAAGTCATAGCCCGGAAATATGAAAATTTCAGTCTCTCCACTATAAGGTTGAATCGCTCCTGCGGATAAAGCCTCTGGTGTATTACTGGCACTTTCTAAACTGCGCACACTGGTAGTACCCACCGCAATAACACGTTTACCGGCGGCCTTGGTTTGCGCAATGGCATCACAGGTAGCTTGATCCACCTCTAACCATTCACTGTGCATTTTATGACTGTGTACATCATCCACTTTGACCGGTTGAAATGTACCTGCACCCACGTGTAGGGTGACAAATGCGGTATTCACTCTTTGGGCTTTTAATGCTGCTAATAGCTCATCATCAAAGTGCAGGCCTGCTGTTGGCGCGGCTACGGCTCCGGGTTTTTCGTTGTATACCGTTTGGTAACGCTCACGGTCAGATAACTCGTCTTCGCGCTCCATATAGGGCGGTAACGGCATGTGGCCTACGTTTTCAAGCCATTCAACCAAGGTCGTACCCACAGGTAATTTAAAACAAAGCTCGAATAAGGCATCTTGGCGACCAGTCACTTCTACCTCTAAGCCCTCTAATAAAATAACCGAATCAGGCCTTGGCGCACGGGAGCATTTAATATGGCTTAGCGCAGTGGTATCTGAGGTAACACGCTCAATTAGCGCCTCTAGCTTACCGCCACTTTCTTTTTGCCCAAATAAACGCGCTGGTATCACTCGGGTATTGTTAAACACCATTAAGTCACCGGGCTCAATGAGGGATAAAATATCGGTAAACACCTTGTGTTCAAGCTGGCCATCTTGCAAGCACAACAAGCGACTACTGGAGCGCACAGCCTGAGGATAACGGGCTATAAGCTCATCAGGTAAGTCAAAATGAAAGTCGCTGGTCTTCATACTGCTCTCAAACGGCTATAGGGTTAACAAAGGGCGGCAATTATACAGAAATCCAAGCAATTGCTCTTGTTTAAAGGCCAGTTATTAGGATTTTCTGACGTTTTTACCTTTGATGATCTTGGTTATAGGTATAACCCCTTGTTCCGTAACCTATTTTTTAAAGCCCTGAGCTTAAAGGCCGTTGACTCAATGGGGATTACTGGTATGATGCCGTCCACTTATTTCAGGCTTGCGAGCCACTTTCCACAGCGAAAGGAAGTGAGCATAGGTTAGCAACACCTTAATAATTGCTGATACTGCCGGTGTGGTCCTAATCTGAAATGCGTATACACGTATATCTGATGACTACATAAGCAAACAGGTAGTACAAAGCCTTTAATTTTGTAATGCAGTGCCGGTGTGGTGAAATTGGTATACACGACGGATTCAAAATCCGTTGCCTTCGGGCGTGGCGGTTCAAGTCCGCCCACCGGTACCATGAACATTAAGGAGTCGATTCCCGAAAGGGGTCGGCTTTTTTTGTGCCCTTAAAATGAAATTTGTATGGCTATAGGTAAATATAACCACTATAAACAGGACTCTGGCGATGAAAGCCTATACGGCTCACGCTTCAGTTTGGGGATGGGTTATTCTTGGACTCGCATACAGTTGATGCTGCGTGCTGGTGGTGACATCAGTAATAATGACAAAGATGTTGATTACACGTTATTCGATTTATCTTTGACATTAGGCGTAAATTTTTAACACTCCCAAAGCAGTATAGGTATAATCAGCCAACTCTTTGCTCATTTGCAAGAAAAAGGATTTTCATGCGATATACCCTATATTTTCTATTTCTAATCATTTCCAGCCAGTCATATGCTGCTGAGTCTGAAGATGTCATTTATAAAAAAGACGGCAGTATCTTAAGAGGCTCTATCATTGAACAAAACTTTGAAAGTGGCATTTATAAAATTGAAATCGAAGGTGGTAGTGTTTTTGTCATCAAGCAAGAAGATGTAACTAAAATCACTAAAGAGACCAGTAAAGAGCCGGCCCCCACTGTTAGCCAAAATAATCCCACACCGACCGTTAGTAGCCCTTATGTAGAGCCTGAGGCCAATCAATACGATAATGTCATTGACGGTGTGTTCTTCTTAGGTTCAGCCAATCGCACCTCAGTGGAAACCTCTACATATTACGAAACTCAATATGAATTCAGCGGTTTTAACTTTGCAGGACAACATAACTTCAACCAGCATATTGCTTTATATACTGATATTAATTACACCAATTTATCAAAAGGTACACGGTCGTACTCTTCTGGATACGAGAGAGCTTTAAGCAAAAATGAATTAAAAGATGCTACTCAGTCTAGTGTTCAGCTAAGCCTACTTCTAAGCACGAACCACTATAGAGGTTGGCAGTTCTATACAGGCGTAGGAAAGTTTAGCGAGCGCATTATTATTGAAACAGGCGAAGATTCAGAAACCTTTAGCGGCGAGGTTTATCAACTAGGCATGGGGTATAGCTGGCATACTTGTCAATTATTACTAAGGGCCAGTATTCTAGACTCTGACTACCCAGAACAATATACCAACAATACCATTGGTAATTTACAACTTGGATTTAATTTTTAGCCCGCTTAATAAAAGCCTAACTTCAACATAACGCAATTTTGATTTTCCCACCCTATTGTTAATTACCGTCTAAAATAACAATAGGGACAGGGGGAATATTTATGCGAATGTGTTTTATATTCTTATTAATGTGTGTCAGCCTGCATATTAAGGCGCAACATTACCAAGATATTATCTACAAAACCGATGGCAGCGTACTAAAAGGCACCCTGTTAGAGCGAAATTTTAGCCAAGGAAAATACAAAATTGAGTTAGCCTCCGGGGAAGTGTTGTATGTACCCAGACAAGAAATCGAATTCATAGACCGACAAACAAGCGCACAACCTTACCAACCCAAAAAAACCCAACAAGCCCTTGCTCAACCTACCTATAAAACGCCAGATCATACCGATGAAGCAATATATGGCACCTTATTTGTTGGCAGTATTACTCATACTTTAACCACCATTTCAGGCACCACCAAAAATAAAGCCTCTTATACTGGTGTAAATTTAGCAGGGCAATATCACTTAAGCCCCCACTTTGCATTTTATGCAGACGTAAACCTTGCTAGCTATAGTGAACTAAAAATATCCAACGGTTTTGGTGATAGCTTGACTCAGTCTGGCAGTGACCTCCCAGATGAAGATTATTCAAGTACCCAACTTAGCCTAATATTAAGCAGTAACTTACAAACTGGCTGGCAATTATTCACAGGTATTGGTGGGTTCTCTGAAAACTATGAGACCTCTGAAGCTAGCTTTAATGCTAGTGGCGCCGTAGTGCAGCTCGGCATGGGTTACAACTGGCACTCTTTACAAATCATCGCTCGGCTTAACGTATTGTTTAGCCCCGATTACACTGAAGCCGTCGATAGAAGCACAACAGGCCATATTCAACTGGGCTTTAACTTATAGCATTTGGCTTCTACCTACCTTCCATGAGTCATGTATAATTGAGCGCTTAATTGGAATCCGCTCTAGAGTTTATATGACCAAACAAGCACACCCCGATGCCACAACCGTCAGCAATGCTGGTGTTCTTATTCGTTTTGCTGCCATGTCATATGATGCATTACTGGTAATAGGCCTTTGGTTTATCGTCGGGGTGATATTTGTCGCTGCCAACGGTGGTGAGCATGCTGATACGCACAATCCATTTTTGCCTAGCGCCCTGTTTATCGTCACCTTTTGGTTTAATACCCATTTTTGGCGCCGGGGAGGTCAAACCTTAGGTATGCGTGCATGGCGACTGCGGCTGCTAAATACCAATAATGGCCCACTCACGCTGACTCAGTGTCTGTTGCGTTTTTTAGTATCACTGGCATCGTTAGGTTGTTTTGCGTTTGGGTATTTGTGGTTATTGATCGATAAAGACAAGCTCACATGGCATGATCGCTATAGTGAGACTCGAGTCATTCGTGAGCCAAAAGCTTAATTATTTTGCCTGCATTCCAACCCCATTGGGTATTGATAACATTAAGTTTACCGATAGCAGCTGGCAATGTGACTTCATGAATAAGTGTAATATCGTGCAGAGCGCTAAATATATTACCTAGAGGGTAGACTAAAAACTAATGCAAAAATGCGCCCAAAGAATTAAACGCATCTATTTATTAATGACTGAAAAATTAACGTTTAGAATGAATTTCATCAAGTGCGCTTTTCAATTCAGCACGCATTAATTCAGGATTGTTTTCTCCTTTTTGATATATATTCATCAGCTTATGGCTCACATCCATATAGACTTCGTTTTCTCTATTTTTAAGCTCCCCTAAATCCGCATTACGACGCACTTGTCTTATTTGTTTCTGATCTCCCTTGAATAAGGATTCAATTGAATCAACGATTCTTTGTAATAAGGTATACACCATATTAGATGAGAAGCCAGCCAACAAGGCCATCGCAGGTTTGCCTAGCTGAGCGTTATAACCCGCTGTTGAATCAGCACTGGTACTTGAAATAAAGCCGAACAGCAGCTCAGAAATAAATAATCCTGCAATTGTTCCCAGTAAGATGGATGCCCAATAAGATGAATTATGTCTTGGATCAAAGGTCAAATTAGATACGTATTCACGAATACGGTACAAACTTGTAAAACACGCACCCAAGCCCGCACATGAAACCAAATAGCCTAAAATCGCAATTGCAGTAAAACCATGGCTACCCAAAATGCCTGCTTTTAAATTTTCCTCATTTACGATTTCTAATTGCCCAAGCAGAATAAAAGAGATAAGAAACACTAAAGAAATTGCAATAATTGAACGAGCTAATGGAAACAGAGAAACAAAGCTAAATATTGACTCCCTACTTTTTTCATTTTCAATTAATAATAAATTTTGTGGCGAAGCGGGTGCAACAATTTTAGCTAACTGCTGATGCATTTTTGCAAGCACACCTAAATCATCAACGGATATACCTTGCTTTATATTAAAGCGAATTACTTCGCTTTCTTGAATTAATTTTGCTGGCACTTCCAGTCCTACGCTCATAGCGTAATCGCACATAGCGCTGGTTTCTAAATAAAGCTTAGATGTTTCATATCCGGTTAATATCATTTTATCGCCGGAATGTTGATGAGCACTGCTATCACTAACTGAAACTAAATTATCAAGAGAAACGGATCCTTTGTCACAGTCGTTTTTAGTTTGGGAGGTCATATTTTTCTCTTTGATATTTTATATGAAATGAGAATTTATTGGCTAATCAGTATAAAGGCTTCGTTTTATTAATTACTCATACTTCTTTCTTATATTTATTAAAAAAACATCAAACGGTAGGTAAATTAAAACCAATAGAAATGAATAATCATTCATAATAATCTTCTAGAACTTATTCATTGTTTTTGTTGTTTTCTTACTCAATTTATCTTAGCCTTCCGACTTATAACCAAAGATTATAAAAAATAACAAAGTGACTCAGCCTGCTAAATTTAGGAGCAACAAAATGAAACCGCAATTTAACATCAAAAAAACATCGATGATCTTAGGGCTTGCATTAAGCGCCTCTGTACTTTCATCTAAGCCTGCTTTTGCTGGGCCTGATCCTTTTCTAGGAGAAATGATGTTAGTAGGCTATCAATTTTGTCCACGTAATTGGATGGAGGCAAATGGTCAACTTCTAGCTATTTCTCAATTCTCAGCCCTATTTTCCTTGTATGGCACAACATATGGCGGTGATGGTCGAACAACATTTGGACTTCCTGACTTACGTGGTCGTGCTCCGATTCACTATAACAATCAAAGCAATATTGGTTTAAAGCAATATCCACTAGGTCAAAAATCTGGTTATGAATCTTTAACGGTAACCGTTGCCAACATGCCTTCACACAGCCACGATTTAAATGCGACTAATGAAACTGCAACAAAAAATGGCCCTGGTACTGATATTTTTGCTATTCCTAATGATGGGACAGACATTTATCATGAAGGACCAGCCAATAAAGTAATGGACCCTTCTACCATTGGTAATACAGGTGGTGGACTACCTATAGAATATCGCAGCCCTTATTTAGCAATGCGTTGGTGTGTTGCAATTCAAGGTGTATTCCCATCTCGCCCATAGTAGTTTGAGCAATAAAAAGCCCGCTCAACCATGAAGCGGGCTTTCTTAATTCATTGTTTATAAGCCAATGGTTTTCCTATAAAAACTTAGAGCCTAAACACAGTCCTTCACATTTAAACTCGAACATTAATACTGATTAGCCTGAATAGCTTGCAGCAAGCGCTTCACTTCTTCGCTAGTAATTTGATCACTCACAACTAACGCCAAGGCACGACGCGCCATTTGTTCAGCTCCTCGAATATTACCCTCCAACCAAAATAAATAACTCAAACGAACATAAACACTAGCCTCCCGTGTCGAAATACGTTGCGCTCGTTCAAGTAATATTTGGCAAGCTTGAAAATTACCACGAATAAATTCCAAATCAGCTTGTTGCAATAACGTTTTTAAGGCGCCGTTCTGTGGATATTTATTACCGCCATGGAGCTGTAAGCCCAGCTTATCGTGATACCAGTTGGGTAATTGTGCTAACGCATGGTTTTCAATTTGAGATTGATCAATGGACTGATACTGATTTGTTGAGCAGCCACTTAATGCAACCAATAATGCAATAACAATTAATTTCATTGAAATAAATAACCTTTAATTAAATATGCGCGACCACCAAGGCTTTTCGGTGCTTGATTGATTTGCACAATCAACTGACATTAATGGCAGTTGATCTTTGATAAATGGTAACAATTGTGCGCCGTCACAACCTTCACTGCTCAGTGCGTTTTGTTCTACATCAACCCACTGCTCAACAATGTTCTCTGTAGGTAACGGATAAAGTGGCTTTAATGGTAAATCTTTAAACGTTTGCGCCCAAACCCGCAGTGCGCCACTGGCACCGGTTAATGGCATGGATTCATTATCATCCCGCCCTAACCATACCACAGCCAATTTATCACCGCTAAAACCAGCAAACCATGAGTCACGCTGGCTATCACTGGTGCCCGTTTTGCCCGCAAGATTTAACGACTCATTAAATTGAGTATTCAAATATCGAGCAGTCCCTTCTCGTACCACTTGCTGCATGATTTTTTGTAGTAGATAAATTGGCTCGGTTTTGATGGCTTGTTTAACTTCATAACCATAACGACTGAGTAACTCACCCTTGGCCGTTGTCACACCACGAATGGTTTTAAGTGGTGTGTGAAAACCAGAAGCGGCAATAGTTTGATACATTTGCGCAACATCAAACGGGTTCATTTCAAAGGCCCCTAAAACAATTGATGGGTACGCGGGAATATGCTGTTTAACACCTAAATCATTGAACGTTTTTACGATATTTTCTAAACCAACCTGTAAACCTAAACGAGCCGTAGCTTGATTAAGTGATCGCGCCATGGCCTGATACAAAGGTAAAGTTCCGTGACTTTTTTTACTATAGTTTTCAGGTTGCCATACATGACCATTGGTACTGGCTATTTTAATTTCACTATCGTCTAGTGGGGTGATGTAGTGATACTGAGGTGAGCGTAATGCGGTTAAATACACAGCAGGTTTGGCTAATGAGCCAATTGATCGGTTAGCATCTAACGCCCGATTAAAACCAAAGAATCTGGGGTTTCTATCCCCAACCACTGCTTCAACCTCGCCACTTTCGGTACTGGCTACTACAATGGCACCTTGTAGGGAGTCTTGTGGCATACGATAACCAGACTCTAACTGCGCAAGACGTTTACTCATGGCTTGTTCCGCACTGCGCTGAATTATGGGATCAAGACTGGTATATATACGTAAACCTTCACTGGTTAAATCACTGTCGGCATAATCACTGCGCAGCTGTCTTTTCACTAGATCTAAAAAAGCTGGGTATTCTACTCGCTGGTACTGACTATACTGCACCACATCCAGCTGACGCTTTTCCCAAACCGCAAGTTGATAATCGCTTATTAAGCCTTGTTCGTGCATAACATTTAATACCACGTTACGCCTTGCAATAGCATTTTCAGGCTTACGTTTGGGATTATAAACACTAGGGCCTTTAACCATACCCACTAAAGTGGCGATCTCTGGGGCCGTTAAATTTCCAATATGCTTTCCAAAATAAAACTGGCTAGCTAGCCCGAAGCCATGAATAGCCCTTCGGCCACTTTGTCCTAGATACACCTCATTGAGGTAAGTCTCTAAAATGTCATTTTTGCTGTAATGCAACTCAACCAATAATGCCATTAATGCTTCAGTGGCTTTGCGGATTAGTGTGCGCTCACGAGTGAGAAAGAAATTCTTCACCAACTGCTGAGTTAACGTCGACCCACCTTGCACCAATCGCCCACTTTGGACGTTCATGACCATCGCACGAGCGATGCCTTTAAAGCTAATACCAAAGTGATGGTGAAAATCTCGATCTTCAACCGCAACTAGGGTTTTTAGCAATAACTCTGGCGCTTCACTTAACTGGATCAGTTGACGATCTTCATTATGTTTAGGATAAATTCCGCCAATTAATAAAGGCTCTAACCGGGCCAAGGTAGTGGGCTTACCATCTAACCAAAGGCCATCAATGACTTCATTATTAAACCGAATATGAATGCGAGCAGCGGTTTCATCCCCATCATAGAGCTTCACATAACGGCGAAAAATATCCATCTCTTGGCCGTTATAACTGTATTGTCCGGGGGTTTGTACATTGGGCACTCGCTGGTAGCCAATTTGATCCAATTCTTGAACCAAGTATTTAGGCTTTATTACCAAGCTAGGATATAGCTCTAGAGGACGGGCAAACACTTTTGCAGGTAAAGCCCAGCGCTTTCCTTCAAATTTTTCACGAATTTGTGCGTCAAGGTAGGCCATTAAAATAGCCAGCACCACTCCCCCCACAATCGCAAGTTTTAGAAGCCAAGAGACAAACGTCTTAAATCGGGAAGTTGAGTGATTTTTCATGGCCTGAGTATACCAAACCTTTCATCTAACACATGGGTGAATTTCCCACTGGATTCACACCCTGCTAAACTATCCTGCTTTCACATCTCTCCAAATATACGAGACGCAGCATGGCCAAGTATCAGATTTACGGCATCGGAAATGCCCTAGTAGATAAAGAATTTGAAGTTACCGATGAATTCTTCGCTCAAGCCGGTATAGAAAAAGGTCAAATGACCTTAATCGAGCAAAGCCAGCAAGAAGCACTTTTAGCAAAACTAACTGAACAATTCGGCCTGAAAAAACGTGCAGGCGGCGGCAGCGCCGCTAATACAATTTTTGCTGCCCAATATTTAGGCTCTAAAACCTTTTATACCTGTAATGTAGCTAACGATGAAACCGGTGATTTCTTCTTAAAAGATTTAACCAGTGCAGGTATAGATACTAACCTAGGAGGCGAGCGTGAAGAGGGTGTCACTGGTAAGTGCATGGTTATGATCACCCCAGATGCAGAACGCACCATGAATACCTATCTGGGTATTACCGCTAATTTAAACCATAGTCACATCAATGAAGCCGCGTTAAAAGACAGTGAATACCTGTATTTCGAAGGCTATCTAGTAAGCAGCGATACCGCCCGCAATGCTGCCATTGAAGGCAAAAAAATCGCTCAAGCCAACGGCGTTAAAACCGCAATGACATTCTCTGATCCTGCCATGGTACAGTTCTTCAAAGATGGCTTAACTGATATGCTGGGCAATGGTGTAGATTTATTATTTTGCAACGAAGAAGAAGCCCTAGGTTTTACCGGCACTGAAAATTTAACCGATGCCATGAGCGCGCTTAAATCTGTGACAAAAACCTTTGCCATCACCTGTGGTTCCAAAGGCGCTGTACTATTTGATGGTAACAACACAATTGAGATTGCCCCACACAACGTTACTGCCATAGACAGCAATGGTGCGGGCGATAACTTTGCAGGCGCGTTCCTTCATGCCCTTACCTCTGGCCATAGCTGGGAAGAATCTGGCAAACTAGCCAGTAAAATCAGCGCTCAAGTTGTTAGCCAGTTTGGCCCACGCCTAGCGGCTGAGCAGTACCCAGTTTTAAAAAGTGAAGTGCTTTAGATACTAAGTTTTAAAAGTCGATTGAGTAACAACAATCGACTTTTATGCTCTTTTTATACGCCAGCGATTAAAATGATCAAATACTAATAATATCTGTTAACTTCTGCTTCATCACACTGGGTGTATTACCACACCAGCGTTTAAATGCTTTTCTAAAGTTATTAGCATCAGAGAACTTTAAATAATCAGCGACCTGTTGATTATTCCATTGTTTCTCATATTGAAGGTATAGACAGGTATGCAACCTTGCTTGATCTTGAATTTTTTGGAATGAGGTAAAATGTTGCTTTAACTTGCGTTTAAATGTAGCACTGCTCATTTCAAATGCAACGGCTGCTTGATTTAAACTAACATGATGATCAATATTTTTCTGACACCACTGACCCACTGCACCAATAAAACCAGGCAAACACACACTATAAAGATTATTTGCTTGCCGTTCTAGAATGGCATATATCACGTCACTATTTCGTTTATTTCCCCACTGTTCATTTAAATGGACATTTGCAATGGCCATTACATTCACCCCCATATCAAACTGAACTTTACCGCCAAGGTTAACTTGATACTCTTCAATTAATTTAGGTTGAGGGCAAGAAAAACAAATTCTCCATAATAGTTTTTCTCCTTGATACCAGTGACAAATGGAACTCATGGCTGTGGAATAGCTAGCTACTAAAAAATCTAATACCTTTGACACCCCCATTTCATCTTGCCAATAAATAAAAGTATGCTCTTCTGCTGTTTCTACATAAGGCTTAAGTAAAGGGCAAAATACTTGTGAGTAGTTTCTAATAACATCCAATAAATCTCTTAGATTATTTGTACTATTTAACAATTGGCTAAATACATCATAATGACCGGGCCACATGGCATGACCCCAACGAAACGCTAACGTTTTATCACCTAACTTTTGTGCATTTTCAATAAGCTTTACATATTGAGCAGCTGTTAAAACTTTTTCACCTGAGATCATATCATCATAAAACAAGCCCGTTCCTTTCAAGTACTGGTGATGATGTACTCCTTGTCCATCCAACAAATCCATTAATGATATGAGTTGATAGTGGGCAGGATAATAAGCGTGATGATTATCAAAAAAACGTGACATAAAAATTAAGCTACTTTACGCTTTTGTTTAGCCAAGCTTAATTCTTGATTTGCACTTTCGACCAAATTTGATACTTCATCACCTTTCCTAGTAGCAATACCTAAGGATACTGAGGGTACATAACTGTGCCCTGTTTTTTTCAAGCGGTAATAAAAATGTGCAATAGCGTCCTGAATTTCATATGCCATGGAAAGCGCTGACATATAGTCAGTATGGGGTAAAATAATAATAAAACGATCCGCCGCATATCGAATAAGTAAATCATTATCACGCATATTTAGTTGCAGGAACTCTGCTAATTGAAATAAAAATCGATCCCCCTCCTGCTTTCCATGAATTCGATTAAACATAGAAAACTTATCCACATCCATCATGATCAACGAAAGCTCACTTTCTCCGTGCTCATGGCCAATACGCTGTAACTGCTGATTAAGAGAGTCAACTCGATTAACATGAGTAATATTATCAAGCCATAAATGCTCACGAAAAAATTGTTCTCGCTTTTTTAATATATCATTCACCACTAACTGCTCTTGATACCAGTGATACAAACCATAAGTTAAAATTGAAATTCCCACTGGCATAGCCACAGATTCAAACCACTGTTCCCACCATTGTTCTGCCGGAATACGAATAAATTCATCTAAAGCATCCTGCCAAAAAGCCACCATCATGGCACCTAATCCTAAGGTAAGTAAATCAGTGACTCGACCTTTAGGACGACTCCCTAAAATAAATACAATCCAGATTGCCATAGCGCAGGCACTCCCCCCTTCACCGATCACATCCACCCAATCAATCTCATGCCAGTATTTTGCATCGCCAACCCATGCAGTAACCAATACACAACTGAGTAAAATAACGCTCAACAATACAACTTTGCGTTTATGCAACAAGATAGTTGAAAACATAACTAAACCAATAAAATAAATGATTCCGTTGAGATAACAGGTATATATGACACTTTGTTTACAGGTAACAAATTCCAGACGGGTTAAATCAGCTCAAGGGGAATTCCCCATAGTGGGGAATATTTAATTAATTATCATGTTTTTACAATTTTCACCTATGAGACTTCGGTATAACAAGGGTGGTAACGGGTTTAAAAAGCTCAATTAACTCATTAAGCACGTCATATAAGTCCAGCTTTCTCTTCACTAAAATTCAGCGTCACATAACTGTCATTCTTCACCACTACCGTGCCTGCAATCATTAAAAACACGGAACCTAAAGCATGAAAATAAAAACATTAACAAACGCCATTGCGCTGGCAGGTCTTACCTGCTTTACAAGTCATAACAGCTTCGCTGATGGCCAATGGGAAGGGATGGTGCTAGATGGCAGCAATTTGCAGCCTATTAATGGCAGTGTAGTAAGCATAAAAGCACTGAACCGTGATGTATTAGTCAACCGCGCAGGTCGCTTTCGACTAAATCAACTCAAAGCCGGCACCTACCATGTAACAGTACGCTTAGCCGATGAAACACTGCATACACAAAGCATTGTCATTGAAGATCAGCAAACCCTAAGCAAAAATTTAATTATTACTGCACAAGAGGAATCAATCGAAGAAATTGTTGTAGTGGGTCAAGCTGCACAAATGCAACGAGCCATCGACCGTCAACGGTTTTCCGATAATATGGTCAGTGCGATTAATGCCGATGCCATTGGCCAACTACCTGATGACAACGCCGCAGAAGCACTACAGCGTGTACCTGGTCTTTCCATTGAACGTGATCAGGGTGAGGGGCGTTTTGTTCGTGTCCGTGGTATTAGCCCAGACTTAAATGCGGTAACCGTGAATGGTACTCAATTACCAGCACCTGAAGCAGGTCGTCGTGCAGTTGCATTAGATGTCATGCCATCTGACTTGATCAGCTCCATGACCGTCACCAAAACCTTAACACCCGACATGGATGCCAATGCCATTGGTGGCAGTATTGAGGTGGAAAGTTTATCTGCTTTAGATCGCGCTGATGCTTTTTATACCATTCGTAGTGAAGCCAGTTACGAAGAACATACAGAAAAAACCAACCCCAGTATTGCCTTCACAGCAGGCAATGCATTTGAGTTACCAAATGCACAGCGTTTAGGCGTAGCAGCAGCCCTAAGTTACGATCAAAGAAAATTTGGCTCGAATAATGTGGAGACTGGCGGTGCTTGGGACTTTGATGAAGATCCTGCCGCACTAGAAGAACTTGAACAACGGGACTACACCATAGAGCGTACTCGTATTGGTGCTGCTTTAAACTTCGATTATGATATTAGTACCAATGATCGCTTATATCTTCGCACTCTGTATAGTCAGTTTACCGACGACGAACAACGTCAATCCAGTAAAATAGAATTTGGTAAACTTGCATTAAATGATGAGCTCGAGCTTGAATTTGATGGCAGCGCCCGTCAAGCAGGTGACACTGGTCTTGCCGAAGTAAAACGGGAACTGAAAGACCGTGAAGAAACTCAAGAAATATTATCCACAACATTTGGTGGTGAACACTTTATTCAAGACTGGACTCTGTCTTACGCACTAGGCTATAGCGAAGCGAAAGAGGATGAACCCGGTGGTATTGCTGGGGCAGTGTTCAAACAAGAAGAATTAGACGGTATCGGTTTTACTAATACTAAAAAGCCCACCATGATTACTTCTAATGATTACTTTAACGCAGCGGCTTACGAGTTAGATGAAGTGGAATACACAGAAGCTTCCACTAAAGATACTCAAGTAAGTGCGAAGTTTGATATTACTCGCGACTTATATATAAATGACTATCCTGCCATTATGAAATTTGGTGGTAAGTCATTAAGTCGTAAAAAACATCAAGAAGAAAACGTATATATTTACGATGATTTTGGGGCGGCCGACGATACCCTAATCGACTATCAAGGGCCTACTGCCAATTATAATATTAATGAATTTGGACCAACGGTTTCCAGTGATGATATCAATAGCCTACTTGCTTCATTAGATAAATCTGCTGCCTATCAAGAAGAAGATAGCAAATTGGCAACCTATGATATAAAAGAGTCGGTTAACGCCGCTTATGTGATGGGCCGAATTGATATCGACCAACTACGTATCTTAACCGGTGTACGCTATGAAGACACCCAAACTAAGTTTGATGGCGTACGTTATGACGGACAAGCGGATCAATTTACGCCGTTGAAAAAAGAAACCGATTTTGATCACCTACTGCCATCATTACATGTACGTTATGAATTAAACGACAACATGCAATTACGTGCGGCTTATACCCAAGCTGTTGTCCGCCCTACCTTTGAGCAAATGGCACCTTCGTTTTCTGATACCGAAGACGACGGAGACAAGGAAGCCAGTCTTGGCAATTCAGACCTTAAATCGCTCGAATCAAGCAATGTGGATTTAGGTTTTGAGTTCTTTACTGGTAACGCAGGTTTAATTTCGGCTTTTTACTTCCGTAAAGACATTGATAATTTTATTTACGAAACGGATTTGGCAGGAAGTCCAGAATGGGCCGACTATGATGAAGTAGCCACTTTTGTTAATGGTGATAAAGCAACCCTAAACGGTTTTGAATTAGCCTACTCACAAAAAATGGCATTCCTACCTTACCCTCTTAATGGTTTATTAATTAGTGCTAATGCTAGTTTTATTGAATCGGATGCCCTGATCAGCACCTATGATGATGGTGATTTAGTGGAGCGTGAAATATCTTTACCCAATCAATCAGATGTTACTGGTAACTTCATTGTTGGTTATGAGCAAGGTCAATGGATGCTTCGTATTGCTGCAAACTATAAATCTGAATACCTACTAGAAGTGAATGACATAACAACTCATTTATATGATGTATATCAAGCAGCACAAACTCAACTGGACTTCAGCATGTCGTACAACATTCTGGATAATATGAAGGTTTCATTTGATATAGCCAATCTAACTGATGAGCCTTATTACACATATGTCAATTCAGAAGCATACAACTCCCAATACGAAGACTACGGTACTCGTTATCGTCTAGGGTTAACTATTTCGCAATTTTAGTCTTTTAAGCTGCCAGGTGGAGTCCATTACCACCTTGCTTTAATAACGCGATATTTAATAGGTTATTTATGAAGTCCACTATACTATTTTTAATTTTTAGCACCATTATCACTAGTGCCTGCAGTTTTTTACCAGAAAAAATGTTATCGAACTCTATCGTGCATCAACCATTACCCCTTAATGGGGAGCATGCTATTCAGCTGACTACCAACCAATGGTTAAGTTACGGACCTCAAACCAGCTTCACTTTGTCCGATCAACAATATAACGCCATACATACACTTTCAGAAAAAGCTGAATATATGGATACACGCAAAGTCGACCAGCAATCTGTTGTTTTTGCGATTAACGAGGCAGGACAGCCTAGTCTAATTCGTGTTCAAAATAACCGGTTAAACATCAAGCACGGAACTGGTGTTTTAATGCCTATTGAAGGTCTGTGTTTATATCAAAGTGAAAACAATCCATTACAGGTTTTTTTATTAGATGAAGAGCATATGGCGCACCAGTATTACATTAAAGAAGGTAAAAAAGATTTTGAATTGAAACTATTACGTCACTTGCCAATGCCTCCAGGGGCAGAATCATGTGCCGTACATGATGCTACCGATCAGCTGTTTGTCAGTGAGGAAGACATAGGTGTTTGGGTGTATTCAGCAAGAGCAGAAAGTGAAGTGAAACGCGCGGCGATTGATTTGGTTGCCCCTTATGGCAACCTATCTGAAAACTCAGGCCCCCTAGCTGTCATCGAAGATAATTTATTTATGGCTGAAGCAGGTACCGGAACCATTCATCAATTTAAAATTAAAGGTTTTAATATTGAGCCGTACTCCACCCAAACCTTAAATGAACATATGGAACTGGACTCATTAAGTGCACAGCGTTTGGGTATAGACAAAATACAGTTTACTGCCATGAATGATGCCGATGGAAAACTAGTAAAATGGCATATACCATTCACTGATTCTGCTAGAACTCATTCTAACATTAAAAATGTAAAACCTCTGGTTGAGACTCAAGCGGTTAGCAGTCAAGGGGATGCAGCAGACGATCCCGCTATTTGGGTACACCCTAAAGATAATAATAAAAGTTTAATTGTAGGCACTAATAAAAAACGTGGTTTGTATGCCTACAATTTAGCAGGGCAACAAACCCAAGAGCTATTGGTGGGCCGCGTGAATAATGTGGATATTCGCCAAGGTTTTAGCCTTAACGGTAAACCCGCCGATATCGCAGCCGCCAGCCAGCGGGATCGAAATACTATTACATTATTTAGCATTCATCCTCAAACGGGGTTTATTAACGCCGTAAATGAAATTCAAACTGGGTTAGATGGGGTTTATGGTTTGTGCATGTATAAAGGTTTAAATGATCAAGTGTATGTTTTTATTAATGACAGCGATGGTCGTTTTCAACAATGGCACATTTCAGATCAAAAAAGCGGATGGCAAGGTGAGCTAGTAAGAGAGTTTAGTGTGGAGACACAACCAGAAGGTTGCACCACAGATGAACAAACTCAGCGCCTATTCATTGGTGAAGAAAACGCTTCGGTATGGACCTTAGGTGCCGAGCCTAATGCGCCAACTTCCATGACCATGGTAAGCCAAGTAGGCGTTCATCTTACCGCCGACATTGAAGGCATGGAAATTTATACAAAAGGTGACGAGAAGTGGCTAATAGTATCAAGCCAAGGCAATGACAGCTATGTGGTATTTAATGCTCATGCACCTTATGAGTTTAAAGGTGAATTTCGCATTAGCCTAAATGAAACCCTAGAAATTGATGGTGCCTCAGAAACAGACGGCTTAACCGTGTCATCGGTGAACTTTAATGCCACTTTCCCTGAGGGCTTATTAGTTGTACAAGATGGTCGTAATTTTTTACCCATTGAAAATCAAAATTTTAAGCTGGTATCATGGCGTGATATTAAAATCGCTTTAGACCTTTAATTTCCATTTATAGAAAGCTGAATGCATAATGCATTCAGCTTTTTTGTTTCATAAAGGAACATCATGAATATATTAAAAATCTTACCTGTGCTTCCGGTATTAGGCCTCCTTACTGCTTGCAGTTCTGGATCTAGCCAGCCTACAACCCTCTCATCCGTACAAACACAGAACCCTTGGTATCAACAAGGTCAAAAGTCCATTGCAGAAAAGCTATCTGTTTTAGATTTAAAACAAAGATCCAAGGCTAAAAACGTGATTGTCTTTTTAGGTGATGGTATGGGTATTAGCACACTAACCGCCGCTCGAATTTTACAAGGGCAGTTAAAAGGCGAATCCGGAGAAGAAAATACCTTAAGCTTTGAACACTTCCCATTTACTGGTTTATCTAAAACTTATAATACCGATCAGCAAACTCCAGATTCAGCCGGCACCATGAGCGCCATTATGACCGGCATCAAAACAGATGCAGGGGTATTATCCATTGATGAGACCGTCGAAAAAGGTAATTGCCAAAGCGCACAAGGACATGAACTCACCACGGCGCTGGAAAGTGCTGAATTAATGGGTAAAGCCACAGGTATTGTCAGTACTGCTCGAATCACTCACGCCACTCCCGCCGCCACTTATGCAAAATCTCCCCATAGAAACTGGGAAAACGATGCAAAGGTCCCTGAATCTGAGAAAGCCTGTAAAGACATTGCCCTTCAGCTCATTGAATTTCAGCAAACCCTTGCTTCCAAGTACCCTAATTTTAATAGCAATGGAATTGAGGTAATACTTGGTGGTGGACGACGCAATTTTTTACCAAACGATATTAAATTTAATGAAGAAAACCCAAACTCAGAAACAGCCGAAGGCAAGCGCAAAGATGGTCGTCATTTAATTAATGAATGGCGCGATTTATATCCAAGTGGTGCTTATGTTAATAACCAAAAAGGTTTATTTAACCAAAATACATTAAATAGCAGCCACATTTTTGGTTTGTTCAACCCATCTCATATGCGTTATGAACAAGATCGCTCAAAGGATACTTTAGGCGAGCCTAGTTTAAGTGAAATGACATCCGTAGCCATTGATAAATTAGCGCAAAATAGCAAAGGGTATTTTTTAATGGTAGAAGCCGGTCGTATTGATCATAGCCACCATGCAGGCAACGCCTATAATGCACTACATGACACCATAGAATTATCCAATGCCGTTGAACTTGCATTAAGTAAAGTGGATTTATCCGAGACTCTTATCATTGTCACTGCCGATCACAGCCACGTGATGACCATGGCAGGCTACCCTAAACGAGGTAACCCTATTTTAGGTAAAGTGGTGGCACCCAATGAAACCCAACCAACATTAATGGAAGACGGCTTACCTTACACTACCTTGGGATATTTAAATGGTCGCGGGATGCACGACTTAAAAGATGAAACAGATGCCGACGCCAGTTACGACAAACCAATCAACGTAGGGCGAAAAGATATCTCTAAAATTGATACCGCCCAACCGGGGTATCACCAAGAAGCTCTGCACCCTCGCGGCAGCGAAACTCATGGTGGTGAAGATGTGGGTATCTATGCCATTGGCCCTGGGGCGCACTTAGTTAGCGGTGTGAACGAGCAGAACGTGATTTACCATGTGATGATGTATGCCAGCGGCATGTAATTTAAAAGGGTAGCCATTGCTACCCTTTTTATTTAAGCTTTTTTAATAGCATCAATCCTATCCGCAATATGCGCAAGTTCAGGTCGATTCTCACGAATTTCTTCTGTGGTTAAACCGTCAATTTCATGAGGAAACACCAGCCACTCGCTACTTTCGTGTACAAAATAATCCGGAACGCGATCAGTTTTGTTATTCTTTGGTTTGTAATAAGGAGTGGCTACACGAATATTGGGGGTATTTTTTTTACAGGCTTTTTTCAGTTCTAAAATTGTATGGTCAATGCTTAAACCACTGTCATGAACATCATCCACAATTAGCAAGTTATGTTCACTTTCTAAACGTTTAATCAAATAGGTTAAACCATGTACGCGCACAGTTTTGCTACGCTCACCAATTCCGGTATAGCTTGATGTGCGAATCGCTATGTGATCAGACTCCACTCCAAATACATGCAATAACTCCTGCACGGCTATGCCTACTGGGGCACCGCCACGCCAGACACCTACAATATAATCAGGACGAAAGCCGCTTTCATACACCTGAATGGCCAGTTCGAAAGAATCTTCTAAAAGTTGTTGTGCGCTGATATAAACTTTATTCATGACTGCCTGAATCAATAGAGAACGACAAAGCTAACACCTACCTGAATAATCAGCTTAATACATTGGCGGCGCAGTATACTAACAACCACACCTTATTCAAAAGATTAGCTGGCCCGACGCAACATCCAGCCGCCCCAAATCAGACATAAGATAATAGGTATAAGATTAGCCAATAGTGGACCAATACCAAACAACAACCCCATAGGTCCAAACAGGTCTACAGCTATTTTGTACACCAAACCCACCATGATACCGCTAAATAATCGCTGCCCCATGGTCACTGACCTCAACGGGCCAAAAATAAAACTAATACCCACTAAGACTAAAGCAAATATACTCACGGGTTGTAACACCTTCTTCCAAAAGGCGAGCATAAACTCCCCATCACCTAGCCCTTGAGCTTCGAGGTATTGGCTATAACGAAACAATGTAGAAATGGCCATATCACCGGGTTTTTGTGCCACAAATTTCAACCGATCCGGCGTTAGCTCTGTTTGAAACGTGTCCGTTTGACGCTTGATACTAATGGTATTGATTTCATCCCATTTGGTAATGGAGACATTTTCCATTGACCATTCACCTCGCTGATAAATGGCTCGCTTGGCATGAGTCATCACCGTTAATTGCTTTTCATCGTCAAATTCATAAACCGTTAAACCATGCAACACACCATTAGGCTCAATGGCAGCAAAACGCATGTAATTATCTCCCTCACGATGCCAGTGCCCTTTACCTTCGTTATTTTCGGCAACTGAACGACCAAGAGCAATGGTTCGAAAGCTGGTGGACATGCGCTCTAAATCCGGAACAATGTATTCACCCATCAACAAACCTAGCACCATCATGATGGAAGCAGCTTTCACCGTGGAATATGTAATTCGCTGAGTACTCACACCAGCAGCACGAATGGCGGTAAGTTCACTATGGGTGGCCAACCCCCCAAGTCCTGCCAAGCAGCCAATGAGCGTTATCATAGGGATCATTTCATAAAGACGTGTGGGACTGGAAGCCACCACGTAATACACCGCATCCCAAAACGTAAATGTGCTGCGGATATTATCCAACTGATTAAGTAACGCGATCACCATATCAAGCATGGTAAGTACCAATAACACGGCTAAGATAGCATTGAGTACCGAACTTCTGATGTGAGCATCAATCTTACGCATTAGCAGCCCCTTTCTGAGCCTTCTTATCTTTTGATGCTGCCCTTATCCGGCCTAATTTGAGCATTAAGCTAGGCCAATACATGAGAAATAGTCCCAATATAATAAAGCTTCCATGGAGCCACCATAAACCCAACCATTGAGCCGTTGCCCCTTGTTCCATCCATTTTCTAGCCGTAATTAGCATGGTGTAATACACCATATAAATCACAATAGCTGGCAGCATTTTTCCATAACGGCCTTGCCTTGGCTTAACATGGCTTAGCGGGAAGGCAATTAATACAATAATTGGAATGAGTAAAAAAAGGCCAATACGGTAATGCAGCCGAGCATTATCAGCACGGCGCTTACTATGCCAAAGGTCAATGGTATTAATGGCTTCTCTGCGCGCCTTCTTGGCGACACTGCTTTCTTCCGCAATTTTCACTGAGTAAGTATCAAATCCCATGGTCTCCATCTGATACTTACCTGGCTCACCTGAAACACGGCGACCATTAGTTAATTCTAAATAGCGAGAACCACTTTTTTCGCTGACATATTGTCGGCCCGATTCCGCCAAAATAACGGTATTGCCATCCGCAATGAACACATTCTGCATTTGTTTACGATCAGCTGACAGGGTTTGAGCATAAGATACGCGCTCACCTTTACTGCCTATTGCATTAAAGCGCCCCGGCGTAATAAACGAGAACTCGCTTTCTTGTTGTTGTATTTGATAGTAAGAGTCTAACTTGTCCGCAGCAGTTGGCGCCAACCACAAACTTAAAAAGCCAATCAAAAGCATCATGACACCTACAGGGGCCATGGTAATTTTAAATACCTGTTTAGGGCCAAAACCTGTGGCATAAAGCACTGTCATTTCATTTTCGCTGTGCATTCGTCCATAAACCAGCAAAATGGAAATATAAAACCCTAAAGGCAATATAAGCTGTAAAAAGCCAGGGCTGTTGTACAAAATGGTATAGAACACGGCTTCAGGAGGAATAATACCAGCCACGGCTTTGTTTAAGTGCACCACTAAGCGAGCACTTACTACAATCAACATCAAGATACCCGTAATAACAAAGGTCGATGTCAGTAACTCTCGCAGGAAATAACGCGTTAATATCAAGAAATAATCCTTTTATGAATTAAGCCGAAGCATTAAATAAGCTAAGCACACTCTGGAAATATCGGCTTTTTCAAGTAGACTCAGCATTATCCCTGAAAATTCTATTCAGCACTACAACCGGACATAAAAACCTCAAGCCGGATACGGAGACAGTATGCAACTTACCGTGACACAAACCCCTATTAATGAATACCAAGGGGACGCTCTAATTCTTTTTGTACCAAGTGAAGGCGAACTACCTGCCGCCACCGCTACCATCAACAACGAACTGGATGATTTCATCAATCAGTTACAGCAAAATGACGACATCAAAGGCAAAGTAGCGCAGACGTTAGTCATACCACAAGCGAAAGGCCCACGATTAATTCTGATTGGTTTAGGCCAACAGCCTGTGAAAGGCAAAGACTTCATCAAGGCATTAAATGCTGCAGCCAGTGCACTCAAAACCAGCGCAGCCAACACCGCGGCAATCGATATTCGCGATATTGAGCTTGATGGTTTTGATACTGAATGGGCATACAAACAAATTGGACAAGCATTCCAAGGGGCGTTGTACCATTTTGATGAGTGCAAAAGTAAAAAAGATGAAAACCCAAACACCATTGAAAGTCTAACCGTCATCGCAGACAACACCGCCGAATTAGATCTAAAATTCGGTCAAGCCCTTGCAAAAGGCATGGCTTACACCAAAAAACTCGGAGATATGCCCCCCAACGTTGCAACCCCATCCTACCTTGCTGACGAAGCCGATAAACTTGCCACTATGAGCGACAACCTCGCCACTAAAATTTTAGATGAAGATAAAATGGAAGAGCTAGGAATGGGCTCTTTCCTATCCGTATCTAAAGGCTCCATTGAACCGGGCAAAATCATCTGCATGGAATATCTAGCTGGAAAAGCTGGCGACGCCCCTCACGTATTAGTGGGCAAGGGCATAACATTTGATACTGGCGGCATCAGCTTAAAACCCGGTGCAGGCATGGATGAAATGAAATACGACATGTGTGGTGCAGCTTCTGTGCTGGGCACCATGCTTGCCATTATTGAATTAGAGCTACCCATTAACTTTGTGGGCGTAATTGCTGCCGCTGAAAATATGCCTTCTGGTCATGCCAGCAAGCCCGGTGATATTGTCACTGCCATGAATGGCACCACCATAGAGATTTTAAACACAGATGCCGAAGGCCGTTTAGTTCTGTGTGATGCACTCACCTATGCCATTGAAACCTACGAGCCTGCCAGCATTGTGGATATTGCCACATTAACAGGTGCGTGTATGGCTGCTCTGGGTCGCGTTAATTCGGGCTTATTTACTGAGGTTGATGACTTAGCACAAGAACTGATCGAAGCCAGTAATACCAGCAGAGACACTGTTTGGCGTCTACCATTACAAGAAGAATATCAAGAGCTGCTTGATAGTAATTTCGCCGACATCGCCAATATTGGTGGCCCTTTGGCAGGTGCAACTACAGCAGCATGTTTCTTAAGTCGCTTTACTGAAGGGCAAAAATGGGCCCACTTAGATATTGCAGGGACCGCATGGCACTCAGGTGGTAAAGCAAAAGGGGCATCTGGTCGACCAGTACCGTTATTGGTTAATTACTTAGCTAATAAGATTTAACGGAAGACGAAAGACGAAAGACGCAGCTAATGTTTACGCTGCGCTTTTGTCGCACCCTAGAGGTGCTTTTCGTCTCTGTGATTTCAAAGGGCTAAAAAATAATCGCCAGCCTTTAGCATTATTTCTTCATTCAAACTTCAAAGGCGGTCGCCCAAATTATTAGTTGGTTCCAGCTTAGACTCGGGTATGGGTTTAACTTCAGGCTTCTGCGGTGGAACTTTAATGATCACACCACCCCTACCTTTTGCTTTACCTCCGCCATGTGGAGAATAATACACGCTACAACCTTGCAATAAGATGCATGTAATTAAGACTATCTTCACACAGCAGAGCCCCTTCACTTTTATTTACCTGTAAAATAACGATTAGTTTATATATTTCTATATAAGCTCACGTATTTTCTTAGAGAAAATTTCTGATATTTCTCTATATCCATCACCATTTAAATGAATAAAGTCCGCCCAGTATTTTGGGTCCTGAACTTCTTGACGTAAATCAATACAGTGAAATTTCTGCAATGGTTTACCGGTTTTTTCCTTATATAAATTAGGAAGATTTTGCATCTGTTCAAAAAAAGCATCTAACATGGCTTTTATAAACTCAGCTCTTTCTTGATTTACCCCCACTGGGCTTTTAGAGCCATCATCATTCATCGGATTAGCAGGCCAGCCCAGCTCATCGAAAGTTTCATGCAGATTCGCTTCGCTGGTTAAGGTGTATTCACCAGGGTCAGTAATATCAATACCAATGGATTTAAGCGGCTTGATAATGATATCCAGTTTTAAAAAGCCTAATAACTCTTTGATTAAAAAGCCTACATCAGAAAAGTCAAATTGTGTTGAGGTACCTGAACTTAGTTGAATAGCATAGGAGTACACATGAGTCACCACATGGGCTTGTGGCGAAAATTCATCACGATACTCTAATGCAATAATGTATTGATCAATAATTTCACGGGCCGTCTGGGTTAACAAATCATGATCATAAGATGTTTTCCAATCTCCAGTGTACGCTTGCAATACACCGTGACGTACTCCATCTACTAAATCATTCCCTCCGGCACTAATGGCAATGCAATCTACATGTTTTCGTGCCGTTTTATTTTGTAGTGCCGTGTATAAAGTTTGAGATGGAAACTTTTTTTCCCATACACCGTTACGTTTATCTGGCTGTTTTGCTGCTAACTCTTTGGCGTGATCGCCGCTTCGCTCTAAGCGTAAAAAAATTCCATCTAATGTTTTATCTCGACTTAAAAAATCAATGACATTAGTTTTACTGTCCATACCAAACTTCTGTAATCCAATGGTGTAACGTAAAAAAACACCCAATACATCCGTTAAACTTTTTACTGGAAAATCAAACCAAGAATCCCCCTCACTAATAATGATGGGCTTACGCTTCACTTTAGGCCACCACTTAGGCAGGTTATTTACTTGCCAACGATTACGGGCAACCAATTTTTCAAATTCTTTTAAATTACGAGTGTAATCAATATCTGCGCTTGCCATGCTACATCCTTGTCATGCAAAAAACGGATATTTGAACATAATCAGACATGACCGATAGGTCAACAATAGGATTAGACTGAAGCCGTCTAATTGATCATAAATATTTCTATTACGAATACTCCTCCAATCGCTTTTGTATATCATGAATCACCGTTCGACGAAAATCGTTTGAGCATTCACTTGTTAAAGCGGACTTATAGGCTGCTATATCTAATAATTCAGCAGATGCTTGTATGGTCTTAAATAACTTAGGAAAAGCATCCCCAGGGGCATGAACATGGTGCAGCCCTCCAGAGTATACAAACATCATTTTGCCTGAGTTTTTTACACTCAAGATGTCCGCTATGCCACCGCGTACCGTCATGGGCTGACCGTGTTTGTCGAGACCATTTCGCCTCTTCATTCGGCCTTCTGGCAAAATAGCCACTAAACTATCTTCACCAACTCGACTCAAAAAATACTGCCAAGTTTCATCTTTTTTACGAGAAATAGGGATCATCCCGGGTAATAACGTATGATATATACGGCCAACAATAGGCCGATCATTCAACGTAATATCCGCACCGGGAGCAATTAATTCACCACTTAAACGCCATAACACATGCATCGGTGCCAGCCCAATAAACAACAATTCAAATAGGCTAGTATGATTCAAGAAAACAATGAGTCGCACATGATGGAATTGATCAAACTGATCACGGCTAAGCCAAGTTAGTCGGTAACGATAAAGCGCCACACACATCAACTTAGCCAAACACAATAGAATAAATCGAATGACTCGGAGCATAAGGTACATCAACTACTTAAGGTTATTTTTATTATAGTTTGAATGTTTGTTATACAAGGGCTCTCTTGTCTTGTCCATGTGCGGCTTGCCCTTGCAGTGGCTAATTAAAGTCACAAGACGTATACTGAGCGAATAATATTTGAGCACGCATATGACGGTTATCGACTTCTACATTCTTGGCCATACGGATGAATTAGCCCGCTTTAACTTTGCCTGCCGGCTAAGCGAAAAAGCTTATGGTGAAGGCCATCAAGTGTACGTGCATGTAGAAAATGAAGATCAAGCCAAGCGCTTAGATGCACTCATGTGGCAATACAAACCCGAATCGTTTTTGCCTCATAATTTAGTAAACCAAGAGCAATCAGCTCCAATTCAAATCGGCTGGCAAAATCACCCATCACATCATTATGATGTCATGATTAACTTAAACTCCCCGCAGCCTAATTTTTTTAGCCGCTTTGCAAGGGTTCTTGAAATTGTGGTGCAAGATGAAAAAGTGCTCGAGCAAACTCGAAAACACTTTAAATTTTATAAAGACAGAGGTTATGAGGTCACCCATAGAGACCTTCGCGGTTAGTTATTCTTGAGGCAGCTCAACCACTACTGAACCCGCAATCGAGTGATCACGCCCTTCAGCTGTAAACGATAAACGCTCATTTAAATCAGTCACCTGTATATCTAAGTCTATATTCAACGAAGCAATAAAATCTGAATAAAATTGATAATAACTATTAGCGTCAAACTTTGCGAAATCCGAGGTCTCTTGCCAACTCTCCAACTCTAAATAATAGGATTTTACTGAATTAAAATGCCCTTTTACTTGATCCCCTATAGTTAAATAGCCATTAGATTGCTGAAAGCAATAACTAGGAATAGATAAAGATATAGAATCTGTTTGTACCAATGTAGTAGCAAAGGGTTCAACTGCATCACTTATTTTTAACATCTCATAATCAATGACAGTACGGTATGATGAAGCGGCATAATGATTTTGATACGATGCAGGCACTTCACTGGTGTCATTAAATGTGCCAGTAATACTTGAAAAATTACTAACCTCACCGATAAAACTATTACCCGAAAAAACCAATTCATTGCCATTAAAACTCAGCGTTTTATAGTCATATTCCCCAGTATAATCACAATGTTTTTTGTAATACGTATTGCCTTGCTGAGTAATCACAAAATACTCTTTAATGGCAAACGGCTGCACATATTCAACATCGTTAGCAGAGGTATAAGAATGAGTGCCACGACCAACCGCCACCCATGTACCCGCCAAATTACTAGAAGTAATAGCTCTGCTTTGATATTGAGTTAAATCATATGGAGTTATCACAGGCCCTTGTGGTTCATCAGAACCGCCACAAGCTGATAATGTAAAAATGAAAGATAGAATTAAACAACGTTGAATTAGCATACTTCATCCATGAATACTTGAATCATCGTAGCTTAACAAACACAGAGGTTATGACATCTTTTTTGTTAAATAGGTACAACCAGTTAACATAAAAAAGCCCGCTATTGCGGGCTCTGAATTATTGTACTGGTAAGTTGACGTTTATTGCACCTGATATATTGCCATAACGATCAGAGCCATTAAAAGAGATGACTTGTGAGCTCTCTGAATGAGTCAAAATATCGAACTCCACAGAGTCACCATAATCCGTATCGTAATCATAATACCCTTGTAAGTCGGTATAAATAGCTGTGTAACCATCATCACCTGTATAGCGCTCTAGATCCACATAATGTGTTTGTACAGTTTCAAAACTAACGGATTCAGCACTAGCATTTACATACCCATTAGATTGAGATACACAACCAAGACCACCGGAGTCACTTTCAGTATCATTAGAAATGTTTAATGTGGCTAATGGGTTTGTACTATCGCTAATTTTTACTGCATCAAGGTCAAGAGTAACGTTAATTGTAACGCCTGAGTCATAAATACTCTCAGAATTCGTACCACTAAACTCTGAGTTATTATTTAAAGTGGCATTAAGGCCACTAAAAGAAATGGTATCCCCATTAACACTAACTCGAGCAGCATATGTCTCATCACATGTCAGTTTGTATAATGAGCCGCTATCTTCAACAATAATGAAAGTTTCTTTAAGGGCTTCTTTACCATTTGCACTCTTCTGTGATGATGATGCTTCAATGTCAATAGTCCCCGTCATCACCCAAGTACCTACTATGCTTTGTGTACTCACAGAACGTCCTTGGAAGCTATCAAGGCTATATTCACTAACTGAAGGGCCATTACTACCACTACTACCGGAGCCGCAACCCACCAACACAGCACTACATAAGGTTGTAGCCAACAATGCTTTAACCGTCATATCCCTATTTTCCTTTCCTAGTTTATTTTTAAAAGGACCATTATCGTGATGATTTTTGTCTAGTCAAATATTATTAAAAATAGTGTGCAGGCTGGCCAAGCAAGCAATAAATGTAATAACCAAAAAAGCCCGCTATTGCGGGCTCCAAATATAGGTAATCTAAATTACATTTATGGCAATTCCACTGAAATTGTACCACTGACTGAATCAACAGAGTCCAACCCATTAAATTCAACTAATTCAGAATCACTTGAAATAACAGTATGACTAAAACTTACACTATCACCATAATCAGTATCAAACAAAAGGTAAATACCATTATAAAATTCGATCGCCGTATAAGGCTCATCACCTGAATATTTCTCGGCATAAAAACCATTTACTGCGATCTCTGTAAAGGTTTCAGAATAACCGCCACCGGAAAAGTCACCGCGAGTTTGTTGGAAGCAATTTAGGCTATCTGAATCATTGCCGTCGCTTGATGTATAACTCATTTGCACAAAATCATTGGTGGCATTACTGATTTTAACCATGCTCGCATCAAATTGAAGGTCAATTGTTCCACCATTATAAGGATATGAATCCGAGGTGCTAAATGTAGCAGAAGAGTTCTCAGAGATTGAACCGGTTAATATCGATTCATCATAACCACTATAAAGTGAGATTGTACTCCCAGAAACTGTAATCGGCTGGCTAGATCTTCCATGGCAAGCACTACGTTCATAGCCAGAAGTTTCATCCCCTGTAATTACAAAATAATCTTTCAAATAAACATCACCTTGTCCACTATCTCCTTGATAAGTTGCAGATATGTCAATATCCGTCACCATTACCCAAGTACCTGTTAAGTCTTGAGTGCTGACCTGTCTATCAGTGTAATCATCCAAACTATATGGGGCTGGGCCGCCACTATCACCACTACCACAACCAATCAAAGCCCAACTTAATGTAGCTATCGATGCAAATTTAATGCTTTTCATTTTGTCTCCTTCATTTAGCTGCACTAGTATGGGCTTTTTGAATGGAATTTCATAGGCTTGGGGCTCAAACACAAATCACAAACAATTCCCTATTACTACTATCCCCCCCTAAAAACCGCTATAATCAGCGCCATTTTTCAGCTTTACAATCGGTGAATAACAGCCATGGCCATGGATAAAACCTACCAGCCCCACGCAATCGAGCAATCTTGGTATAACACTTGGGAAAAAAAGGGCTATTTTGCTCCCCAAGGTGGTGATGACAGCTACTGCATCATGATTCCGCCACCAAACGTCACCGGCTCTTTGCACATGGGTCATGGCTTTAATAATGCAGTTATGGACTGCATGATTCGCTACAACCGCATGCAAGGCAAAAACACCCTATGGCAGCCGGGCACCGACCACGCCGGCATCGCCACGCAAATGGTGGTAGAGCGTCAATTGGCCGCTCAAGGCATTGATCGAAAAGAGCTGGGCCGTGAAAAATTCTTAGAAAAAGTCTGGGACTGGAAAGCCGAATCCGGTGGAAACATCACCAACCAAATTCGCCGTTTAGGCTCATCGGTGGATTGGAGTCGTGAGCGCTTCACCATGGACGATGGCCTAAGCAAAGCCGTCGAAGAAGTATTCGTGCGCCTCTACAAAGAAGATCTCATCTACCGCGGAAAGCGCCTCGTTAACTGGGACCCTAAACTGCACACGGCCATTTCTGATCTTGAAGTGGAAAACAAAGATAAAAAAGGCCACATGTGGCACTTCCGCTACCCATTGGCCGATGGTGTCACTACTCAAGACGACCACAACTACATCGTGGTGGCCACTACCCGTCCTGAAACCATGCTCGGCGATACCGGCGTGGCGGTGAACCCAGAAGACCCACGCTATAAAGATTTAATTGGTAAGTTCATTGAGCTTCCACTGGTTGGCCGCCGCATTCCTATTGTCGGTGACGAACACGCTGATATGACAAAAGGCACGGGTTGCGTAAAAATCACCCCTGCTCACGACTTTAACGACTACGAAGTAGGTAAACGCAATAAACTGCCTATGATCAACATTCTCACCTTTAATGGTGAGATTCGTGCCGAAGCCGAAGTATTCAACACAAACGGCGAACCAAGCGAAGACTACAGCACCGAATTACCCCAAGAATTCGCTGGCCTAGATCGTTTTGAAGCACGTAAAGCCATCGTGGCGAAATTTGACGAGCTTGGCTTACTGGATGAAGTGAAAGATCACGATTTAACCGTACCTTACGGCGACCGAGGTGGCGTGGTCATCGAGCCAATGCTCACCGACCAATGGTATGTGCGCATTGAAGAACTGGCCAAGCCCGCCATTGAAGCGGTTGAAAACGGCAGCATCGAATTTGTACCAAAAAGCTACGAGAACATGTACTTTGCTTGGATGCGTGACATTCAAGACTGGTGTATCTCGCGCCAACTTTGGTGGGGCCATCGCATCCCTGCTTGGTATGACGACAACGGCAATGTATACGTGGGTCGCAGCGAAGCGGATGTACGTCAAGATAACAACTTAAGCGATGATGTGAATCTACGCCAAGACAACGACGTACTAGACACGTGGTTCAGCTCGGCTTTATGGACATTCTCTACCCTTGGCTGGCCAGAAGACACAGAAGAATTAAAAACCTTCCACCCAACCGATGTATTGGTTACCGGTTTTGACATCATCTTCTTCTGGGTTGCCCGAATGATCATGATGACCCTGAAGTTCACCGGCGAAGTACCGTTTAAAAAGGTTTACGTCCATGGCCTTGTACGTGACCAAGAAGGCCAGAAAATGTCCAAGTCCAAAGGTAACGTATTGGACCCACTGGACATCATTGACGGTATCGAACTTGAAGATCTTGTATCAAAACGCACCAGCGGCATGATGCAGCCTCAAATGGCAGCGAAAATTGAAAAGCAAACCCGCAAACACTTCCCTGACGGCATTGCCGCCCACGGTACCGATGCATTGCGCTTTACTTTCTTATCATTGGCCTCCACAGGTCGTGACGTGAAGTTTGATATGAGCCGCTTAGAAGGCTACCGTAACTTCTGTAACAAACTATGGAATGCCACGCGCTTTGTTATGGAGTCCATTGGTCATACCGATGAATCCCCATTAAGCAAAGACGCCATTGCGGATTTAAACAATGGCGACGTAGATTTCTCTCTGGCGGATCGTTGGATTATTTCACGCTTACAACAAGCGGAAAAAGAAATCATCCATGCACTTGATGATTTCCGTTTTGATCACGCCGCACAATCCCTTTACGACTTTGTATGGAACGAATACTGCGCATGGTACTTAGAGCTTTCTAAACCTGTATTGTGGAGCGACGAATCTACAGACGCGCAAAAACGCGCCGCCCGTCGTACCTTGGTAAACGTGTTAGAAACCATTTTACGTTTAGCTCATCCAATGATGCCTTACATCACCGAAGAAATTTGGCAAACTCTAGCGCCGATTGCCGACACCACTAAGCTGTCGAAAAATGGCGAAACCATCATGCTCGCCCAGTACCCTCAGTACGATGAAAGCAAAGTAGATGCACAAGCCGAAACCGACATCGAATGGCTAAAAGGTGTAATCACGGGTATTCGTAATATTCGCGCCGATTTAGGCATAGGTCCGGGTAAACCCGTTAAATGTTTATTCAAAAACGGCAGTGATGATGATCAACGCCGCTTAGATGCTAACACCAATTTCTTAAAGGCCATGGCCAAGCTAGAGGACATCACTTGGTTAAACGGCGGCGAAAAAGCCCCGCTTTCTTCAACGGCTCTTGTGGGCAAAATGGAAGTATTGATTCCAATGGCCGGTAACATTGATGCCGCCGCTGAAATCAATCGCTTAAGTAAAGCATTAGAGAAAAACCAAAAGGAACTTGGTCGTGTGGCTGGTAAATTAAATAACCCTAAATTTACCGACAAGGCACCGGCTGACGTCATCGAAAAAGAGAAAGCCAAACTGGCCGAATTTGAAGACGCGGCAGCTAAGCTTTCTGAACAATTGGAAGCGATTAAAGCGCTTTAATGGGAGACGCAGCTAAAGTATTCGCTGCGTTTCGTCAAAGCTTGCCTTCGTCATTCCGGACGTAGGCGCGAGCCATTTTCTAATTTAACAAGCAACAGTAGGATGGGTTAGATTGAGCGAAGCGAAATCGTAACCCATCACTTGAAAATCAGCGACCACAAAAAGATATTTAGCATTCAAGGAAGATTCATGCTTGCGCGACTTTTAATTTTTACCTTTCTTTTTTCTTTTCAATTAGTTTGTGCCAATCCAGCCCCTACTCAGCATTCCTATACAGAAAAAGAAATGGAAAACAAAGTATGGTTCGGCTCTGCCAGCTACCTTATTGGCCACCACAGTTATAAACCTGAAGACGAAGTGCTTTCTAGCTATACCTCTGGCATTAATCTAACAGCCGGAATTCATCTTCTTCCTATTGCTAGTATCGAAAGTGCTTTTACATTTTGGCTTGATAGTGATGAAGAAGAGGATAATTTGGAAGATAGCATCACTCATAGTATATTCCATGACTTCCACTTTGAGGGTGCCAGTGTCGGTGTTAATGGAATTATTCATTTACCAATAAAAAATAGTCCCTTTGTAAAATTTGGTCGCCATTGCTGGTCATTAGAAGCAAATGAAGTACTCAATATCTGGGATGGTAGTGGTTGCTCAAATTTATCCGGGGCAGGTATTACATTAGGTAAAAAGATGAGCGGACTGAGACTAGAGCTCAACTATATTCGATATAAAGAAGTAAAAACTATGTTCTTTAGTATAGGGCTAGGCATATAAAGAGGATATTAATAATATATATTTCATCACCAAGGATTGGCCATGTTTAAATTTAGTCTGCTGATTTTATTATTCTTAACCTATCACCATTGCTTTTCAGAACTGTATCGCTGTGAGCAAGCCAATGGCAAGTTTCAATACACAGACAAACCCTGCCCGACCTCAGGCACAACTTACACACCTAAAACTAACATTACTCAATACAAAGACATTGACGATATCAATATTAAACGGCCAATTAATTCCAGCACATATACACAAGCCACTTGCCCGTATTTTAGCAGCACAGAATTAAGAAATTTAAGAGTCAAAGACGAATTTAAAAAAGGAATGACTTACGCCCACATTGAAAATCGCTTTGGCAAACCCGACTCACGATCAGCTAATAAGTGGAATTACAAAAATCAATTTGTTAATCGAACGTTCAATTTTAAACAGGGTTGTTTAACAAGCTGGCAAATAAAATGGGAAGGCAAAGAGAGCAAGATAAGTAAGTTTAGAGATGAGCGCTAATTTAAGTTAAACGCACAACCCCTGACTTCCCCATAAAATCAGCCACCAGCCAAATCTGATCAAACTGATACCCATCCGGTATTTGAATTTCACTCATAGCATTCAGTACTTGCTCCCGATCCCATGCGGGGTGAGCATTTCGTATCACCAACCAAACTCGGTTAGAGTCATATTTTTTACTGGCTTTGTTTTTTAAGATGGCATTCAAGGCATTTATTAATCGTTCACGGGTATTACTGAATGCTTCTTGAAGTTCAAGTTGATGTTTAACGTTGGCATTGATGCCTTGTTTTAGAATATCCATGGCCTCTTGAGATGAGCCATAAAGATGAGCAATTTCCAAATCTAATCGCTCACCATCTAGCATGCAGGAAACGTCTGGACGTTGTGGGCGATTATGCCAAATATGACGAATCCGGTGACCAGTGAGCTGCTCATACTGGCGCATAAACAACTTAGCGGCATCGTGCTCCAGCTTAACTTTAGCTTCTTCACTGGTCCGTTTTTCTTCCATGGAACCTCTTAGAAAATTAACTAACCCCTTAAGCGACGCACACGGAAAGAACGCCCTTTCAATTTGCCTTCGCTGATTTTTCTAAGGGCCACTTTAGCTGCGTCCCTTTCCACTGCCACAAACGACCAATTATCAAACATATCAATCTTGCCAATTTGTTTGAAGGCAACACCATTTTCAGACGTCAGTGCACCGACGATATCACCCGGACGTACTTTTTGTTTTTTGCCACCATCAATTTGCAGTGTCACCATATTGGCTTTGAACGGCGGTTTATCCAATAAACTAAATGGTGGCAGAATGTCGTTTTCAATTTTAATATCCAAATATTCTGCCAGCACCGCCATCTTGTAGCTTTCTTTATCGGTATGCAGGGTGAACGCTTGACCTTTGCTGCCAGCGCGGCCGGTACGGCCAATACGATGGACGTGAATCTCTGGGTCGCGGGCCGCTTGATAATTAATTACGCAATCAAGAGCATCTACATCTAACCCTCGGGCCGCTACATCTGTGGCCACTAAAACCGATGCGCTTTTATTGGCAAAACGCACTAGGGTTTGATCGCGATCCTTTTGCTCTAAATCCCCATGCAAAGCCACCGCTGCAAACCCAGCATTTGATAATTCATCACAAATTTCTTGAGTTTCTCGCTTTGTGGCACAAAACACCACGCTGCTTTCTGGTTTATGTTTGAGTAATAACAGCTTAACTGCCGTTAAACGCTGCTGGTTATCCTGCACCAAATAGAAGTGTTGTTTAATGTTAGTGTTTTCAACACCCCCTTCCACTTTTACCATAATCGGATCTTGCATCACCCGCTGAGCGATGTTTTGAATTTCATCTGGAAAAGTGGCGCTGAATAATAGGGTCTGGCGTTTTTGTGGCGTTTGCTCAATGATGTTATCCAAAGAATCTTGAAAGCCCATTTCTAGCATACGGTCAGCTTCATCCAATACAAAAGTGGTGAGCTTATCTAATTTAAGCGTGCCTTTACGCAAATGTTCTTCGATTCGCCCAGGCGTGCCCACGACGATGTGAGCCCCATGCTCTAACGAGCCAATTTGCGGGCCAAACGGCATGCCCCCACATAGTGTGAGTACTTTAATGTTGTGTATGGCACGGGCAAGCTTGCGAATTTCTTTTGCCACTTGGTCTGCCAGTTCACGGGTTGGGCACAATACTAAGCCCTGTACGTAAAATCGTTTTACATCCAAGGCATTTAATAAGCCCAAAGAAAACGCGGCGGTTTTACCTGAACCGGTTTTCCCCTGCGCTATAACATCTTGCCCATTGAGCACAGCCGGTAGGCTTTGATGCTGAATCGGCGTCATGTGCGAGTAACCTAAATCATTAAGATTCTGCAATAGACTGGGGTTTAGCGGTAAAGAAGAGAATTGAGGTTGGCTCACTGGGTACCTACAAAGGTGAATACGAATGAGCCAATTCTAGCAGAGTTAACGACGAAAATATCCGCTGATAAAAGATTGAATTACTGATATTCAAAGGTTTCTGTATTTGCAATGCTAGCGCAAATTTCAACAATACCGTCGATAATAGTAGAGGTTTCGCATAATCCAAATGACAAAGTGGTTGGTTTATGAGTAAAGGTACTGTGATTCCACGATGGCATTTCTTCTGTTATAGAGATAAAGCCTGAACTTTGGGTAGTAGTATGAACCTTCCAACCAACTTTCACCCCCCCACCCTGTGAATTCTTTGCCTCCACAAACCAAACAACAATATCTACCTCTTGATTAGCTTCTTTGTTCTCTATTTCCCAGCCAATATTCTGAAACTCAAATTCTACTGTTTCGCCTAACTCTGGTAGCTCAGAGTCAGGCGCAGGGGAAATAGAGTCCACCTGGATACTGCCGGATATATTTGTTTCACCACAAGCGGCTAGCAGCAGTACTATCCATGTGAATATTAAGGATTTCATATTAAGTCCTTTTAACGATTTTAGGTTATTCTATCATATAGCTTATTCACAATAAGCGGCTAGCAGCAGTACTATCCATGTGAATATTAAGGATTTCATATTAAGTCCTTTTAACGATTTTAGGTTATTCTATCATATAGCTTATTCACAATAAGCGTGCTTTTACTCGTTAGGATAATCCATTCCCTGCCCGAGTTATGACTCCCTAATAGCAGTTTATAGATAGGGGTATCACATGACACTAGCTGTTTTACCTGATCCGGTTTAACCTTGAGCAATAACATCCTTCCCTGCTAACACCGCAGACAAACGCAGCTGCTGAATCCAGGTCATATGGATATAACCCATATCTTCTGGGTTTTGCAGCAAACTAGGATTAAGGTCTATTTGAGAAAAAGTCGGTTGACTCACGTAACATCTATGTATAAAAGAATCTAAGGGAGTTTTAACAGAGGTAGTAAAGGGATTGACTAAGGATTCACGGCAAGTCTTCCACGAACTTTTATCTATACAAGTGATTCGTTTCTTGAACACCAAAACAATCTATTGAGCACCTAAATCTATATTTAAGGGCCATGTAAACTATTCCAACAACATAACCTCAAAGCCTTTTAGATCTATAAGAATATAGCAACCAATACAAGTAGTTTTTCAAGCCACATTATTCAGATATCAATGCGTAATCCCAATCAGCGCTGACCATTGGGGCTTTAGTTTGTATCAAGCCAATGGCATTAAATGCGTCTTGAACTTGATTATTTAACACATCAAGACGATAGGGAAACTCTGAATTTTCAAAGAAATCCATATTACCTTTTTTATCCACAAATTGAGCATCATAGTATAAATTTTCAATATCCATTTGAGCTGTTTTATCACCTAATAGAATTTCAGCGGATGCTTCTTGTAGTTGAATTTTTCGTGGATTTGTAAGGTCAGTCATTAGAGTTTGTAACTCTTGTGATGTATTCATTAATACTTGTACAAATGCTTGCACTTCAGATTTATGATTAGCAAAATAATCGGATCGAACGACATATACATCCGCAATGATGCGTCGAGCATACATGGTTGAAATAATCATCCTTGCTCCCTCAATAGAATCATTTTTTCCAGTACCTACTCGCCGTCCAGAGGTTAAACCATAAGCATCTGAAATAATCATAAACGAGGCATCTATATCATTAAGTTTTAATGCTTCGGCTGGAGAGTTCGGTGATAACGTTAAATCTTCCATCCATTTTAAATTAACATCACTCATTTTTAATCCTGCCTGAGTAAGCAGTGTTGTCATAAAGTCTACATGAGGACCGTAAGCCTGTATCGCTATTGTTTTTCCTTTAAGCTGATCAACTCGCATAATATTATTTTTGGCAACTAACGTATCACCTCCTCTGGACCACGTTAGTTGATAAATCACAATTGGATAGGTTCGGGGGTCTTGCGTAATTAAATCCAGCGCCTGATTGCACATTCCAATTGTGCAACGTAAATAAGGGGAATCACCTGACAAATACTCTTGCAACTGTTTATCAAAGTTATCTTGCAGGACAAGCTCATAATCTAACCCAGCTCTTGCCATGGCACTATCAGGCTGAGTTCGGGTATTCATACCATTTGCTAAAATAGTCACCATATCGCCACCCCATGTAATCATAGGAACTCGCATAGGCGTTGTTTTTTTCACAGGTCCTACCGTTGTATTAATTCGCTTGGCAAGCGGTTGAGGTTCAATAAAATTAGGGGAAGCACCAACACTAAGAGTGAAAAATGATATGGATAATAGGATTAATTTAAAAAAATAGCGCATCAGAGGACCTTTATTTCTTTTGAAATATTTAAGTTCTGAAACCCCAGAAGCAATTTTAGTGCCCAAATCAACCGCTTTGCTCTTATTTTGTGCGTAGCATGATTAACTCTCGAGATATCTGCCAAAATACTTAGAAGTGCTCATTTTTATACTAATTATTCAGCACCACCATAATGCTTAAAAATAATTTTACGCACTCAAATAAATCACAATTATCTTTTATGCACTCAATAAGTATTAATAACATTAGAGATATAGCCATCAAAAAAATAATTCATATGACCACATTCAAAAATTAAATTAATTTAAAAAAGTAAATTGAAAATAATAAAAAAGCATTAGATGGAAATTGTAATTCAACGATACAGCCGAATTTAAAATTAAACAATTAATGGAGAGTATAAAAAGAGCCGTTATAGGAAAATATTGAAAACACTAAAAATTATTCGTTGACGATCCATGCTACCAACCAAGGTATACCAACCCACACCTTAATAAATGAAGATGATTTAAACTTATTTTGTTCTAATTTTTAAAATTAGGACAAATCATCGCAAACATTCGTTGAAACGATAAATCGCTCAAAGCTTTTTTTACCCGATTGCATACGTGCATGCACGCAACTCCAATACGTGCCACGCTGACTAGACTGCTCTGATTCACATGAGGTTTTTAATGCACCTAATTCGTCTTTTAATATCGGTTCATTTTCAATTAGGCTTGCGAATAATCCATTACAATCAAGGGTCTTCGAGGAATCATTACTTAAAGCGATAGCCGATAAAGACATTGCTGGTAACAATAAAACGTAAAAAGGAAGTTTGATCATGGTCTTGCTCCTTTCTTTTTATTATTTTTATAAGCTAGGAAGCTCAGACTAAGTTGTAGACCAGATTATGGACAGTGTCCAATTAAAAAAGCCGCTATTAAGCGGCATTTTTAATGCTTTAAGCTATAAAACACGGTTACAAATCATCAACCATGTTTTTCACTTTTTCTTTAACTTGTTGTTTTTTATCATCTAAATATTCTTTTCCTTGATCAATTAAACCTTGATCATCTGCACTATCATGCGCCTCTTCAATAATACCCGGATCAGATAAAGGGTTATCATATAATGCATTGCCTTTGCCGATATTAATGCCAAACCACATTCCCACAACAAACCCTGCTAGGGTGAAAATCAACAATAGTTTCATAATACATCCTTAGTTACAGCACTACAGGTAGGGCTTGATGTAGGTATATTTCATTGTTATCAATATGACTGGCGTAGGCTAAAATTTCAACCCCAGCCCCTTTAGCTTGTCGTAACAATTGACCATATACGGTATCAATATGATCCGCTGGTTTCACTTGTTTGATACCCGTATGATTGACACAAAAGAAAATCACTCCGCGATGCCCAAGCTCCACCATACGAATAAGTTCTCGTAAATGTTTACTTGCCCTTTCACTGACACTATCAGGGAAATACCCTACGCCTTCATCTGTATTGCCAATTTCATCTGGCTGACCATTGGAGGTTTTTTCTAATAAAGTGGTGTTTTTCACTTCCACATAAATATTTTTTTCACCACCGCTTAATAAAATATCAATACGGCTATTTTCATCTCCGTATTTCACTTCAGTTTTTAAAACTTGATAATCTTGTAGCTCTTTAACTGTGCCGTTTTCAATGGCTTCTGCTACGAGGTAATTAGGTCGTGATGTGTTAATACAGGCAACATGTCCTGATGATGTTTCAGTTAACTCTAAAGAGTGTGGGTATTTTCGTTTTTCGTTTTGGCTATCCCAAAACCAAGCTTCACCACCTTCTACAAAACAATTTTTCATTGAACCGGTATTGGCACTGTGAACCGTAAGCTCTTCACCATTAGGTAACGCAAGGTCAACCATAAAGCGCTTGTAGCGTTTAATCCATTTACCTTTTTGTAGGGGAAATTCAAATTTCATATTAATCGCTTATTTGTGTGTCTTGTAAATATTCGCTGAGTCGATCTATGGCATTGCTTAATACAGGTATATCACTGGTATAAGCAAAACGTACAAAGTGGTTTCCCTGAGCATGGCCAAAATCCACTCCTGGGGTAATTGCGAGGGCTTTTTTCTCAAGTAAGTCATGGCAAAACCCCATGCTATCTTGGCTGAATTTATGATTTAAACCGCTAATATCCGCATAAATGTAAAACGCACCTTCCGGTTTGGCAGGAATGCGGAATCCAAGGGCTTCTAATTTAGGCAATAAAAACCCTAAGCGGTCTGAAAATGCATTTTTACGTATTTCTAATTCTTCAATAACGTTTGCATCAAAACAATCCAATGCCGCATATTGAGCAGGTGTATTAGGTGCTAAAAATAAATTCTGTGCTAATTTATCTATTCCTTTGATTGCCCACTTGGGGGCCACTAGCCAACCAAGGCGCCACCCTGTCATGGCGAAATACTTAGAGAAACTGTTAATTACAAACACATCGTCCCCATAATTCACCGCACTATAGGGAGCTTGACCGTTGTAGGTTAGACCATGGTAAATCTCATCTACCAGCAATATACCCTGTTTGCTTCTTATTGCTTGATGCAAGCTGCGCAATTGCTCTTCTCTCATGAGTGCACCTGTGGGGTTTGATGGCGTTGCAACCAATGCTCCTACGGTTGATGTCTGCCAATGTTCAGCGACCTGCTCAGGGGTTAAATGAAAGCCATCTTCCGCCTTGGTTTGAATCAACTGTCCATCTGCATTGATATTGGCTAGAAAATGGCGATTACACGGATAACCCGGATCAGTAAGTAATAAGGTTTCGTCTGGGTCCATGATTAGTGAGGTTATCAACTGCAAAGCCCCTGAGGCTCCCGGAGTAATCACAATGCGCTCTGGCTCCACTTGCTCACCATAGCGCGACTGGTAAAACTGAGCTATTTTTTGTTTCAGTTGAGGTAAACCCGTTGCCCCAGTGTAGTGAGTTTGGCCATGATTAAGGGCATTAATACCTGCTTGAATCACAGCATCAGGGCTTGGAAAATCTGGTTCTCCCACCTCTAAATGAATCACATCTTGACCCTGCTGCTGCATGGTTTGGGCCCTTGCAAGCAGATCCATTACGTGAAATGGCTCAATTTGTTGGAGCCGTTTGGCTAGTTTCATGTTATTTTCCACAGGTATTTGAGCATATTTTGCTGATTTTCATAGCAAAGGTCTGCTTTTTTTCACAATAATGTGGCATAGGCTTGCGTTATCTGATAGCTTTTCGCCGCCCAAAAGATACGGTCCAAGCTTGAAATGGACCTAAAATGGAAACAAGATTGGCCTTTGGCCTGACAAGGTGAGGCAGTAATTTATGTCAGTAACAGAACATCAATCATTTGCGCTATCCAACTTCGAGCCTTACAAAGAGAAGAAAGGCGAAGAGTACATGGGTTCAGAAATGAAAGCCCATTTCAAGATGATTCTTAACAACTGGAAGCAGGAGTTAATGGAAGAAGCGGATCGCACCAAGATGCATATGCAGACGGATGCGGAAAACTACGCTGATCCTAACGATCGCGCCAGCCAAGAAGAAGAGTTCAGCCTTGAATTGCGCACCCGTGATCGCGAACGTAAATTGATTAAGAAAATCGAAAAAACCATAGAGCTCATTGATAAAGATGACTACGGTTACTGTGAAGCATGTGGCGTTGAAATTGGCGTTCGTCGTCTTGAAGCACGCCCAACAGCTGATCTTTGCATCGATTGCAAAACCCTAGCTGAAATCAAAGAGCGTCAAACAGGCAAATAAAGAAGCCTAACGCTTTCACAAGCACCTAGATTAATTCTAGGTGCGAGTCATGCCTATGAATCATACTCACCCGTATATTGGGCGGTTTGCCCCTACCCCTACTGGACCTTTGCATTTTGGCTCATTAGTAGCTGCACTTGCCAGTTATCTTGATGCGAAGTCTCAAAATGGGAAATGGTTGTTACGCATAGAAGATTTAGACCCCCCCCGTGAAGATCCAAATGCCTCTACACGGATACCCAAGCAATTGCTTGAACATGGCTTGCAATGGGATGGTGACATTCAGTATCAAAGCCAACACAGTGCTCAATATGAGAAGGCACTTCAAACATTAGTGTCATCTAATCACACCTTTCATTGCCAATGCTCGCGCAAACAACTTGCCACCAATAACGGCTTACATCTTGGCCCTTGCCTGTGCTTAACCCAAGATAATGCAGCCATACGTTTACAAGTACCCGATGCGAATTACGCATTTACAGATGGTGTATATGGCCATATAGAGCAAAACCTGCATCATCAAGTGGGAGATCCAATACTCAAACGCAAAGACGGCTTGTACGCTTATCAATTAGCGGTGGTGGTGGACGATTACTTATCTTGCGTAAACCATGTGGTGCGAGGAGTAGACTTACTGGATAACACCCCCCGACAGCTGTTCTTAATGGAATGTCTGGGCTACCCAGCCCCCCATTATTTACATATTCCGTTAATTACCAACCCTCAAGGGCAAAAGCTTAGTAAGCAAAATCAAGCCACTGCCATTGACCCAAGCAATGCCAAAGATAACTTACTGGCTGCTTTACAGTTCCTTAATCAGCCCATTAATAGCGCAATGAGAGATATGCCAATAACAAGTTTGCTACAAACCGCCAGCAACTCTTGGCAAGCTAATTTGATCACACCAAGCCATGCAGGGTTAATCTAAGTTCTGCGTTATACACATTGATACTTGCCTAGATCTGTTACCCCCAGTAACATCACAGCCCTCATTTTTGCTCAAGGCCGGTCATGTACGCACATCGCCTGATCCTATTATTTGTCTTTGCAGGATTCGTTTTCTCGCCAATAATCATAGATTGGTGGCTTGAGCCTGCTGGGTCTTGGTATCGCCCCTTTGCTTTATGGCTAATATTGATTGGTTTCTCTGTTTGGCTACAATTCTGGCAAGAGAAGGAATAGCTATGACCTTTAGCGTCGGCGCGTTAAGTGCCATTATCCTCGTCTACCTATTCATTCTGTTTTTCACAGCCTATATTGTTGAGAAAAACTGGGTACCTGTAAAATGGGTACGCCACCCAGCTGTGTATGTCTTATCACTGGGTGTCTACGCCAGTGCTTGGGCATTTTATGGCAGTGTCGGTCTGGCCCATCAATATGGCTATGGTTATCTAACGTATTATCTGGGGATTAGTGGTGCCTTTGTTTTAGCCCCTGTTTTACTCAAGCCCATATTGCGCATTACTCAAGACTATCAACTCACATCCCTTGCTGACCTATTTGCTTTTCGTTTTCGCTCTCGAGCCGCTGGCACACTGAGTACCGTCGTCATGCTCATGGCCATCTTACCCCTAATTACCCTGCAAATTACCGCCGTCACCGACAGCTTTCGAATCTTAAACGATGAATTTGGCCGCATTGATATTGCCCTTGGCTATTGTGCTGTAATGACGGCTTTTGCCATTTTGTTTGGTGCCCGTCACGTCAGCCCAAGGGAGAAACACGACGGGCTGGTATTTGCCATAGCCTTTGAGTCCATCATTAAGCTGATCGCCATTGTCGTGCTGGGCATTGCGTCCATGTATATGGTATTTGATGGCCCAGGCGCTATGGATACTTGGCTGCAAAGTAATTACCACCGCCTGACCAGTATGACGGACCCCATCCAAGAAGGACCATGGCGCACATTATTATTGGTGTTTTTTGCTGCGGCCTTGGTTATGCCCCATATGTTTCATATGGCCTTTACTGAAAACACCTCCACTCGCGCATTAAGTTTTGCCAGCTGGGGTTTGCCGTTATTTTTATTAATTATGGCTATGATGGTACCGCCTATTTTATGGGCCGGTATTCATTTGCACGTCAATACCTACCCTGAATACTTTGCCGTGGGTATTGGCTTGAAATTGGAAAACCCATGGTTAGCAGGTATTGCATTTTTAGGTGGCCTTGCTGCGGCTTCTGGCATCATGATTGTCACCACCATTGCCATGGCTGCCATGGTGCTAAATCACATGGTATTACCAGCATTTCAGCCCAACCCGAAGAAAGACGTATATGCGTGGTTATTATGGATACGTCGCTGGATCATTGTGGCCTTATTTACAGCAAGCTACGTGTTTTACCGCTATTTTACTCAGGACAAAGACCTATCCGAACTAGGCATCATCGCATTTGTCGCCACCTTGCAGTTTTTACCCGGTGTTCTAGCGGTTTTGTATTGGCCACTCGCCAACCGCCAAGGTTTTATCAGTGGATTAAGCACAGGTATGCTTATGTGGTTCTGGAGCATGTTTTTACCCCTGCTTGAAGAAGACAGTCTTACTTGGCTGCAACCTTTCATTCCGCAGATCAATAATGATAACTGGTACTTGTCTGCCACCTCATCCGTATTGGTTAATGCAACCGTTCTTATATTGGTGTCATTACTCACTAAAACTCGGGAAATTGAATCCAGTACCGCAGAAGCCTGCTCTATTGACACGCTAAGTGCGCCAGAGCGAAAAGAACTCGTTAACAGCTCGCCTAGCGAATTCATTGCTAGTCTAACCGAACCTCTGGGGGAACAAGCCGCCCAAAGGGAAGTGAAACAAGCCCTTGACGACTTAAGTTTAAAAGACGACGAAAACCGTCCGTATCAGTTACGTCGTTTACGCAATAAAATTGAGGTAAACCTATCTGGTTTAATGGGGCCATCCGTGGCCCACAGTCTGGTAAGCCAATGGCTACCCTACAAACACACAAGTAGCGTGAATGTTAGCCATGATATTCATTACATAGAAAAAGGCCTTGAAGCCTACCACTCTCGACTAACGGGCTTAGCTGCCGAACTGGATAGTCTGCGCCGCTTTCACCGTCAGACGTTGGAACACCTACCAATGGGAGCTTGTAGCCTAGGCAACGACGGCGAGATTCTAATGTGGAACAGCGCCCTTACTGAACACACTCAAATCTCAGCCGATGACGTGGTAGGCAGCAAAGTAGAGAATCTACGGGACCCATTGCGCAGCCTTTTGGTGGACTTTATCAATGACTCCAGTAGCCACATTCACAAAAAAACCATTGAAGTAAATGGGCGCCCACGCTGGATTAATCTGCACAAAGGTACATTAGAAAACCCAGATAATCACGAATACGGTGGTTTGGTCATATTAATTGAAGATCAAACAGACACCCAACTGTTAGAAGAAGAACTCATCCACAGCGAACGTTTAGCCTCGGTAGGTCGCCTAGCCGCTGGTGTTGCCCATGAGATTGGCAACCCCATCACAGGTATTGCCTGCTTAGCACAAGACATCAAATACGAAACCGACAACCCACAGCTACTCGAAATCGGCGAGCAAATTCTCGAACAAACCCAAAGGGTTAGCCGAATAGTGCAATCACTAGTGAATTTCTCACACACCGGCAATCACTTACAGCATGAAGAACAAGGGCCTGTGAACATTCGTGTATGCACTCAGGACGCCATCGATCTACTACTCCTGAGTGACAAAGAAAACGAAATTCACTTTGAAAACAACTGTGATGACACCTGCATCGTATTTGGTGACGAACAACGGTTACAACAAGTATTTGTTAATCTACTCAGTAATGCTCGGGATGCCAGCCCAAATAACAGTATCATTCGCATCGAAAGTAACATTGATCGTCATTCTGTCGAAATCAAAGTCACAGACGAAGGCTCAGGCATTGAGCCAGACGCCATAGAACGAATTTTTGAACCCTTCTTTACGACCAAAGAGGTAGGAAAAGGCACCGGATTAGGTTTAGCCTTGGTTTACAGCATCATCGAAGAACATTACGGCCACATCAATATTCAAAGCCCAGCCAATGAAATAACTGGTATAGGCACTTGTGTGACCATCAGCTTACCGCGTTTCCAAGAAGAGTCAGACGCATAACAAAGGAATACCAATGGCCAATATTCTCATAGTAGAAGACGAAAAAGTCATTCGCAGTGCCTTACGCCGACTACTGGAACGCAACGAATACAGTGTAGACGAAGCACCCACTTTAACCGAGGCCAAAGAGTTCGACTTAAACCAATATGATCTGATCATCAGCGACCTACGCCTACCCGGTGGGCACGGCACTGAATTAATCGAACTGGCTGACAAAACTCCTGTATTAATCATGACCAGCTACGCCAGCTTAAAAAGCGCAGTAGATGCCATGAAAATGGGGGCGGTGGATTACATTGCAAAACCCTTTGATCACGATGAAATGCTCATCGCCGTACAGCGAATCCTAAAAGGGCGAAACCTAGAAAAACAAAACCAAGTTTTAAAACAAGAAATACAAAAAGTACACCCAACCAATGGCATCATTGGCAGCTGTCCCCCTATGCAGGACTTGTTTAAAAAAATTGGAAAAGTCAGCCCCACCGATGCCACTGTGTTAATTCTGGGAGAGTCAGGTACAGGTAAAGAACTGGTGGCCCGAGCCATCCATGACCAAAGCCCCCGTGGCGACGCGCAATTAATTAGCGTGAACTGCGCCGCTATTCCTGAAACCCTAATTGAATCTGAATTATTCGGCCATGAAAAAGGTGCTTTCACTGGCGCCACCGCTGTGCGCCAAGGTTTAGTTGAAGCCGCCGATGGTGGCACATTATTTTTAGATGAGATTGGCGAACTACCACTAGAGGCTCAAGCACGCTTATTACGGGTACTGCAAGAAAGTGAAATACGCCGTGTAGGTAGCGTGCAAAGTAAAAAGGTTAACGTGCGCCTAGTGGCTGCTACCCATAGGAACCTAAAGGAATTGGCTAAAAAAGGCGAATTCCGTGAAGATTTATACTACCGCTTAAACGTGGTCGAATTAAAACTGCCACCATTACGCGAACGTGGAGATGATGTCATTGAGCTTGCACAAAAACTGCTAGAACGAGCTTGTGAAAAACTGAACCGGCCACTGCTTCAGTTTTCCAATCAATGTGAAAGAGACATTAAAAGCTACCCGTGGCCGGGTAATGTGCGTGAACTAGAAAACGCCGTCGAACGCTCAGTGATTTTAAATGATGGCGAACCTATTACCGCTGAGTCTATGGCCATAGACGCTCAGCACGACGATAAAATTCCAGCCTCAATGATGGCCTCGCTACAATCTGAGCCTGCCACAGAGGAAGCCAGCAAAGCCGAAGTTAATCCATCAGAACTATCTTTGGATGACTATTTCCAGCATTTTGTTTTAGAAAACGAAGATAAAATGACAGAAACAGAACTGGCGCAAAAATTGGGAATTAGCCGTAAAAGCTTATGGGAGCGCCGTCAGCGATTGGGCATTCCTCGTAAAAAAGCAAAATAGCTCTACCTACTTAAAAACGCGTAGTTAAATTTTTTAATTGCGCGTCTTCCAGTACCTATTCAGTGAGAAGTGTTACCTGACGTCAAAATGTTACCTGTCGCCCCAGGACTAGGTTTAAAAGCGTCAACTTTGGTAACAATGTATCTGACACTTTTGAACCTAAATCCAAATGAAAACCATAACACTTTGAAATATAAAGGTTTTTCAAATCTGGCACGACACATGCTCTAGTCAAAGTAAGTCACAGAAATACATAAATAAAAATAACAAAGTGTTTCTGACTGGGGCCCAGTTGAGTCAAATAAAAATAAAAATATCAGCTATCGCCACTTTGCCACCAATAAAAATAAAAACTGGCATCTGAAGTAGATTGCTTTAGGTTCATTACTCCTAAGAGATATGAATTTAAAGCAATTTACTTGATTTCTTCCTTGCTCAATACACCAAAACCGTTATTTACGCCTACCCCCACACCATGTTCAACCAGTGACTACTCAATTTTTTGACCCATATAAGTCCATATACTTCATTAAGTAGTAACATTTTGATTTTACTCTATTTTCTTTGAACACTTATTGTACAGTCCAGCATTATCTAGAGACTAATCTGGCCAAATATGGCGTGTGAAGGCCAATTTGTTACCGGCGTTACCCAAGTGCACAAACTGTGTCAGTAAAAGGTGACTCTCGGTAACAAACATCTGACAGGTTTTATTAATAATAATTCAAATAATTTACAACTTATTGATTTTAAAGGATTTTTTAAAGTTGGCACACCAAATGCTTTATTACAGACACATAACGACATCATCACAAATAAAAATAAAAAAGATGAGTCGTGCGTAACACTTAATATGACACAAACAACAATAAAAAAGTTCAATCAGTGTTACGGGCCAAAATAATTAAAATAACAGGCCAAATAGAATTCGTGTTTTGAGTGTGTAGTGACCCATTATTAAAATAACAACAAGGGCGCACCAGATACTCAAAACACAATTCGATCTAAATAATAAAAATAATAAACTCACTCGAATCGAATCTGGGTAGCCCCAATAAAAATAAAAACAGCTACCCTCGACATTTTCTTTCTTTATCTCCTCCCCCTAATTATCGTGCTTTAGTTGCGTTTATGTTTAACTTCTGTACACTGCCAACTCCTTAATAATCAGCTAATGGCTTAATTTTATTAGTATTTGCTCTGAATTTTTCACACCTTCATTTGTGTCTTCACCTGATCATGCTTAAACGTCTTATTTCAAAACTCAAGAAATCATCGCATCCTTCACAGGAACAAGTGCAGATCATTCCTCGTAAAGAGCATGACATTAGCCGAGATGACATTAGTGAAAACGCAGTAAAAGTACTTTATCGCCTTAAGAAAGCTGGATATGAAGCCTATCTAGTGGGTGGCGGTGTACGCGACCTATTACTGGGCATGCATCCAAAAGACTTTGACGTCGCCACTAACGCCAGCCCCGAACAAGTTAACAAGTTATTTCGTAACTCACGTTTAATTGGTCGTCGATTTCGTTTAGTGCATGTCGTATATGGCCGAGATGTCATTGAAGTAGCCACTTTGCGCGGCCATCACGATAATGCCGAAGGCAAGCAACAATCAAAAACCAGTGATTCAGGCATGTTATTACGTGATAACGTGTATGGCACCATAGATGAAGACGCGGTACGCCGTGACTTCACTATAAATGCATTGTATTACGACATTAAAGACTTTTCGGTACGCTCTTATGAAGGCGGCATTCAAGATTTAAAACGTAAAAACATTCGCTTAATTGGCGACCCTGAAACCCGCTACCGCGAAGACCCTGTGCGCATGCTACGTGCAGTACGCTTTGCTGCTAAGCTCAACTTCAAAATTGCGTCAAATACAGCGGCCCCAATTAAAGAATTAGCGCCGCTCATGTCCAATATTCCAGCGGCTCGGTTATTTGATGAAGTGATCAAACTGTTTTTAGCAGGTTACGCACAAAATACGTTTAAGTTGCTAGAAGAATACAAACTGTTTGAACAATTATTCCCTCATACTCAGCAATGCCTAAATGAAAACGACTTTTACCGACGTATGATCAATAACGCACTGGTAAATAGTGATGAACGCATTGCCCAAGGCAAAACCTTAACCCCTGCGTTTTTGTATGCGGTATTCCTATGGCCTTGTGTATTGGAAACACAAAAAACACTAGAAGCTCAAGGTATGCCTGCTGCGGCGGCTTATCATCAAGCCACCAGCCAAGTGCTTAGTAATCAACAAGCTCATACCTCTGTCCCTCGACGCTTCACCGAGGTGATTCGCCACATCTGGGACAGTCAGCGTCGCCTTGAGCGCCGTGTTAAAAAGCACTTAGAAAGCATTCTAACTCACCCTAAATTTCGTGCGGCTTACGACTTCTTATTACTAAGAGAGCAAACAGGGGAAGAATTAGCCGGTGCAGGCAAGTGGTGGACACAATACCAAAAAGACAATGCCCATCTGATTGAACAAGCCAAGTCTCAAGCTAGAGAGCGCCGTAAACCTAGATCTTCAGACCGACGCCCTCGTCGTCGCGGCCCAGCCCAGTAGAACAGCTCAATGAAATCTTGGGTCGATATTTACATAGGTTTAGGTAGCAACTTAGACCAGCCATTACAGCATGTGGAGCAAGCCTTCCAGAGCCTTGCTTCCCATAAGCATTTTCAAAACGCCAAATTAAGCGGTATTTATCAAAGCAAACCCGTTGGTCCACAAGACCAACCTGACTTTATTAATGCTGTTGCCCATGCTCAAACACAGCTTGGCCCCCATGATGTATTAGATTGCCTGCAATCCATAGAGAACGTCCATGGCCGTGTGCGTCTGAGGCACTGGGGGGAGCGCAGCTTGGACCTAGACTTGTTAATGTACGGACAAGCACAAATACGTACCCCAAGACTGACTGTTCCTCATAGCCATATGTTACAACGCAGCTTTGTCTTGTACCCTTTGGCTGATTTGGTCCCAAATTTGTGTTTTGATAACGGCCTTAATCTCGGTGAACACCTAAACAAGCTTGAGTTTGATCTTAAGCTGCTTAAAAAAGGCATTTGACTTAGTCCTGTCTTATCTGGACTATACGCCTCAAATTAATAGTGAGTTGTACATATGAGTAAAACCACCATAAACACCCTACTCCAGTGTAAAAGTAATAAGGAAAAATTCACCGTAGTCACTGCCTACGATGCAACCTTTGCACACTTGGCCAGTGCCGCAGGCATTGATGTGTTATTGGTTGGCGACTCATTAGGTATGGTTGTTCAAGGCCAAGACAGCACAGTACCTGTGACCTTAGAGCAAATGTGTTACCACACATCAGCCGTAAAGCAGGGTAATCAAGGGGCATTGATTATGGCAGATATGCCCTATATGTCTTATGCCTCGCCAGAACAAGCCATTGCCAATGCCGCCGAGCTGATGCAAGCAGGCGCACAAATGGTCAAGCTAGAAGGCGGAGCATGGTTAGTGGGCACAGTAGAAGCCATGAGCGAACGTGGTATCCCGGTTTGTTCACATCTAGGATTAACGCCTCAATACGTGCATAAATTTGGTGGTTACAAAGTACAGGGGCGTGAAGATAGCGCCGCCAAACAGATGATTGCCGATGCTCAAGCCATGGAAGCGGCCGGTGCTGATATTCTGTTACTTGAATGCGTACCCAGTGAACTAGCAAAAACCCTAACCCAAAGTGTTTCCATTCCAGTGATTGGCATAGGCGCTGGTAATGACACAGATGCTCAAGTATTGGTGTGTTACGACATGCTGGGCATGAACCCAGGCCACATTCCTAAATTTGTTAAAAACTACATGGTAGAAGGCCGCACCATTAGTGAAGCATTTGCAGCGTACAACCATGAAGTAAAACAAGGTTTGTTCCCTGCTCCTGAGCACGGATTTAAAGCATGAAAACAGTTGAAACCATCGCACAGCTGCAAGCTGAAATCAGAGCAGCACGAGCTCAAGGCAAACGCATTGGCTTCGTACCTACCATGGGTAATCTACATGAAGGCCATATGATCTTAGTGGATCAAGCCTCTGAAGAATGTGATTTCGTGGTTGCTAGCATCTTTATCAACCCGCTACAGTTTAACGACATTGACGACTTGGGCCGCTACCCCCGCACCCTCGCTGCTGACCAAGAGCATCTGCGTGATCGTGATTGCGATTTATTGTTTTTCCCCTCTGTAGATGAAATGTACCCAGATGGCCAAGACGCACAAACCACGGTAAGCGTACCTGTGGTCAGTGAAGGTTTATGTGGTAACTCACGCCCTGGACATTTTGATGGGGTTGCCACTGTAGTGAGCAAGCTTTTCCATATGGTGCAACCAGATGCGGCGTTCTTTGGTGAAAAAGACTTTCAACAGTTAACCGTTATTCAAAAAATGGTTCGTGACCTTAATTTACCTTTTGACGTGGTAGGTGTACCTACGTGTCGCGAAGAAAACGGCCTAGCTATGAGCTCTCGTAACAACTACTTAACCTCTGAAGAGCGCGAAAACGCAGGGCACATTTATCAGGTCTTAAATGACATTGCCGAGCAAATCAGAGACGGTAAAAAAGATTTTACTGAGCTGTGCCTTCTTGGCAAACAAACATTAGAGACTCACGGTTTTCAGCCCGATTACATTGAAGTTCGTAGCGCCAAAGAGCTCAAGCCAGCCACTGAAAAAGATTCAGAGCTGGTCATATTGATAGCTGCCATTTTAGGAAAAGCGCGCTTAATTGATAATTTACGCGTAAATCTGAACTAAAACTCATTCTTTATATGCCCAAGCGTTTATTGAATCAATAATTCGCTTCGGGCATACTGCGCCCCACCTAAAATGGGGTAAACGGGGATAAAGTTGTTTACACGCTTTATTCAATTAGCCAAACACGTTTTAAAAGGTTGTTACTATGCAATCCACCATGCTTAAAGCCAAGTTACACCAAGCTCGTGTAACCCATGCCGTGCTTGAATACGAAGGCTCTTGTGCCATCGATGGCAACCTGTTGGACATGGCCGGTATCTTTGAGAACGAACAGGTACAAATTTATAACATCGAAAACGGCCAGCGCTTCACCACTTATGCGATACGGGGTGAAGAAGGCAGTGGCATTATCTCTGTGAATGGCGCCGCCGCTCATTTAGCTGAGGTAGGTCAACGAGTGATTATTTGTGCTTACTCTGGATATTCCGACGAAGAGCTTAAAACCTATAAGCCTCGCCTGATTTATTTGGCCGATGGCAATGAGATCTCTCATACAACAAACGCCATACCTGTTCAGGTAGCATAAACCTAATTAAACCCACTAACTGTGGGTTTAATTTTACTAATTTTCACAATTACCCTCTATTTCCTTGCCTGTCTTGTCAATGTTGTCTAAACCCAATACATGGACATTATTTTTTTGGCCAAGGATGCGTATGCCTTTTTTCTCCAAGCTCTCCCTTAAATATAAAATATTCAGCATCGCCATTATTAGCGCCTTGGGCTTTGCTTGTTATGTGACCTATCACTTTAAAGTTACACAAGCCAATGATCAGCGCCTAGAGCGTATTCAAGTGGTCAACTATCCCACACTAGAAAATATCGGAGCCATTTGGGTGGACTTGTTTTCCGCTAGATCCTCAATGCAATCTGCCATCTCAGACAGTGAACCCGATCTCATAGACGAGGCTATAGCATACCAACAAAGCATCAATACACGCTTAACCGACATATCCGTGCTCGCCCCAGAGTACAAAGCCACTACCGACACCTTAATTACTCAATTGAATGATTACATTATTACAGCTAGGTCACTAACCCTAGGAATGCTTGATGCAGGCATGTCTCTATCAGACATGCGCACCAATGCGCAAAAGATGCTTCAGCACTACAACACTTTCACCAATGGCTTGGTGGCCTTTCGCGACAAAGCAAACCAAGATTTTGTCGCACGCTTAGATCATGCAAAAATAGAAAGTCAGTTATCGCTCACCACCGGTATGGTAATCGCGTCAATCATCATTGTAATAATATTTATAGGCTCTTATATTATTGCAAATACCGTCACGTCTAATTTATTTAAAATAATCAAAGAACTAAAAGGCATGGCAACAGGCAAAGGTGACTTAACTATGCGCCTAGAAACCAAAGCACAAGATGAAATCGGCACGCTTGTGAATCGGTTTAATGACTTCACCACGCATCTTCAACTAATGATCAAAGTATTAGCCAATCTAGCACTGGGCGTGACACAAAGTACTGAAGAAGTGAAAGAAATCGCTGATCACACACGCCAAGGCATCGAGAGCCAACAAGGGGAAATTCAGCAGGTGGCCACCGCCATCACTGAAATGGCACAAACCTCAGGAGAGGTTTCAACAAATGCAGGCCAAGTTTTAGAGGCCACCGAGCAAGCCAATACGGAATCCCATTCATCGCAACAAGTGTTACAGCAAAATATTCAAGGCATTAACGTATTGGCCAGTAACATTGAAAATGCGCAATCAGTAATACAAGCCCTAGCCAACGAAGTAGAGCAAATCGCCACAGCCTCACAAGACATTGGCAACATTGCAGAACAAACCAACCTGTTAGCTTTAAATGCCGCCATTGAAGCAGCAAGAGCTGGCGAACAAGGACGCGGCTTTGCCGTGGTGGCAGATGAGGTTCGCACCCTAGCTGGCAGAACCGCTGAAAGTACCGCTGAAATTGGCGACATAGTTAAACGACTTTTAGAAAACACCACTCAAGCAGTGGACGTAATGGAGCAATCTAAAAGCCAAGCAGAAGACGCCGTTAGTCAGTCTAAAAACACCGGAGAATCGTTACAAAAAATACTTAACTCCATTGGCACCATCAACGATATGAACCAACTGGTTTCTAACTCAGCGATAGAGCAAAGCAGTGTGGCCGAAGAAGTGAGTCAAAACATTGTACGCATCAATAGTTTTTCTGATCAAACTGTGGAAAATGCCCAATCAACCGCTAATGCAACTCAGAAACTCAGTGAACAAGCCGAGCAATTAAAAGCCATCGTTAATGAATTCAAGGTATAATCTTCGTCATCTAACATTCTATTCGAGCGTTACAGCATGACATTGATGGCCAACATGGACAGCGTTCGCGCCGTCCAATTTTCTAATGAGCAACTCATACTTTTAGATCAACGACTGCTTCCAAACGAAGAAAGTTATCTTCATTACACTCACGTTGAAGATGTTGCCCAAGCCATTACCGACATGGTGGTACGCGGGGCTCCTGCCATTGGCATCACAGCGGCATATGGCATTGTATTAGCCGCCATCTCACAGAAAGATCAATCTAAGTTAAACTTAAATCATGCATTTGATCTGCTTGCTAAATCTCGCCCCACTGCGGTTAATTTATTTTGGGCATTGCAAAAAATGCAAGAAGTATTATCCACCCATAATACGCAAAGTGTTGCTGAACAAATCGAAAAACTATTTGAAACCGCCCTTGCAATTCATCAAGACGACATTAAAAACAATCAAATTATGGGGCAATTAGGGGCCGAACTTATTGAAGCGGGTAGCCAAGTCTATACCCACTGTAATGCAGGGGCGCTTGCTACCGGGGGTTACGGCACAGCTCTAGGTGTAATTCGAGCTGCATTTACCCAACAAAAAATTGATCAGGTATACGCTGGGGAAACTCGCCCATGGCTACAAGGGGCGCGCCTCACCGCTTGGGAGCTTATGCGCGACAATATCCCTGTTACGTTATCTACAGAGGGGGCTGCAGGGCAATTACTTCGCCAAGGTGATATTAAATGGATAATTGTGGGTGCGGATCGCATTGCAGCCAATGGCGATGTAGCCAATAAAATTGGCACTTATAACTTAGCCGTTTTAGCAAAGCATCATGGTGTAAAGTTCATGGTGGTGGCACCAAGTTCGACTTTTGATTTAAGCATTCACCAAGGAAAAGATATTCCTATAGAAGCTCGCCCAATGTCAGAGGTAACACACATTCAAGGGCATGAAATCACCCCAGAAAAATGTCCTGCTATTAACCCTTCGTTTGATGTCACACCCAATGAATTAATTGATGCGATTATTTGTGAGCAAGGCATTCTAACAGCACCGTTTTCTGACAATATTTCAGCGCTATTAAATCATTCTCATTAAGGCATATATATGATGCGCGAGTACATGCAACAACAAACATTGTCATTATTCAGTGTTGTTCATGTACTTGTTTTAAGCGTATTTTTGTAACTAATTATAAACCCTGTTGGCAGCTGTACAGTAAAGAGTACTCACAAATATCGTGAAACGCATCTGAATTATTTTTCGATTAACACCCAACTAGGCATACCTTAATCACTTAAGTATTTCTTTGAACCATCCAAAACTCTGATACCCACCTACGGTTTATTTCCTAAAGCATATTCTATTGAATAATTCATTCGTGATTAAGGGATCTCAAAACCACTTAATTGCGCTAAACTCATCAATCTTGATTAAATTTTAAGCACTACCGTACCAATTTAATACACAGTGCATTGTGGAGATGTATATGAAAGAAGTCGTTATTGTTGCCGCTGGTCGTAGCGCCATTGGGTCTTTTCAAGGTAGTTTGTCCGCGTTAAGTGCCGTTGAGCTAGGCACTCAAGTTATTAAGGGGATTATTACGCGCTCAGGTGTTGCAGCCGACCAAGTGGACGAAGTTATTTTTGGTCACGTATTAACAGCGGGCGAAGGCCAGAACCCAGCTCGCCAAAGCGCCATTCATGCAGGCCTTTCACAGCATACTCCAGCTCTTACAATCAACAAGGTTTGTGGTTCAGCCCTTAAAGCCGTTCACCTTGCAGCACAAGCCATTCAAAGTGGTGATGCCGATATTATTATCGCCGGCGGCCAAGAAAGTATGTCCAACTCGGCACACGTGATGCCCAATTCTCGCACCGGTCAACGCATGGGGCCCATTACCATGGTCGACACCATGATCAAAGACGGCCTTTGGGATGCATTTAACGATTACCACATGGGAATCACAGCTGAAAACCTTGCCGAGAAATTCGACATTAGCCGCGAACAGCAAGATGCCTTTGCCGCAGCCAGTCAGCAAAAAGCAGTGGCCGCGCAAGAAGCGGGGAAATTTAAAGATGAAATCATTCCTATGGTTATTCCTCAGCGTAAAGGAGATGATGTCACTGTCGATACCGACGAGGGCCCACGAGCTGGCACCACTGTCGAAAAGCTAGCAGGCATGCGCCCAGCCTTTAAAAAAGACGGAACCGTCACCGCGGCCAATGCATCGTCTTTAAATGACGGCGCAGCTGCCATTATGCTAACCAGTAAAGAAAAAGCCCAAGAGTTAGGTTTAACTGTTTTAGCCACCATTAAAGGCTATGCCAATGCAGGTGTAGACCCAAGTATCATGGGAATTGGACCTGTTAGCGCCAGCAAGCGCTGCCTTGAAAAAGCGGGCTGGTCATTAGAAGATATTGATTTGATTGAAGCCAACGAAGCGTTTGCCGTGCAATCATTATCGGTAGGTAAAGAGTTAGGCTGGGACAGCGAGAAAGTAAACGTCAACGGCGGTGCCATTGCACTTGGACACCCTATAGGGGCATCCGGTTGCCGCGTATTAGTGACACTCATTCACGAAATGCAAAAACGTGACGTTAAAAAGGGCCTCGCTACCTTGTGTATAGGTGGCGGTATGGGTGTCAGTATTGCCATCGAGCGATAAAAATCAAACTGTGCCACTGCTTGCAGTGGCACAAACATCAATGTACCGCGGTACCCTCATCTGGCTCAACATTGCCAAACTCTGCAGGCAATAAACTGTGTTTATTGACAACCAAAGTGTCATAGACGTCCAGCTCGATATTTTTATCCTCGACCACTAAAGGTTCCAGCAAAACACAAACAGCTTCAATGCTATCCAACTCTGCAATGATGCAAGTTTTGAAGCCATCTAAGGTATGTATTGCGGTTAGTTCACCAATGTCGGCCTCACACATAACAGTGACAATGTCATCGGCAAGCACCTCATCAGCATCTAATGGCTCTATAAATCGAGCAGCGGCTACCATGTGTAAAATATCGATGATCTCAGGATCAGCCAAATCCAATTGTTGTGGCTCATCGTGATCGCTGAGTACCTTTTCAACTAACGCTTGAAATAAATCTAAATCTTCATCCGTCCAACTCAGATCGATTTTACTGCTGTGGGGGCTTGGAATATCAGTAGCGAGTAATATTTCATGGGTGGATTGAGGGTCTAACTCGGGCATGACGATATTGACATGCTCAGTTCCAGTGCCAGCCATATCGGCTAAGCGCCATTTTAGGGGGTGTTTAACTGCCTGTGTCATAGTCGGCCTCCATTTATCATTTTTGCCGCAGTGCACTTCAAACATACCAAATACGTTAACAAGTTTTGGCGTATCTCTTGTCGCTTTTTTTGATGTAGGTAAAACCTCCCAAATACTTATTAATTTTAGCCTATAACAGGTTCTCTTCTGAGTATAGTGGTATATTAGCCTCGTTTTTTATAATCCATAAAATTTACGCACATTAAGGTTATACCAAGCATGCATGTAAAACTACATAAGCCTTTGTTTTTATTAGCATTTACACTTTTATTAAGTGCCTGTTCAAGCTTGCCAGATCAAAAAATTATTAACTCAAAGGCGACACAATTATCACAAAAAAACAACTCCTCTACACAAGCTCTACTACAAAATGCCAAGCTTAAAATACAAAAAGCCAATACGAAATTGTTAGCATTTTACGCGCCAACTTATATGGAAAAAGCACAAGAAAGCTACAATAAAGCCAAAGAACTGTATGCCGACAATGCAGAAACCAAAGACATCCAATTGCAATCTCAGCTGGTCATGCAATACGTAGAATCAGGCGTACGTAATAAGAAAATGGTGAAAGAATACCTAGCCAGCAGTTTAAATCACCGCGCAGTATTAGAGAAATTAAAAACCGATACTTTATTTCCTGCCGAATTTGCCGTCGTTACCGAGCAACAATTAGAGTTGATTCGTCAAGTTGAACAACGTAAAGAAATTGAAGCTCGCAATCATCAAAAAGCCATCATTAAGGCCATGAAAGCACTTGAAGTGAAAACCATTAAACACACTTACTTAAGTAAAACCTACACCATGCTTAAGCAAGCAGAATCTCTTAAAGCGGCCCAACATTTGCCAACTATCTATCAAGAGACACTGGCTCAAATCAAACAAATTGAAGCTTACATAAGCGAAAACCCAAGAAAAAAGACACAGATCAATCAATACAGCCAAGATAGTTTATTTTCAGCCGAACGCCTTTTTTCATTATCGCGACTTGCCAATCAGCTAGAAAACAAACAAGAAGGTGAACTAGAAAACTGGATTATCTCACTTGAAAATCAAATGCAAAGCATTTCGCAAGCCATGCAGCATGATGATATACGCAACCTATCATTAGCTGATCAAAGCTTAATTTTAAGCCAATATGGTAAAAAAATTCTAAAGCAAAACAAATACACAAGCTCAGCCTTAAAGCAGCAAAAAGAGCTAGCGAAATGGAAGCGTAAAGTAGTTTTATTGGAAGCAGAAATTAAACGCCTAAAAAGGCAAAGTCATTAACTTTTATCTTCGTTTAAAATTTATGTTTCTAAAGGAGATAGAATTTCAGTGCTAAATAGTCGATGGGTAAACTATTCTTCAATAACACTGCACAATAATATCCATCAAGCAAGGATGAGACAGCCAGTTTAATCGGCCAGAACAAAAAGAGGAAAGCGTCTCTCTTAATTTAGTCAATAAATGGGAAGGCGAGCTACTGACGCATTTGATTCAGCAGATCCATACGAGACTCAATCATGGTTCGATAGGTTTTCATTAAACTAAAGCGATGAGGGGCATCTTCAGCTTGTAAGCGTGTTAATTGAGATTCTAGCTTGTTAATTTCAGCTTCTAGGCGTAAAACAATATTATGATGGCAGCCGTCACCACGCAAACGGTATCCTTCCTGAGTCATTGCCCTTCTCTCCATTGTTAATTCATATGAACCTGACTTCTTAACTAGGCGTCTCAAAACTTTCATCCTCTACTGCTAATCTAAAGCACCATTTTACCATTCTAGTCCGTGATTAATATCACACATAATTACAATTTATGTAAGAAATCACTTACAAAGATGCAACTAAACCAAGGTAAAACTGGGCAGAAACTGCACATTTGTTTATAATGCGCGCCCCTAATCCATAGCATGAGTGGTCAAATCCGTGGCGAAAAAGTTGTTTATTAAAACCCATGGCTGCCAAATGAATGAATACGATAGCTCCCGTATGGCGGATCTATTAGGTGATACCCATGCTATGGAGATCACCAACAACGAAGAAGAAGCCGATGTTATCTTGCTCAACACCTGCTCTATTCGTGAAAAAGCCCAAGAAAAGGTGTTCCACCAGCTTGGCCGTTGGAACAAACTAAAGAAGAAAAACCCTAACCTAATTATAGGTGTGGGTGGCTGCGTGGCCAGCCAAGAAGGAGACGCCATCCGCAAACGCGCGCCTCAAGTGGACATGATATTTGGTCCACAAACCCTGCATAAACTGCCGCAATTTGTAGATGCCACCACCAGTAATAAAATTCCAGTAATGGATGTAACCTTCCCTGAAATAGAGAAGTTTGACCACTTGCCAGCTCCTAAAGTAGACGGCGGCAGTGCCTTTTTATCCATCATGGAAGGCTGTAGTAAATATTGTACATTCTGCGTAGTACCTTATACACGCGGCGAAGAAGTGAGCCGACCATTTAACGACGTGATGAAAGAAGTACATCAACTTGCCGAGCAAGGGGTGCGCGAGATCAACCTACTAGGGCAAAATGTAAACTGTTACGAAGGTCAAACTGACGACGGTGGCATCATGGATCTCGCTGAATTGATCCATCACGTGGCGGAAGTAGACGGCATTGACCGCATTCGCTTTACCACGTCGAATCCCCTTGAGTTCACCGACAGCTTGATTCAAGCCTTTGCCGAAGTACCAGAACTGGTAAGCCACTTACACCTGCCGGTACAAAGCGGCTCTAACAAGATTTTAGCCGCCATGAAACGTGGCCACGAAGTGGACATGTACATTGATAAGATCAAACGTATCAAGCAAGTTCGCCCTGATATCAGCATCAGTTCAGACTTCATTATTGGCTTCCCAGGGGAAACCGACGAAGATTTCCAAGACACCATGAATCTGATTCATGAAATTGGCTTTGATACTTCATTCAGCTTTGTTTATAGCAAACGCCCCGGTACACCAGCGTCTGAACTAGAAGACACCACCCCTGAAGACGTGAAGAAAAAGCGCCTAGCCATTTTGCAAGATCGTATCATTCAAAACGCGCAACAAATTGGCCGCCGCATGGTAGGCACCACAGAAACCATCTTAGTGGTCAGCGTATCGAACAAAGACCCAGGCAAGTTAATGGGGCGCTCTGAGAATAACCGCTCGGTCTACTTCCATAGCGACGACCACAGCCTGATAGGTAAATTTGTAAAAGTACACATTGAAGAAGCCTATACCAATAGTTTATATGGGCGCGCTTTACTCGAAGAAGGTGTATTCTAGTCAACACTACAGGGCCACAAGGATCATATTACTGAATGACAACCGCCAACGCTGAAAAGCCCCATACTGCTCAAGCTGAGTTTAGCTTAGAGCCTGATGACTCTCGCCGCCTGTCTAACTTATGCGGCGACTTGGACAGCCACATCAAGCAAATTGCCACCCATTTTAATATCCGCATATTCAACCGTGGCAATCAATTCAAGCTAGCTGGTGAAGCTCACGGTGTGGATCACGCAAGCCAAATCATTCAGCGACTCTACCGCGAAACCCATAACGGCACTGAAATTCGTAAAGATCTTATCCACTTGTTACTACAAGAAGCGGATATCGACATTGCCTACCACAAAGATCAGCAAGATGACGACGGCCGTAAGCCTGTGGTCATCCGTACACCTAAACTGGTGATCAAACCCCGCGGTCCAAATCAACAAAAGTATGTACGCACCATTCAAAAACATGATGTGAACTTTGGTATTGGCCCAGCCGGTACGGGTAAAACATACCTTGCCGTAGCTTGCGCAGTGGAAGCACTATTACGTGACGACGTACAAAAAATACTATTAGTACGCCCCGCCGTTGAAGCTGGTGAGAAACTCGGCTTTCTACCCGGGGATTTAGCACAGAAAATCGACCCATATTTACGCCCGTTATATGATGCCCTACATGACATGCTCGGTTACGAGCAGGTAATCAAACTACAAGAACGTAATGTCATTGAAATTGCACCACTGGCTTATATGCGTGGCCGCACCCTAAGTAACGCCTACGTGATTTTAGATGAAAGCCAAAACACCACACCAGAACAAATGAAAATGTTCCTAACCCGTATCGGCTTTGGCTCTAAAGCAGTCATCACTGGGGACATTACTCAAGTGGATCTGCCTCGTGGAACTCGCTCTGGGCTTGGTCACATCATCAATATCCTTAAAGATGTAGAAGGCATCGGCTTTACCCACTTTGCCAACAAAGATGTGGTACGCCATCCGTTAGTTCAACGTATTGTCGATGCTTATGATGCCCATGACGCTAAAGTCGCTGCCGCTAAAGATGCAACCAAAGGCCAGTCTAATGATTGATGTAGACGTACAAGTTGCCAGTGAAGCTATCCAACTGCCCAACTCAGAGCAACTTATCCTTTGGGCTCAAGCAGCCCTTGGCGAGCTAAAACCAGATGCAGAGCTCAGTATCCGCCTTGTGGATAACGAAGAAAGCCAGCAACTTAATTACGAATACCGTGGAAAAGACAAGCCCACTAATGTGCTGTCTTTTCCATTTGAAGTACCTGAAGCCCTCCAAGGACACGACGAGATTAGCAATCTAATTGGTGATTTAGTCATTAGTGTGCCTGTTGTAGCACTCGAAGCTGACGAGCAAAATAAAACCTTTCAAGATCATTTTGCCCATATGGTGGTACACGGCTGCTTGCATTTATTAGGTTACGACCATATAAAGGGCGAAGCAGCCGAGATTATGGAAGACCTTGAACGACAAATACTAGCCAAGCTAGATATTGCCGACCCTTATTTCATCACTGATTAAGATAATGAACGAAGACCGACCGAGAAACTCTCTTTTTAGCTGGTTAGAAAGCCTACGTATATTTTCCGGCGACCCTAAAAGTCGAAATGAGATCAAACACATTCTTCGTGAAGCCGAAGAGCGCCAGCTAGTGGACAGCGATGCCCTTTCCATCATGGAAGGTGCCATTCAAGTGGCTGACATGCAAGTACGCGAGATCATGATTCCTCGCTCACAAATGGTCTGTGTGAAATCCGATCAAAAACCCAAAGAATTTCTACCCCTTGTCATCGAAAGTGCCCACTCCCGTTTTCCGGTACTTGGGGAAAATGACGACGAAGTATTGGGTATATTATTAGCCAAAGACTTACTGAACTTGGTATTAAAGCAAGACACCGATTATTTCCGCATCAAAGAAATTCTACGCCCAGTGACGTTTGTCCCTGAAAGCAAACGTCTAAATGTATTACTTAAAGAATTCCGTGCCACCCGTAACCATATGGCCATTGTCATTGATGAGTATGGCGGTATCGCCGGACTTGTCACAATTGAAGACGTATTAGAACAAATTGTTGGCGACATTGAAGACGAGCACGATTTCGACGAAGAAGACAGCTTCATCAAGCAAGTGGATGACGAAACCTTCATGGTAAAAGCCCTTACCTCCATACAAGATTTTAATGACGCGTTTGATACCAAGTTTGAAGACTTCGAGTTTGATACCATAGGTGGCATTGTAACGGGGAAATTTGGCCGCCTACCAGATTGCGACGAAAGTATTCTTATTGATCAATATGAATTTAAAGTGGTCAACGGAAATAGTCGTCAGATTCACTTACTGCAAGTTACTAAATCCAAACTAAAAGAAGAATAAACCATATGGGTTTCACCACCACTTGGATAAAACGGCCTGGTTACCTAGGCCATTTTTTTGCCCTTTTTTGTGGGGCTATGCTGCCGTTCAGCTTTGCACCTTATCATTTATGGCCACTACAGGTTTTATCCATTGCGGCTTTATTCTTATCATTAAAAGAGCTGACGCCAAAACAAGCGTTATGGCGTGGCTGGTGGTACGGGTTAGGTGTTTACGCATCAGGTGTCAGCTGGGTGTATGTGAGCATTCATGTTTTCACCAATACACCTGCGCCGTTAGCGTTTACCATGACCCTCTTATTTGTGGCGAGCCTTGCTTGGTTTTTTGCCCTGATGGCATTCAGTTTTCAAAAATGGTTTAGCAAACACCGCTTCACAGTTTTAAGCTTTGCCGCAATTTGGTTGCTCTTTGAGTGGTCTCGTAGCTGGATGCTGGGGGGCTTTCCTTGGTTATACCTAGGAGATGGCCACATTAGCACTTGGCTTGCTGGTTTTGCTCCGGTTTTTGGGGTTTACAGCATTGGATTCATCATCGTATTAAGTGCTGGGCTACTGCTCAATTGGCAATGGAAAACACGGTTAAAATCTGGCGTAGCCCTACTTATTAGCCCTTGGCTGATAGGCTTTGGCTTTAGTCAAATCAGCTGGACCGGCGTCACTGAAAATGGCGAGATTAATGTCGTGGCGATACAGGGAAATATCCCTCAGGATCGAAAATGGCTACCCAGTGAAATATACCCAACCTTAGAAAAATATCGGGTTGCCAGTGAAGCTCATCGTGAAGCAAACTTGATATTGTGGCCAGAAACCGCGATTACAGTGCTGCATCACCAAGTACAAGAATATTTAGAATACCTAGACGATGAAGGAAAACAGCACGATACCAGCATCATTACCGGTATCCCCTACCAGCAAGGTACTAAAGAAGATTACCCAGGAGCATATCACAATAGTGTTATTGCTCTGGGCAGTGCCAGTGGCTTATATCACAAACAAAAATTAGTGCCTTTTGGCGAGTTCATGCCGATCCCTGATAGCTGGCACGGGTTACTGAGTTTTTTCAATATCCCCATGAATGACTTTCGCCCAGGCAAAACCCATCAAGCTCAATTACAGGTGAGCAGCCAGACCCTTCAATATGGCATTGCTCCCTACATTTGTTATGACATCGTCTATCCAGATCATGTGGCTAGCTATGCAAAAGATGCAGGCATATTAATCACCATCAGCAATGACGCGTGGTTTGGACACAGTATTGGCCCACTACAGCATTTTGATATTGCACGCATGCGTGCTTTAGAGAATGGTCGCTATTTACTACGCAGCACCAACACAGGTATTACCGCGTTAGTTGATCACAAAGGACAAGTGGTTAATCAATTACCACAATTTGAATACGGCGTTCTTGAAGCTAAAGCACAGATTATGGAAGGCAATACCCCCTTTAATATTTGGGGAAGCTGGCCCATGTTAGTGTTAAGCGTATTGAGTTTATTGTTAATTCGCTTACACGCTTCACAATATTGGCCAACCCGTCATAGCCAGCACCCATCATAACAAACAAAAAAGCCACGACTAAAGCGTGGCTGTTTTGTTGTACTTATCCAATATTACGCGAGCGCTAAACGAACAATTTCGTTTTGATTATGTAAGGCATCTAATTTAGATGGAAAAAGCTGAATATCATTTGGAGTGATTAAAATGGCTTTTTCATCCATTAAACCAACAAAACCTGCGCTGTATTCACTTACAAAACCTTGAGCTTCAAGTTGCAAACCTTCTTTTTGCGGAATATCAACCAAAGCTTTTAAGCCATTGCCCAAAGGGTCGGCAATGGATTGGGTATCTTTATAAAGTGCCATAACAAAAGCTTGTAACACTAAAACAAAGCCATTACGAAACGTTAGTTGCTGTGTATCGTTATCCGCTAGGTATTCACAACGGATGATAATATCGGAACTGCCTTCAATAACCATATAACTACCTGCTCAACCGTCAAAGTCACATACTAGATATGTAACGGGCCAAGTGATCAATATCACTTTGCTTAATGCTTTTCATCACATTAAACATTGGAGAACTGGCACGTTTAGATTTACCACTTTTAAAATCAGTTAAGGTTTTAATCACAAATTCTTTATTTTGCCCTGCCAAACGCGGCAACTCTTTATCGCCTAAGCCATTCGCACCATGACACGTTACGCAAATACCATTATAAACCGATTTACCATGTTCAGTGTTCCCAGCATCTGATTTAGGTATGACACTTTGCGCTGAAAAGTATAAAGCCATTTCAATTTTTTCTTGAATGGAAATAGACTTAGATAACTGCTCCATTACATAGTTTTTACGCTCGCCAGCAGCAAACAAAGAGAACTGTTTTAGTAAGTATTCAGGGTTTTGGCCAGCAAGATTTGGTATCTCTGGCTTTACACTATTACCATCTTTACCGTGGCAATAGCCACACAACATGGAACGGTCTTTACCGTCTTCCAATGCAATCAAATAATCCACCTGATTGGCTTTTACACGCTCTAGCTGCTGAATTGCATCAGCCAATTCTTCTGCCCACAATGAAGATGCGCTCAAACCAAAGATGAGACAAAAACACCAATTCCTGACCATGCTGCCTACCTTTTATGAAAAAGCATGCACATTACTGAGCAAACGTTCCAATTTCAATAGCCACAGACAACATAACCATCACTAAATTTGAAAAACACTCATTCACACGGACCTAGATCAGTAATTACGCCTTAAATAAGTGCGTTGGCACTGAATAAACTCCCTGACATCCCACATAGCCTTTTTTTTACTTTCCTTTAGGCAAAAAAAAGCACCACATATGTGATGCTTAAAAATTCAAAAAATAGCTAATTATTCAACAAGCTCACCATCAACCACCGTAGGCGGCTCATCGCTAATATCAGGCATAGCACCAATACCAAAAACATCCCCAGTAATTTCAGTTGGGACACTTTGACTCGGCGCATCCAATGGAAGGCTTGAGCAGTTAGCTGAATCAACCACTGCCATGCGCTGCTCCACATCATTCGCTTTGATAATGTACTGGTCAGAAGCACCTAAAATAGTGCCATCTTTAAGGTTAATCACCGGCCCCCAGCGGCCTTCGCTGCCTTCTTCAAACGGCAAGCCCCATAACTGACCCTTACCACCGTATTCGAGTAAGAACACTTTACCATCTTGGCTTGCATCCCCATTGCGATCATTGGCGGTAGCATGGGTATATTTAATGGTGATAGGAGGATCAAACGACACCACATCACTGCTGCCATCAATCAGTACCATTTGTTGCTGCCAAGGCTCTAAGCCCGTTTCCCATTGGTAGAATTCCACCACATCCCCTGCCTCTATGGCAGCGTATAAATCACCAGCAGTTGTGATCGTTTCAGCCGTAGCAACCGAACTGGAAATCATAGGTCCAGAATTTAATCCCCAGCTCCAATGTTGCGAGCTTTCCACATCCGATTTGGTCACAGAAGACGCATAGCCAACCGCCACACTGGATAATTTCAAGGTCAAGTCAGCTTGCGCAAAGGTGTAATCCTGAGCGGCAGAGTAACTATTGCTAACAAAGACATCTTCTTGGTTCGCAGAGCCACTTACATCCGCTGCAACTAAGTCCGCATCTAAGCAGCGGTCAAAGCACTTAAGCGTCACTGACGTTGTGCCATCAAATAACTCTCCTGTGGCAGTCTCGCCACCATTCACAAAGTTACGAGTAAAGAAACGAATGGCCGAAGCATCAGCAAGATAGCGCACATTACCCCCTAGTTGGCGGGACCACATGTTAAGCACTATATTGCTGTTCAAAGGCACTGCCACGGCAGGATTAACGGCTGTGATTTGCTCACCATTTTCGGTAAAGGTACGAACACCCGTCACTTCAAAACCGTCATTGGTGCTGTTTGCCTCAAGCATGACTTCAAAGCCATCATTGGTATCGGCATCCCCGTTAAAGTCCGTAGCGGCACTTAATAGGTAGGTATCCCCTTCATAGATCCACGTTGAAAACGTTACGCCATCTAATGTAGAAAGGTTCAACGATTCCACCGTGTTTTTCACCAGACGCCCCGGCGCTACTTTTACCGTAAAGTTATCACCGACCGTATCGTCAAACGTGGCCTGTTGCACAGTTTCACCGTCGGCGAAACTTTGGCCATCTTCTCGCCAAGAGCCCCAATAGCCGATGTGGCCCCAGCTTTCAAAGCCATCCGAGTCCGCACCATCTCCCGCTCCATTACCGTCTACTTTGATTTGCATGCCAGAGTTAACATCGACCGCACTGCCATCGGCTTTGTTATAGATGGAATAGTTCCACACCACATTGTTAAAACTATCCCGTGCGAGACAAACTTCATCATCGAAGGTTTCAGCATCAATTGCAGCAAAGGTAGATGCTTTCGCCATGTGTACATGATCACTATTCACCGCTAAGGCAAAGGCACCGCTGCGTTCAGCCACAACATCACCACCCGAACTAGGCGCACACTCTCGGCCTGTACGCGCCAAACCGGTTTCGGTAGCTTCGTCGTAATCCACAGACGCACTGGTGATACAGGTGTAATCCGTACCTTGTTCATTTTGGTTATCTTCTTGATACAAGGTAAAACTGGCGCCACCATCGGTGGACTCGGAGGAGGTTACCTCACCAAAACCTTGGTTATCATCCTCAGTGGCCGAAATACTAGGCAGCAAACCGTAGGTTAACGTGAACTCACCAAATGGGTTGGCCTCGGTGGGAGTTTTACGAACTTCACCACGTATCTTGATGCCAGTTGGACCTCCGCCCTCGCCGGATTGACCCGCGTAATCCTCTACCCAACCATGATAGATCAACGGGTCACTGGAAGATTCTTGAGAGCTGTTGCCTACAATCGTGACAAACTGCTGAGCCTGCTCACCACCCCCTTGATCGTCACCACCACCTTGGCCGCCCTTGTCTTCAAAGCAACGGCTGGCGTCATTCCAACTGATATAATCCCCCTCTCCCACCATTACCAGCGGTTGAGATTGATTGGTAAAACACAATAAACTGTCAATAAAGCTAATAGGCTCTACTGCATCAAGCCAAACGTACACATTTTGTTTGGCTGACACATAGTCACTGTCCGCTGATAACGTGGATGTATCAAATACCGCCTTAGCATCAATCGAGCGAGACGCTACAAAATTAGAAGAGGCACTAGACGATTCATCTTGTGCTGACACCAGTGACATTTGCTCCGGTAAAGCTGTTGTACCAGAAATACTGACGGTAGGAGTCGTCCCCGTCGTCCCCCCGCCGGACCCTGTTCCCGAAGCCGAATCACTATCTGAACTACTTGAGTCAAAACATGCAGGTAAAAGGGCTATGGACCCCATTACTGCCACCAAGGAAAGCGTTTTCATAAAGACCTCTATTGTCTAAGGAGTACTTAAACCATAGACGGGAATTTAGAAAGCCACCCTACCAATTGTTCATAATTTGACCTGACCCCATAGATTTTTTTACTTCTAAAAAAGACATAATAAGAGCATTAGACTATTGACAGGAGGGTGGATATTTCAGCTAGCAAACCTGTGCTATTGCCCTTGTGTAGGGTATGATACTGGCCTTTATTTATTCAGCGAATCTACCAGATCGGTCCTATGCAAGAGCAATATATTCCTAGCGAAATCGAATCCTCCGTTCAGCAATTTTGGGCTGAAAACAAAGTTTTCAAAGCGGTTGTAGACAGCAACCGTGAAAAATTCTACTGCCTGTCAATGTTTCCGTATCCATCTGGCCGCCTGCATATGGGCCACGTACGTAACTACACCATTGGCGATGTGATCTCACGTTACCAACGCATGCAGGGTAAAAACGTGATGCAGCCAATGGGCTGGGACGCGTTTGGCCTGCCTGCTGAAAATGCCGCTATTAAGAACAAAACCGCACCGGGCAAATGGACCGACGAAAACATCGCCTACATGAAAGGCCAATTAAACACTTTAGGTTTTGGTTACGACTGGGACCGCGAATTAGCCACCTGTAAGCCTGAGTATTACCGTTGGGAGCAATGGTTCTTCACCAAACTTGTGGAAAAGGGTTTAGCTTATAAAAAGGTCTCTGCGGTTAACTGGTGCCCTAACGACCAAACCGTACTAGCAAACGAGCAAGTTATCGACAATTGCTGCTGGCGCTGTGACACCCCAATCGAGCGTAAAGAAATTCCACAATGGTTTATCCGTATCACCGATTACGCCGAAGAACTTCTAAACGATCTAGACCAACTAGACGAATGGCCAGAAAAAGTAAAAGCCATGCAGCGTAACTGGATTGGTAAAAGCCAAGGGGTTGAAATGCAGTTTGGCCTTAAAGGCTCTGATGACACCCTAGATATCTACACCACACGCCCTGATACCGTCATGGGTGTCAGCTATCTAGCCGTAGCCGCAGGCCATCCTCTGGCCATAGAAGCGGCTCAAGGTAATGACGAACTCACCGCCTTTTTAGAAGAGTGCAAACTAGGCGGCACCGCAGAAGCCGACATCGCCACCATGGAGAAAAAAGGCTGTGCAACAGGTCGCACCGCCATTCACCCAATCTCAGGCAAAGAAGTCCCTGTATGGGTGGCTAACTTTGTTTTAATGGGGTATGGCACTGGTGCGGTCATGGCTGTACCGGCCCACGACCAACGTGATTTTGAATTTGCGCAAAAATACGGCCTTGAGATTAATCAGGTTATAGAAGCGCCAAGTGATTTTGATATTTCAAAAGAAGCCTTTACTGAAAAAGGTAAGCTGATTAATTCAGGTGAATTCGACGGATTAACCTCAGCCAAAGCGTTTAAAGCCATCGCTTACAAGTTGTCGCAATTAGGCAAAGGCAACACCAAAACCAATTATCGATTAACCGATTGGGGCGTGAGCCGTCAGCGTTACTGGGGGACCCCAGTGCCGATGATCAACAAGCAAAACGGCGAGCAAGTCACTGCACCGGAAGACATGCTTCCTATTGTTCTGCCAACCGATGTGGTTATGGATGGGGTCAACAGCCCAATTAAAAACAATCCAGAATTTGAGAACATTGAATTTGGTGGCGAGCAAGCTTTCCGTGAAACCGACACCTTCGATACCTTCATGGAATCCTCTTGGTATTACGCCCGTTACTGCTCACCCACCGATGACATGCACATGGTGAACCCAGAAGAAGCCAACTACTGGCTACCTGTGGATCAATACATCGGTGGTATCGAGCACGCTATTTTGCACTTGCTATATGCACGCTTCTTCCACAAATTGTTACGTGATACTGGCCTTGTGAAAGGAGACGAGCCTTTCAAAAGTCTATTATGTCAAGGCATGGTATTAGCCGATGCCTTTAGCTACAACAATGAGAACGGCAGCAAAGAATGGGTTAACCCAACGGATGTAGAAGCCGAGCGTGACGAAAAAGGTCGTTTAGTAAAAGCCAAATTTGAAGGCAAAGAGCTAAACCACGAAGGCATGATTAAAATGTCTAAGTCGAAAAACAACGGTGTGGACCCACAAGAAGCCATCGATATTTACGGTGCTGACGTAGTGCGCTTATACACCATGTTCGCTGCGCCCCCAGAGCAATCTTTAGAGTGGTCAAACGCTGGTGTACAAGGTGCGCAAAAATTCCTACAACGTGTTTGGCGCTTAGCCTCTGAATTAATTAACGGTGGCGACATCGCTGCCATTAATACAGACAGCCTAAACGATGAACAAAAAGCGGCTCGCCGTAAGGTTCACGAAACCATTCAAAAAGTCAGTGACGATATTGCCCGTCGTAATGCATTTAACACCGCCATTGCTGCCGTCATGGAATTAACCAACACCTTACTAAAACTCAATAAAGATGATGCGCAAAACCGCGCTATCTTAAAAGAGGGTTTAGTGGCCATGGTGAAAATGTTAGCCCCAATTGCACCACATATGTGCCATGTATTATGGCAAGAACTGGGCAACACAGACTTAGTGCTGGATGCGCCTTGGCCTGTGGTTGATGAAGCGGCCCTTGTGCGTGACAGCATTACCGTTGTCGTACAGGTGAACGGTAAGGTACGCTGCAAGTTAGAAGTACCGGCCAACATCGATAAAGACAGTGCGATTGCCGCGGCAAAAGCGGATGCTAATGTGCAAAAATTTATTGATGGCAAAACCGTACGTAAAGAAATTTACGTGCCGGGGAAACTTGTAAACATTGTTGCAAATTAATGTGAGACGTTAGATATAAGATGGTTTCGAATCTTGCTTTCATCTCACATAACACATCTTTACAAGGGAAGTAGGATGGGTTAGCCGCGAGTATCACGAGGGACGTAACCCATCAATAAAATGAGAGATGTAAGATGAATTCAGAACCCTCTTACTTCTCACATGACACAACTTTCACAAGGCAAAACAAAGAACGACAATAAATATGAATCAATTAGTTCTCAAACATGTTTTCACCGCACTTTTACTTAGCTGCCTTGTTTCTGCCTGCGGCTGGCATTTGCGCGGACAAGTAGACGTTCCTGTGGCCTATCGCATTTTGGATTTACAAGCCAATAAAGCCACCCCTCTAACGCAAAAATTATTGCGCCAATCTCTACTTAATAATGGAATTACGCTTTCCATTGATGCACCGTTTTCGCTTATCATTACGAATGAGCAAAGTGATCGACGTACATTAGCCGTTACCAGCAATGCAAAAGCCAGTGAATATGAATTGATCGAAACACTCACGTTTAAAGTGATCAATGCGCAACAAGATGCTCAAAGCGAAGACATAAGCGTAACCAGCTACCGTACATTGCAATACAATGCAGCAGCTGAAATTGGTAAAGCCCAAGAAGAAACAAACCTGCGTCGCGAGATGAAACAAGCCAATACCTATAATGTTTTGCTGCGTTTAAAAGCCATAAAATTAAATCCAATACAGGCTGACTAATTTTGCGCTTAAAACCCGAACAGCTTCACCAGCATTTACAAAAAGAATTAAAACCTCTGTACATTGTCAGTGGAGATGAGCCATTACTGGCGCAAGAAATCTGCGATCAAATTCGAGCTCATGCTAAATCACAAGGTTTTGATGAACGGGAAGTGCATCACGTAGAAGGCAACTTTAAATGGGGAGAATTACTGGAAGCCGCTAATGCCCTGTCACTGTTTTCGTCGCGCAAACTCATGGAGATTCGCATCGACAACGGAAAGCCTGGTGATCAAGGTAGTAAAGCGTTAGTACAGCTATTTGATAACCCAAACCCAGATACCATTGTTTTATTAGTCTTACCAAAACTCGATAAATCCGCCACTAACACAAAATGGTTTAAAGCCCTTGATAAAATTGGCGTGTTTATTCAACACTGGCCCATGGAACGCAATCAATTACCCGGCTGGCTGGCCAACCGTTTACGCCAACAAGGCATGAAGGCGGATCGTGACGCATTGGCACTATTGGCCGATCGAACCGATGGCAACTTATTAGCCGCCGCTCAAGAAATCGAAAAACTTAAATTATTAGGTTTATCTGAAATTACAGCAAAACACATTGAAGCCGCCGTTGGTGATGCTAGCCGCTACGACGTTTTTGCGCTTTCTGAGGCCGCGTTTAAAGGAGATACTGCACGTAGCCTTCACATACTAGGAACATTGCAAGGTGAAGGCATACACGCCCTTCAGCCCCTTGCAATTCTCACTAATGATATCCGCCAGCTCATGTCATTTATGCAACTAGTACAAGCTGGCACCTCGGACGATAAAGCGCTACAACAATTAAAAGTGTTTTGGCCAAAAAAACAATCCCAAATAAAAGGGGCCGCACGTCGATTAAATGTAACCGTCGTACAGGAATGTTTAACCATTTGTAAGCAAGTGGACCAATCCAGCAAAAACATTTTACAAGATGACCCTTGGCGACTAATAAGTAGCTTAATCACCAAACTTTGCGGCCTAAACATCATCCCCAATAGAATTCATTCCATTTAAACTTGAACATATGTTTCATTTTCTATATAAAACAACGACTAGCTCTCACTGTAGTCGTGACTCTCATCACCGCATTGCACCATCTTTACACATATGCTGTGTAGATACATGTTTGGATACCAAACCTAAACGGTAATGACGAAAATAAGAGTCATACTCTGAGCATGTTAAGTTCACGCATGGGGCGTGACCTGGAGGTATTTATGGGTTATGCAGCAAATCACAATATGGATAATACTGATCTCGTTTGGGGATTAGAACATATATCCCAGCACCAGCATGCAACTGACTTTGTTAAACGCTTTGAAAATAAGTTATGTATCTTTTCACCTAGTGTTCGACAAATTTATAGTAACTACAGCATTTTTTTTCCTGAAGATCAGGATAGAAACATGGTTGTATTACCTGACCCATATGCATTCCACGATACTTTCAACAAAATCCCTGAAGAAGCGGTTCAAGCTACTGGTTTACATATTATTCCTGGTGAAACCATTGACCGTAAAGGTTTGTACATTGTCATTACCCAAAAAGGTAAAAATGTACGCTCTATTCCAATCCCATTTAAAGAAGGATTACGTCAAATTTTAAAACGCTTTCAAGGTAATGACCCATTTTTACCTATCTTGAAAAAAGGCGATTTACGTGAGTTTGATTCCACCATGCCATGCCTTCATTTACACCGCTTACGCCTAAGTGCCCTAAATAACCTCTCTAGCTTAGAAAAACAAAGCATTAAAAATATTATTAGTGAAAAGATTATGGGAATTTACCGCGAGTCGTAGTTTTTAAAAATAAAAACTCACAATAATAAAAAATGCCCGCGATTGCTTACAACCGCGGGCTTTATTTTATGTTCTAATTGACCTGTCAGCGCTTGCTTAAAGATTCACTTTAACCCCCAGTTGAATTCGAGTGTCATCCTCGAAAACGGCATTATCCCAAATATAAGCATCAGAAATTAAGTCATGTTGAAAATTAACAAAGACATCTAAGCCAACACCTGAAAGCTGTATATTACGATTAAATTTAGCATCTAAACGTTCCATGCGTGTTTGATCAGATGAGTCCTCTGCAAATTCATCATAACTATTCACTAACAAATAACTCAGACTTGAGGTGAACTGTGGACTCCATTGCTGCAACCAAGACAGTGTATGTGCGTTTTTAGTAAATACTCTGAGTAAAACTTGCTCTCTGCTTTGCTCACCTAATTCGTCTAAATTTGTTTGCGCATCTATCCAAGCACCTACCCAGCGTAATTTCCCTTCATCCCATGGCTTTATCGTGTATTGCCATTCAATTCCTTGAAAGGCCATCGATATTCCGTTTATGGTTTCTAACTCTGAAATGGTTAACGATTGATAATATACATCGGTTAAATCTTCTTGAAATATTCGAACATCCAACTCGCCGCTTAACTGATTAAAATGAGCGTAGTACCCAACCTCAAAAGACTTAATCAATTGGTGATCCAAGTTACCTGGGCCTTGTTGTATTTGATAATACGTATTGCCATTTAGCTCAACACTTGATTGAGGGTTGTCTACAACTAACTGCCAGTTAGCATTTTGTTCAAATAAGTCTGGGCTTCTCACCGCCTCGCTATACACAAAGCGTATCGACTTATTTGGTTCAAGTTTGTAGATTAAAGCTGTTCTTGGGGCAAACACTAAATCCGCATCGCTTTCTTTTTCAGCCATTAGACCTAAATGTAAATTCACTTTCTCCGTTGCTTGCCATGTTGCACTGCCAAAAACACGATAAGTATCATTTACTAATAAACCGCTAAAGTAGGTTTGTGAATCTACTTCATCTCGGCGAAAGCTGGCACCGCTCACCAAGGTTAAGCTTGGCGAAAATACATAGGTATCCTGAATCTCAATATCGTATCGGGTCTCTGATAAGTCTAAGTTAATTTCACCGTTAACTGGTGCAAAGGGATTTTCAGCACCCAAAGGTAAGTATGTCCCTGAAATCGTTGTAGCCAATGCTACTTCATCACTATTGGTTAAATCTAATAATGGGATTGGATCCAAGCCCGCGACTAATGCATCTGCCGCATCTGGATTTAATAAGTACAACTGCCTTAAATTATCATCCAAAGTGGCAAGTGGCACAGCTTCAAGGTTCACCATTTGTGTTTGCTCATAGCGTGTAAAGTAACCTTTAATCTTCACTTGATGTTTAGAGGTTACGTCTTTTGTCCATTGTGAACCTAACTCTAACCTTTGCTCGGATACCTGATTTTCATTGGTTTGAAAATCAAATGTATCTTCTAGGTCTCGACTTGAATCTGACAGCACAAACGACGTTTCTAGCTCACCAAATTGTGAGCCTTGATAATAATGCTCCACGTCTAAAAACTGAGACTGGCGACTATCAAATTCCTCTGCAAATAAATCGGTTTTCTTTTGCGTAAACGACACTCGGTAATCGCTATTGCCTAAACGTCCACCTTGCCTTAAATAGACATTTTCTTCTCCATTATTGCCCTTTTGCAATGATGCTGACGTACCATAGGTATCTGCAGGGTGCTTGGTTAAAATATTAATAATCGCTTGAAACGCATTGGCCCCATAACTGGCAGCATTGGGCCCTCGTACTACTTCAATTCGTTTAATATCTTCAATGGCGACAGGCAGCTCATACCAGCTAACAGACGCTAAACCTGCGCGATACATAGAACGGCCATTCACTAATACTTGTAAGTTCTTGGGTAAAGCGGCGGGGCCCCCATGATAATGCACCGCATCACCATTACTGTTTTTGTCGTGGCCTATCATCATGCCGGGAACGTAGCGCAGCAGTTCTGATAAATTTTGTGCTGAAACCTGCTTAATAAAGGCTTCATCTAATATGGTCACACTAGCGGGAACGTCAGCTTGATGTTGCTGTATACGGGTTGCCGTTAGCACCACAGGAACTGAATATGCGTCAAATTCAGGCAAATCAAACTCACTAAAAGAAAGACTTGTCAAATAATCACTGTCCGCCATTACATTTGAGGCTAACAGCAAACCTAAATAGGACATACTACATATATTTTTGATCATATTTGGGCCGTTATTACGATACTAGAAATGATTGTGCCAGAAGCTCTCTATATATGGTAGCAGATGGCCAAACACTCACAACATAACGTACCCTCAACATGATCTAAGCCAAAAAATGCCCAGCTATTTAAGCCTCAATCGTCGAATGAAATGTCCGGCCCTAACGGCACAACTTGAGTTGGATTAATATTTTTATGGCTAAAATAATAATGCTGTTTAATTTGATCTAATTTAACAGTGCTAGAAATACCATGCTCTTGATACAAACGCTTAACATAAGGCCAAATGTTAGGGTAATCCACGATACGCTTTTTATTGGTTTTAAAGTGCCCAACGTAAACGGCATCAAAACGCACTAACGTTGTAAACAAGCGCCAATCCGCTTCTGTAAGGCGCTCGCCAACCAAATAGGTTTGCTTTGAAAGCAACTCATCAACCCAATCTAAATTCATGAATAATGCTTCAAAAGCTTCTTCGTAGGCCGCTTGAGACGTGGCAAAGCCACATTTATATACTCCATTATTAATATTGTGATAAATACGGTCATTTACTTGATCAATTTCTTCACGCAGTGCTTGTGGGTAAAAATCCAAGCTGTTGTTTGTAATGGCATTAAACTGAGTGTTAAAAATTCGGATAATTTCACTGGATTCATTATTAACAATGGTTTTTGTCTGTTTATCCCACAGTATCGGCACCGTTACTCGTCCGGTGTAATCAGGCTTCGCTTGAGTATATAGTTGATGAGCAAAATCAAACTGGTACAAGTGATCTTGAAACTCACTATGGTTTTGCAAGCGAAATTCCCAACCGTTTTCTAACATATGTGGATGCACCGCTGAAACACTAATATGTTCGGTTAAGCCTTTAAGGTGTAAAAAGATTAAAGTGCGGTGTGCCCAAGGGCAGGCATAACACACATACAGATGGTAGCGTCCAGATTCAGGTTTGAACTGGCTGTCTTCACCAATCCAATGACGAAAAGCACTGTCTTCCCGTTTAAAAGCGCCCTTTGAAGATGCTGTGTCATACCACTTGTCTTGCCAGTAGCCATTTACTAATAAACCCATATATCCTCCTAATTTGAACTTAGTATATAAGTTAAATAGAAGGTATGAGTTGAGTTATTCGATGGGTTTAATCGACGTACTGAATGGGATTACTTGTTGCGGTAACGCTTTTTCAAAATCCGAGACAAAGCTTGACGCCAAGGCTTAGGTTTAATGCCAAAGGTATAGAGAATTTTCTTTGTTACCAATTTCGGTGAAGACTCAGAAAATAAACTGTTCATTTCACTGCTTGCATCGGCGGATATGCTTTCTACTTTAAGGTCTTCATATTGTCTAGCTTCTGCCACTACCACCTCGGCAAACTTATACAGTGTGGTAATCTCAGCGCTACAATAATGATAAGTCCCCCATAATTTTGCGTATCGACATTGATGCACCACAGCCAATAAAACAGCGGCAATATCACAGGCTGATGTAGGGCACAAGAATTTACTATCAGATAAAGCAAGGGAGGTATTATTTTGCGCAAGATCCAATAGCTTACTGACCTCATCTTCCCCTTGTGAGCTAAACAACCAGCCTATTCTCAATAGAATATGCTTTTCTAACGAGCTACGAATGGCCCGCTCTACTGCTAAAACTTGTTGGCCTTTTTCTGTTTGCGGTTCAGGCTCGTCGTTTTCGCTGAAGATTTCGCCATCTTGATTGGCAAATACATGGTTACTAGAAAGCTGCACCAAGGCAATGTTCAACGCAGAGCAACACTGACTCAGTACACTGGCAATATTGACAGTCACTCCACCAACACCAAGGAAAATACAATTCACCACAAACTGAGGCTCTAACTCATTGAGCTTAACTTGTAGTTTATTTAAATCGGTTAGATCCCAATCAGTGGTATGAATGGCATGAAAAGAGATCTCCTGAGCTTGAGCCTGTTCAGTAACAGCTTTACCCACAGGGGTCTCAGCCCCTAGGATCACAATGTGAAACGGCTTTTTCATAAAGTAACGATACGCACAGAGAATAAAAGAAGAAATGTAACAACAAAGAACCAGCAAAACCAGTTCTTTGCTGTCATATAGCTTAACTCATTTCAACGCTTGAGTCTTTTGATAACGCTTTTCTGCCTTCTAATAAAATAAATAATGTGGGTAATACCAGCAGACATACAAAGGTTGTAAACAAAATACCAAAGCCCAGTGATATAGCCATTGGAGTGATAAATTTAGCCTGACGGGAGGTTTCAAACACCATAGGCGCCAAACCTCCAAAGGTCGTCAACGTGGTTAATAAGATCGGGCGAAAACGCCGCTCTGCTGCATCCATTATGGCTTGCTTAGCTGATAGACCACTGCGCCTTAATTGGTTAGCGTAATCCACTAATATCAAGCTATCGTTTACCACCACACCGCACAAAGCCAACATTCCCATTATGGCTATGATGGATAAACCACTGCCCAGTAATAATAAACCCGCCAACGCACCTACGATACCAAATGGAATCACCGCCATAATCAACAAGGGTTGCGTATAACTTTTAAACGGCACGGCCAGTAAAATATAAATACCCATTAAGGTAAAAACCAAGCCCTGTAATAGACTGGACTTACTTTCTTGCTCGTCAGCTTGCCTTCCGCCATAACCTAACTTAATACTGGGGTATTTTTGTTGTAGTTCGGGCAAATATTCTTGTGCCAATGTGGCCTGCAAACTCGGAATCAATGATCGAGGCTCCACCGCAGCACTGACACTCACCAAGCGTTGACCTTGCTTGCGTTGAATCAAAGTGGGTGCCGTGGTTTTTTCTAATACCGCAATTTGCTGTAACGGCACACGGGCACCATTGGCCGTGACTATTTGCAATTGCTCTATATCCGTTTGGTATTGCCTCTCTTGCTCTGGCAAGCGAACCAGTACCGTAACTTCATTTTTGCCCCGTTGCTGGCGAAGTGCTCTTACCCCATAAAACGCAGCACGCACTTGCGAAGCCACATCCATGGCGGTTAAGCCAAGACTGCGACCTTCATCGTTTAATTGGATATCCCACTGTGGCTTACCATTGGTAAAACTACTGGAAACATCTTTCATACCACTTAAAGATTCTAAAATTGCCGTTAGCTCTTCGCTGGCTTGCTTCAGGGTTTCTGTATGGCTTCCACGTAATTCCATGGTAAACGGTTTGCCGCTGACTGGGCCGCCACCACGCTCAGCATCAAAGCTCACGTTTTTCGCCCCGACCACTTCACCCAAAGATTCACGCCACATAGTGACTACTTGGTTTGTGGTGTAGGGACGGTTTTCCCCTGAGGACAGTTTTGCTTCTACTTCTAAGCTGGTACCTTCAATTTTGGAGGTGGTGTTCTGTAAAAACGCACCGTGCTCGGCTTCTATTGGGGCCATGACCGCTTGTAACGCCGCTTCCGCCTGTGCTCTAACCCTAAGCAGTTCACTTACCGGAGCATTTTGTGGCATTTCAATATCCAAAACCGCCGACTCCCCTTCCAATACAGGAAACATAGAAAAGCCCATACGTCCGCTAATGGGGAAAGCAAACATGACAATGGCCACAGCAATGGCTATGGATAATGTAATGCCTGGGGCAGATAAGCTTTTGGCCAGAAGCGGGCGATAATAATTATGTATTGTTTCCCGTAACCACGTGTCCACACGTAATTGAATACGACCTAGTTTTTGTCCTAATTTCGAGTCAGGTTTGTCTTTTAAATGGGAAATATGGGCCGGCAATATAAACAAGGCTTCAACCCAAGAAATGACAAAACACAGCACCACCACTGCGGGAATAACCATCATGGCTTTACCCATGCCACCTGGTAAAAAAAACAGCGGCATAAATGCAACAATGTTGGTTAAAATGGCAAAGGTTAATGGCATGGCCACTTCTTTCGCCCCTTGTATGGCAGCGTCGACCCGCGATAGACCTTTATTTAAATTGGCATAAATATTTTCACCCGCAATAATCGCATCATCCACCACAATGCCCAGCGAAATGATAAATGCAAACATAGAGATCATGTTGATGGACACATCAAAATTCGGCAAAAACAACATGGCTCCTAAAAACGAAATAGGGATACCCATGGTTACCCAAAAGGCTAAGCGATATTCTAAAAACACCCCTAACAGGATAAACACCAGTAACAAGCCAATCACCGCATTTTTAATCAACAACCCTAAACGATCTTTGTACATTTGAGCGTCGTCATCGGTAACGGTGAGGTGCATACCCGGTGGTAACATGGCTTCCAGTTCATCCCACATATCGTAAATTGCATCCGCAACTTCTGGCGGTGTTTGATCACCTGTGCGATAAACCGATATCTGCACACTGCTGCCACCATCTAATGTCACAATATTAGGACTATCTTCAAACCCTTCTTTAACCGTGGCCACATCCCCTAAGGTTAAGAGCACGCCATTTTCATCGGTTACTAATGGTAAAGCGGCGTATTCATCTGCCCAATATTTTCGATCATTCAGCGTAACTAAAATATCGCCTCCTTGTGTTTTAACCGTACCCGCTCCTTGCTCAATGGCATTGGCCGAGATGATCTGGGCAATTTTAGATAGGGTTAGCTGATATTTTTCTAAGACTAAGCTGGGGATTTCCACATGCACTTCCTCCGCAGGTGTCCCTTTGAGAGTCACTTGTGAAACATGAGCAGAGGTCAATAGTTTTTCTTTGATGCGCTCAGCCAAGCGCTTCATGGAGAAGTCATCTAAATTTCCATGTAAGGCAATATCCATCAAGTCATGTTTACCAGCCCAAATGCTAATAATTGGTTGTTCCATTTGCTCAGGAAAGGTAGAAATTCGGTTAACCGATTGCAAAATATCTTGATACATTTGCTGAATATCTTCGCCAGATTCAATCTCTAAGTTCACCGCAGCATAACCTTCTTGTATGCTGGAACTGACCTCGTCTATGCCATCCATTTCAGATAATTCGTTCTCAATTGGCAGTACAACCCCTTGCTCCATTTCTGTGGGGGTTGCCCCGGGGTACACCACACGCACCTGTACGATATCGACGGTGAATTCTGGTAGAAATTCTTTTTTAATGCTCAGCGCGGTTAACAAACCACCAATAAGTAAAGCCAGCATCAATAAGTTGGGCGCCACCCCATGACGCGCCATCCAAGCAATTGGGCCTTTATTTAAAGCGTCGTGACTCATTGCTTGGCCTCATCTGCGGTTAAATTCACTTGCTTTTGAATCCTCACCGGCATACCCACAGAAGCAACTTGCAAACGGCTAAGCAACAGTTGGTCTCCTACTTGCGCTTCCACATTGGCCCATACTTTTTGACGCCCCTTGTATACCAATTGGGTTTGTCTAAGTTGCAAGTGATTATTTGCATCCACCACCCATAAGGTGCCGTCTTCATTTAAAGCATTACTATTAAATTCATAAACATTGCTTAATACATGAGAAAATATTGTGACGTTTAAATAGTCATTAAAACGCACGGCAAAATCAGCGTGACTATCCAAAGGCTGCTTAATCCCAATTAATACCTGCACTTGCCGATCTGCTGCGTCAACAGAGGGTAATATATTTTTAACATAAGCTGTGCGAGTCACATTAGGTAAGGCCGATTTGCTCACCAAAACAGGTTGGCTATCATCTAATAAACTCGCAAATGCTTGTGGAATTTTCACCTGCAACCAAAATTCCGAGCTATCCACCAGCTCGAAAACCTGAGTATTGTTACCCACAAACGAGCCTTGCGATAATTGCACCGAAAGAACATGACCATCAAATGGCATACGCAGTTGGGTACGTGCTAAATCTAATTTGGCTTTTTCCAATTCTACTTGGGCAATATTTAAAGCCGCTTGTGCTGAGGCTAATTGAGGTTCTCTGAGTGCTAATGATTTTGCAGTGTTATTTAATTTAAGCTTAGATAACTTATAATTGTTTTCTGCGTTTTTAACTTGGCCTTTTTCTACATCTAAAGCCGATTGCGCTTGAATTAATGCCGCCTGCTTTTGCTGTACCAGTAACTCGTAATTTGCTGGGTCTATTTGTGCAAGCAAATCCCCTTTCTTTAATTGTGCTCCGGGAGTGGCTTGCTCATTTAATTGAATAATTTGTCCCGTGACCTGCGCCATCAGTTTCACACTGGGTTTGGCATTAGCGTTACCACCAGCTTGCCAGCTTGGGCGATACTCCCCTGCTATTAGCTCCGTACTTTTCACCAAGGGCACAAAAGCATCTACTGGTTTTTTCTGTGGCTTTGGTGCGGTTTCAATCAGGACCATTGCTCCTGCTACACTTAATAAAATAATTAACACACCAATTAAAATTCGCATCACTCTACCTACTCCTAATCACAACCCGTCATATAAGACAGTGCAAGCTTATTATGCTTCGCAGCCTCTGCTTGCCCCAGTACATTTACATTTCTTTGTATTAACCCGTAAAACCACTCATCTAGTCAGTCTTTAATCTGACATAAAACTCATACATTTCTTTCATACTTGAAGATTAGGCTACCCAAGTTTCGCTCATAAAGATAATAGGAAACCCATGAAACATACAAAAATCGCCCTCGCTATTATTGCATCAATTGGCCTAACTGCTTGCGGCAGTGATGGCAATATTGGTGCCCAAGGCAATGCTGGAGAACAAGGCAGCCGTGGTTTAAACAGTTTATTATCCCACGAAGCACTTGAATTAGGCAGCTCAGACTGCTTTTTTGGTGGACTAAAAGTTTCATCTGGCTTGGATACAAATTCAGACGGCGCTTTATCAGAATCAGAAATATCTGATATCACCTTTGATTGTGATGCAAGCCCAGTTACAACTTCCGGTTCAACACTTCCTTATACCGTGATGCGCTCAGATATTGATAATGGTGCGCTACCTGGCAATCTAATGGAAGTACGTAATGGCGGCTTTGGCTCGGACATGGTGGCCCACCCTACCAACCCAAAACAATTTTATGCTCTAACCGACCGCGGCCCTAATGCCACCTTTACTGGAGACAAAGGTAAAGGGAAAAAATTCCCAAGCCCTGATTACACACCACGCATTGGTCTATTTGAATTACAACATAATGGCGATGTAAAAAAGATCAGCGAAATACTGCTTAAACGCCCTGACGGCACCCTTATTACAGGTCTACCAAACACTGCTGCATTAGGCGGTACTGGTGAAACCCCTTACGACAAAGACGGTAATGTTATTGTAGAAAACATGGACCTGCCATTCGACGAAACCACTAACCCAATTAAACTTGATGATTACGGCTTAGATGGCGAAGGTCTTGTAGCACTTTCTGATGGCACGTTTTGGATAAGCGATGAATACGGCCCACACATGGTTCACTTTGATGCTCAAGGAATTGAAATCGGTCGCATAAATGCATTCGCTGATGACACTCGTAACACCTTCACCTTACCGGCAGAATTTGCAAATCGACGTGCGAATAGAGGAATGGAAGGACTGGCCATCACCCCTGACGAAAACACCCTAGTGGGCATCATGCAATCAACCATGTACAACCCAAGTAGTGCGGTTAAAGTGAATGACATTGTCCGCATTGTGACGGTAAACCTAACAAACGGCGATGTCAGCCAATACTTATACAAGCAAGAAAAAACTCAAAACTCACAATCAGGAATCGTAGCATTAAGTAATACTGAATTTGTTGTCATTGAACGTGATGGCAAATTTTACAGCCAAGATACTACCGCCATGAAGCACCTGTACAAAATTGACATCACCAATGCCACCGATTTAGAAACCATAAGCGCATCTGGCAGCGTAACTCAGAATGAAAATCTAGGGCTATTAATTGATGGCAAGACACTTGAAGAAGTCGCCATAGAAGAAAATGGTTGGGCGACTATTGCAAATGCAGGCATCGCAACGATCAACAAAACATTGCTATCCGATTTAATCGCTGAAGTCAGTTACCCCCACGATAAACTCGAAGGCATGTGGTTAATTAATGACAGTACTATTGGCGTACTAAACGATGATGACTTTGCTACATGGGCCACTGCTGGGGTACTTGAGCAAAAATATCTAGATGCTGGTAAAACTGACATTGATAGCAACCGCCTTTATATCATTGAAGGTTTAGATCTTTCCGCTCAAGCTCAATAATGCTTAACAACAAAGCGGGCGTATTCGTAACGCCCGCTTTTTTTGCTTCTTCACCCTTTTAATCCGTCATAACCTCACGAAGTACCTAATGTAAATCACCAGCTCTCGTTGTTAAATTAGTTTCACTTAAAGGAACATAAACATGAATGGCACAACACTAAAACAACTAATCATCAGCACCGCCCTTTGTATCGCTCACCCATTATGGGCAGCCGATGTAGATGTTGGCTCACGTGAATATAAAATTCTACTTGACCCCAGTGCATTTACTGGTAACGCAACAACAAGGGCAACTAAGGTAAATGATTATTGGAATGACTTAAAAAATGTGATTGAAAACGACTCCATCGAACGAAATACATCCGGCAACTTAAGTTTAGAGAAAACACGAACCGTCGCCTTTTTCGATGTGCAAGGTAGTTGTGATCTTTATAATAACAATTACACATTTCGTGAACGCGTGGAAAACACAGACCGCGAAGTAACACTTAAATTTCGCTCTGCTGATCGATTCATTGCTAGCAAAAAAGATATGGACGGAACAGAATCCGGCTGGGAAAGTAAATTTGAAGAAGACTTAGCCACACCATTTGTTAGTAAATATTCTTACTCAACAAAACAAGAAATTGGAAGCAGTAAAAATCTAAATAAATTAGATGACCCAATTGGGCTATACCTCGGTCTAGAAGATGAAAATTTAGATGACACTTTAGATATTGAAAAAGTAAGCGGCCTGACAGTTAACGAATATGTTTATAGAAATGCCAGTGTGGATTTAGGCGCGCTTGATGCAGAATTTTCGCTCACCCTTTGGTACAACGAAACGGTTACGACAACACTCCCCATCGTGGCTGAAATCTCATATAAATATGAAGATACCAATGAAGGCTTTAGCAATAATGTAGTAACCCGTGCCAAAGAACTCTTTACTGCGATGCAAACACACTCATCATTTAATAACTGGAATGCTCAAAACTCCCTAACCAAAACAGCCACAATATATCAGTACAACAGTAACTTTTGTAATTAACCCTAAAACGCAAAAAGCCCCGCAGTTCATACGGGGCTTTTTTGTGCTTACTTAAACTTAATGCTCAATTAAAACGGAATATCGTCATCAAAGTCATCAAACGCATTGCTCGGTTGAGCTTGAGGTGTCTGTTGCTGTGGCGCTTGCTGCGGGCGCTGTTGAGGCTGACCATATGGCGCAGCGGGTGCTTGCTGCGGCGCCTGCTGACGAGGTGCTTGCTGTGGCGCTTGTTGTGGCGCTTGACCATAAGCAGGAGCATGTTGTGGTTGAGCATATTGAGGCTGAGCTTGTGGTGCAGCCTGCTGAGGCTGAGGCGCGGCCATCGCTGGATTTTGTCCGTAGCCACCACCCATGCTGTCGCCACCGCCGTTACGGCTGTCTAGCATGGTCATTTCATTAGCAATGATTTTGGTCGAATAACGTTTAATGCCGTCTTTTTCGTACTCATCTGTGCGAAGTTTGCCTTCAACATAGATTTTAGAGCCTTTTTTCAGGTATTCGCCCATTACTTCCGCCAAGCGGCCAAACGCTTCAACACGGTGCCATTCGGTTTTATCAACCTGCTGGCCTGTGTTACGGTCTTTGTAGCCTTCATCTGTCGCCAGACTCGCAGTGCACACGGCGTTACCATTTGGCAAATAACGCATCTCAGGGTCACGCCCCAATGTGCCAATTAAAATAACTTTATTAATACTGCCACGTGCCATAACACAATTCCTCGCCCTTAGGCTGTCTTAAATATTGATTTGCTTTAATGATGTTGGATTAAAGGTGGTGTTGTCTACCTTCAAATACGCCGCTTGGTCTTTCAACATGATAACCACCTCATGTACACCAGATATGGCTAGTAAATCCTGCTCTAATTGCTCATTAGCACAGGCTTGTGTCGTCAATGCAACACGATAACTGCTTAAATGGCGAGGCTTGGCCATTGTCATTACCAATACCACCCAAATGAGCAATAACGGTAATGTCCCGATGAAAACACCAACTAAACCAAAATACTCACTTAAATATCCTCCCAGCATACCACCAGCAAAGGCCCCAAGGAATTGGCAAGTACTATAAACCCCCATAGCGCTGCCTTTAAAACCCGCAGGTGCGAATTTGCTAACCAATGACGGCAGACTTGCCTCTAAGATATTAAATGCCACAAAGAAGACCCAAAGCGCAAAACTGATCCCTGCAATGGAATTCAGCTCTAAGGTGAGTAGCATTAAGCTTACGATCAATAAAAGTACTGCAATCAACAGCACTTGCTTCATTTTCTGCCTTTTCTCACCAATGATGATGAATGGCACCATGAATACAAACGACACCAGCATCACCGGTAAATACACTTGCCAATGGGCATTTTGAACTAAACCCGCTTTTACTAAGGCCACTGGTACTGCTACAAAACACGCCACCAACACCGCATGCAAAGCAAAGATGCCATAACTTAAACGCAGTATTTGTTTGTCTTTAAACACATCCCCTAGCTGGTTTACAAAAGCACGAGCATCACGAGAGCGAATTTGCTGTTTAGGTGTAGGTACTGCCGCTACCAATAAAAACATGGCTAAAATGGCTAAAATGGCGGTTAACATAAATAAACCGGACAAACCTAGCCATGTAGCTAAGATAGGCCCAATGACCATTGCTAAGGTGAACGAAAGGCCAATACTGGCTCCTATGCTGGCCATGGCTTTGGTGCGGTTTTCTTCACGGGTTAAATCCGTCATTAGCGCCATTAGGGTACTGGCTACCGCCCCCGCCCCCTGTAGGGCACGGCCCAAGACCAACATCCAAATATCATCAGCCATAGCGCACATGGCACTGCCTGCGCTAAATAGTGCTAAACCTATTAAAATAACCGGTTTACGACCAATACGATCAGACCAAACCCCAAACGGTAATTGCAGGCAGGCTTGAGTCAATCCATATGCACCAATTGCGACACCAACTAAGGTAGCGCTGGCGCCTTCATAGTCAGAGGCATATAATGCCAAAACTGGCAGCACCATAAATAAGCCAAACATGCGTAAAGCATATATAAGTGCTAGCGTTGAAATTGTTCGTGTTTCTATAGGAGACATGAATTATTACAATAATAAAAAAGAGCGGCATTCTAGCAATCAAGAGCCAAACTGAGTAGTCCTAATACAAGGGTGTGATTCATTTCTCAGTTTGTCCAAGTTAATTCATACTTAAGGCTTGAGAAAGTGTCATTTTGCACATTTTTTTATTAGAATTGAGCCTTCCTGTTAACATCAGCAAGGAGTGCTAGATATGACTGATATTATGACACAACGTCTTTGGCTTATTGGCCCTAAAAACATTCAAAACTCCCTCTTGTTAGGGTATTTGCAGCAGAACATTAACTATGCCTGTGCAATTATTGACCCATACACACAGCAAGATAATCAACGCATTGACGCTCAACACCTCATTTGCATTGACGCCTCTGGCATGAAGTACGAGCGCTACCAGCAAATACTAGAGTGGCTACCTTCGGAAAATAAAGTATTCTTTATTAACCTAGAGGGCGACAAAGAGCATGAGCGACTACTACAATGGCCTAACGTGTGCGGCTTTTTCTATAAAGGTTCTAGCCATAATCACATTAGCCATGGCCTATCCTCTATTTTGGAAGGGGAGTTGTGGTTTAGCCGTCGCTTAATGAGCCGCTTTGTGGCCACTAATCGCAAAAGCCCAAGCAAGATTCCAGATAGCATTTACGCACTAACCAAGCGTGAAAAACAAATTCTGAATCTAAGCGCCAGCGGTGCTAAAAACGCAGAAATTGCCGAAACACTCAACGTAAGCACACACACTGTCAAAACTCATATGTACAATCTGTTTAAAAAGATTGATGTAAGCAACCGTATTCAAGCTATCAACTGGGCAAAAGAGCACCTACCGTCTCAAGACGTCGCTTAATCTTTGCTGGCATTGAGTGTTTCACTCAATGCCAATATCTCCCCTCTTCTACTAAAGCCAATGCCCAATGAAACAGGTACAATACTCGTTTTTATGGTTGGCAGTTCTCGATTATGGATACCATTTTGGTACGTGGGGCGCGCACCCACAATCTTAAAAATATCGACTTAGACATTCCACGAGACAAACTAGTGGTCATTACTGGGCTTTCCGGCTCAGGAAAATCGTCACTGGCGTTTGACACCTTGTATGCAGAAGGCCAACGCCGTTATGTAGAAAGCCTTTCTACTTATGCCCGACAATTTTTATCCATGATGGAAAAACCCGATGTAGACCACATTGAAGGTTTAAGCCCCGCCATTTCCATCGAGCAAAAATCAACCAGCCACAACCCACGCTCCACCGTGGGCACCGTCACCGAAATATACGATTACCTGCGTTTATTATTTGCCCGCGCCGGAGAACCGCGCTGCCCAGATCACGGCGAAGTACTCGACGCACAAACCGTCAGCCAAATGGTAGACCAAATCACCGCCTTAAAAGAAGGCACCAAGCTAATGATTCTGGCCCCCATGATCAACGAGCGCAAAGGTGAACACTTACATCTATTTGAACAACTACGCAGCCAAGGGTTTGTACGCGCACGTGTAGACGGCATTGTGGTCGATTTAGATGACGTTCCTGAACTAGACAAAAATAAAAAACACACCATAGAAGTGGTTGTTGACCGTATTAAAGTCCGTGATGGATTAGAGCAACGCCTAGCTGAATCTTTAGAAACCGCTCTGGGTTTAACCGGTGGTAATGCCAAAGCCTGCAGCATGGATGATGACTCAATAGAAATTCTATTTTCTTCTCAGTTTGCCTGCCCTGTGTGTGGCTACAGCATCACCGACCTTGAACCGCGTATGTTTTCTTTCAACAACCCTGCTGGGGCTTGTGGTACCTGTGACGGTTTAGGGGTAGACCAATACTTCGACCCAGACAAAATCATTGTGGATGAAACCCTCACCCTTGGGGAAGGGGCCATTCGTGGCTGGGACCGACGCACCATTTATTATTTCCAAATGCTACAAAGCGTTGCTAAGCATTATGGTTTTGACATGGACACTCCATTCAAAAAACTGAAAAAGAAATTCCGCGAAGCCGTGCTTTATGGCACGGGGGAAGACGAAGTAGAATTCCACTACGTGAACAGCCGTGGCGATACCGTCATTAAAGAACACACATTTGAAGGTGTGTTGCCTAACTTGCAGCGCCGCTATCACGAAACCGACAGTGCCATGGTGCGTGAAGATTTATCTAAACTGCTATCGGTTCAACCCTGCCCTACCTGTAGCGGTAGTCGTTTGAATCAAGCATCCCGTAATGTCTTTGTTGATGATTATAATATCGCTAACATTACCGCCATGCCCATTGGCCCAGCCTTAAAATATTTTAAGGCTTTAAAACTTGCAGGCCGAAAAGGCGAAATAGCCAAAAAAATTCAAAAAGAAATCCAAGACCGCCTACAATTTTTAGTTAACGTGGGCTTAGATTACTTATCGTTAGAACGCAGCGCCGATACCTTGTCTGGCGGTGAAGCTCAACGTATTCGTTTAGCCAGCCAAATTGGCGCAGGCCTTGTAGGGGTTATGTACATATTAGATGAGCCCTCTATTGGTTTGCACCAACGGGACAACGACCGTTTATTAAAAACACTGGTGCACCTGCGTGACCTTGGTAACACCGTCATCGTGGTAGAACACGATGAAGACGCCATCAAAGCCGCCGATTTCATTGTGGATATTGGCCCCGGTGCCGGTGTTCACGGTGGTGAAGTCATCTTTGCTGGTTTGCCAAAAAACATAGGTAAATGTAAAGAATCCATCACAGGGCAATACATCACTGGCACCCGCAAAATCCAAGTACCGGAAAAACGCATACCCATTGATGAAAGCAAACAACTTATTTTATCTGGCGCATCCGGCAATAACCTTAATGACACCACATTAAAAATTCCGGTTGGTTTATTCACCTGCGTCACCGGTGTATCCGGCAGTGGTAAATCCACACTGATTAATCAAACCCTTTACCCATTAGCCGCCACCGCATTAAACAATGCCAGCACATTAAAAGCAGCGCCGTATAAAAACATGGAAGGCATGGACCACTTTGATAAATGCGTCGACATAGACCAAAGCCCAATCGGCCGCACACCAAGGTCAAACCCTGCTACCTATACCGGCATATTCACAGCCGTGCGAGACTTATTTGCCGGCACTGAAGAATCTCGTGCCCGTGGTTATAAAGCTGGCCGCTTTAGCTTTAACGTCAAAGGTGGGCGCTGCGAAGCTTGCCAAGGCGACGGGGTAATAAAAGTAGAAATGCACTTCTTAGCCGATGTGTACGTGCCCTGTGACATATGCCAAGGCAAACGCTATAACCGCGAAACCTTAGACATCCGTTACAAAAGCAAAAACATACACGAAGTATTAGACATGACAGTGGAAGAAGGACTGGAATTTTTCGATGCCATCCCCGCACTAAAACGTAAACTTCAAACCCTAATGGACGTAGGTCTTACCTATGTACGCTTAGGGCAAAACGCCACCACCCTTTCGGGCGGTGAAGCACAACGGGTAAAACTAGCAAAAGAATTAAGCAAACGGGACACAGGGCAAACTCTTTATATATTGGATGAACCTACCACTGGCTTGCACTTCCACGACATCCAACAACTGCTTGATGTACTACATCGCCTGCGTGACCACGGCAACACTGTCGTCGTTATCGAACACAACTTGGACGTTATCAAAACCGCAGACTGGATCATCGACCTTGGCCCAGAAGGGGGCTCCGGCGGCGGAAAAATCATTGCAGAAGGCACACCGGAAGACGTAGCAAAAGTGAAGGGCTCTCATACCGCCACGTTCTTGAAGCCCATGTTGAAATAACGCGGGAGACGGGAGACGGGAGACGGGAGACGGGAGACGGGAGACGGGAGACGCAGCTAAAGTTTTCGCCGCATTTATGTCAAATAAAAAATGTCTTTCGTAATTCCCAACGCAATGCATATTTTGAAACGTAGGATGGGTTAGATTGAGCAAAGCGATATCGTAACCCATCAAATAACACTAGATGTTAAGAAACAAAATCATTAATAGACCATTTTTCAAAAACAGCCGGAGCAAACCTGCTTCAAGCGCCATGCTTCCGGCTTCACATTAACGGTAAAAACATGACAGATCAAAGCAAAGAAAAAACCGCCCAACAAATGGACAAAGACTTTTTCAAACGCACCGACGCGTTTATTAAAGTGGCCAACGAATTAACTCAAGAACACGAAGTAGGCAAAGTCAGCGCCAGCATGCTATACGCCGCCGCACGCTTCAACGCCTTCATCGTCGCCTCTTCTGCAAAAGACAAAGCCGAAGCCGACCGCAACAAAGTGGAAGCCATCGAATACTTCACCAACCAATATCGCAACATGTTAATGGCGAACATGGATGATTATATTGAAAAGTATGATGATTATTTGAAGTAGCCTTTACGGGAGATGCGCGCTTCGCTGACGGGAGATGAGAGACGCTTCTATTTGGTGAAGCTGGAAAGCTTTTGGTGAAGTCGGAAGGGGCTTCATTTTTCCGACTTACGTGCTAAACCATTACGTCCTATATGGAATTTCAGAGTGATTTATACCTGTAAATGGGTGGCCCTCCTCTTTCTCTAGAAAAAGAGCACATGCCTTTTTCGCCAGATCCTTATTTGATGTAGGCCCAATTACTATTGAACTCAAAAATGAAAAATCAAATGGCAATTCAATATATGGAATTAAATAAGACTTACCCTCCCGAAATTTTATTTCTTCATCTGCCGCATAATCTAATTTAACTATAAGTCTCCACTCATTCTCTTCAGAAAATGATGGATGTTTGAAATATGATGCTAGTAAAGTTATTTCATTTAAAAAACTATCAAGCATAGACTTTCTTTCTTCATCGCTTTCAGAATCACGATACCCAAACCAAGAATCATTGAGTAAACTTTTGATAGATTGCTCCTTTAGCTCTTTATCATATACGCATTGTTTAAGGTAACTATCAGGATATTCCTCTTTTATACATTCCAGAATTTTTCCTATATTGAAAACCAAGCAATAGCCATTATTATCAGGGCAATAACCTCTCCACTGGCTCAAAAGATCTAATTCTTTAGACACCGAAAACGTAAATATTGATTCACTTGTATGGGTTTCTAGTTTAATTAAACAATTTTCTATATTGCCTATAAATTTCTTATATAAGTTTTGATTTTGATCAGATTCGGGAATTCCTGGTGCATTTGAGATAATTCCTCTTATTAACTCTAGAGCATGAAAAAACTCTTGTTCATCATTTAAAAAACCTATATTGGTTGCCCATAAGCAATTATTTCGAACAATACCAAGAAGGCCAATTTGGGATGTATAGTGTCCAAATTTATCCATAAACTATCTTCATATACCTCACACCGATTTCAACCAAACCTACATGTTGTTCTTCATTGTTAATGATACTCTAAAAATGTTCACGTATAAGTAACTTCACGCCATAGAACCAATCGGAAATCGAATTGATACCGATACACACATGTGAACTCTTAGGACTACTAGAGCCAAAGCGATTTGACAAGGTATCTGAATACTTAGTCGTTATAAATAACGAGGTATTAAGTACTAAGCAAAGGCAACCATATTAACTGCTCAATATGCGTGACGATAGAATCTAATTCAACGAAACAATTACTCTAACACCTTGATTTAGATCCAACTTTCAGGCTCTTAATTACCCTCAATTAATTTTAAGTTGTAACCTTCATCAATAAGCATAATTATTGCCTTGTGCTTATTACAGTTCTGATTCCATTCATCTAAATCTTTCAATGATGGAGATAGTTTTCGAAGAAATTCGAAGATTAACCTTTCCTGATCAACATTTTTATTAGAAATCGCAATATCCGCCATGCCGTCCAATGTAGCACAGATACCTAATATGTTTGCAGAGTTATAAACACCTCTAATCAAATCTTCATCCATCATTATTTCTGCAGGCTTAACATAAATTGGATACATTACTACTAAGATTATAATTATAATTCTCATACCTATGATCCATATTGAAAATCAGTGATTCAGTAAGTTTAGGTCTTTTTAATTTATTCTCCATTTTTGAGGGTATTGCTCCCGTCCAAAACCAAATCCGTATCGATACCAATATGCGGCATCCGAGCGCCGCATAACTAAAGCTGGGGGAAATATATAAGGTTGGCGGCGTGAGGCTAGCCGCGAAGCGGGGATCCGGGGTGCAACCCCGAGAAAAAGAACCGTGCTGGCTTTAATTTACCAGAACATAACATTCTAGATAATTCAGGAAGGACTGATAACGCACTTGCGGAAATCTAGTCGCGCGCAAGCGCCCTCCCACAATATCTCAGAATCAATCGAAAACCAAACCCGTAACGATAACAACATGCGGCATCCGAGCGCCGCATAACTAAAACTGTAGGGAAATATACAAGGTTGGCGCCGTGAGGCTAGCCGCGAAGCGGGGATCCGGGGTGCAACCCCGAGAAAAAGAACCGTGCTGGCTTTAATTATTCAGATTACGAAAGTTGACATAATTAACTCAGAAACGATAGCGTACTTGCGGAAACCTAGTCGCGCGCAATACCCCAAAACACATTCGCTGGGCATATTTCCGGCCAATAACTATATTACGGAATCGTCTTTTTCTTTTATCTTATCAAAATCAATATTATGTAGAGATAACTCAGGGCCCGCATATACAACGACCTGTCTTACCCCAGCCCCAATGCAAAGCTCTCTAAACGCTTTTTTCTCAATATTAGTTAATCCCCCTTCCAGTTTTTCCATAGGATGGATTATGACTCTGGGAGCAGGAGTTAAAAAATTTGATTTGTGTTGTTCCAAAAACGCAAATTGAAGCATCTTCTCTGCCACTTGAAAGTCAGCCAATAATGACCTCGGATGCGAAAAAGGGTTTGTAATTTGATACTTAAAGGTATCTAAACTCTTACACGAAGAACCTATCTTGAAAACCCTCCTATGACCTTCAGTGGTAGTCTCAGTAGCCATCAAAGGTTCTATTTCATAAATTTTCTTCGTGTTAATATTGCTAACTTTTAATCTTTTTTCCCAAACCTGAACATAGAGGTCATTAGAAAACAATCCGCAAATAAATGTAGCAATACCCATAATTCACAACACAACTAATAATTAATAAATAACATCAAAATCTGTAACGCCTAATTTCGCGCGCAAGCGCCCTCCCACAATATCCCAGAACTAATCGGAATCCAAACCCGAATCGATACCACTATGCGGCATCCGAGCGCCGCATAACTAAAGCTAGGGGAAATATATGAGGTTGGCGGCGTGAGGCTAGCCGCGAAGCGGGGATACGGGGTGCAACCCCGAGAAAAAGAAACCGTGCTGGCCTTAATCTACCAGCACACAACAATCCTGATAATTCAGCAAGAACCAATAACGCACATGCGTAATAAATCGCGCGCAATACCCAAAAGACTCACTTCGTTCGCGGGGCACACTGGCGCCCTCCAACAAAGTTAAATTAAGAATTAAGCGACCGCTTCAACACCCTATCAAACACAAACGGCCCAAACGGCAATAACGAGGCCACTACACCACTGGGCATCGCCCACAACGGTAACTTCACTTTAGAAGCCGTCGACATCAACACAAACACATAGGCCATAAACAACACACCATGAGCCATGCCAATATATTTAACTGGCTCCACAATACCCATCTGATACTTCAACGGCATCGCAATAAATAGCAACAATAAAAAGGACGCACCTTCTAAATAACCCACTAAGGTTAAAGGCTTAATTGACACTTGAGACATAATATAAACTTCAAATATTTAATAAATTGTAAGCATAAAAAAAGGCAGCCGAAGCTGCCTCTTTCTATTCAAACAAAGTGTTGATTAATCTTCAGATTCTTCAACAACTTCGTCTGCAACTGGACGATCAACCAGTTCTACGTATGCCATAGGAGCATTGTCGCCTGCACGGAATCCGCACTTAAGAATACGTAGGTAACCGCCAGTACGTTCTTGGTAACGAGGACCAAGTTCGCTGAACAGTTTACCAACCGCTTCTTTAGAGCGAGTGCGTGAGAAAGCCAAACGACGGTTAGCAACAGAATCTTCTTTTGCTAGCGTAATTAATGGCTCAGCCACACGACGTAACTCTTTTGCTTTAGGCAAAGTAGTTTTAATGATCTCATGTTCGATCAACGATACAGCCATGTTTTTAAACATAGCCTGACGGTGCGAACTGGTTCGGTTTAAGTGACGACCACTTTTACGATGGCGCATGTTTTAATTCCTTACCTCAAACCTGCCTTAGGCAAGCGCTTTGTCGTCTTTCTTCAAACTAGCTGGTGGCCAGTTCTCTAGGTGCATACCAAGAGACAAACCGCGAGAAGCCAAGACGTCTTTAATTTCAGTTAATGACTTCTTACCCAAGTTAGGGGTTTTCAGCAACTCAACTTCGGTGCGCTGAATCAGATCACCGATGTAGTAAATGTTTTCCGCTTTCAAGCAGTTTGCAGAACGTACTGTTAGCTCTAGATCATCTACCGGACGAAGTAGAATCGGATCAATCTCGTCTTCTATTTCTTCTGGTTCTGGTTCAGCTTCATTTTGCAAGTCTACAAACACTGCTAGCTGTTGCTGCAGGATGGTAGCAGAGCGACGAATCGCTTCTTCTGGCTCAATGGTGCCGTTAGTTTCTAGGTCGATAACTAGCTTATCCAAATCAGTACGCTGTTCGACACGAGCATTTTCAACACCGTAAGCTACACGCTTAACTGGGCTGTATGTCGCATCTAACTGCAATTTACCAATTGCTTTTGTCTCTTCTTCGTTCTGGTTGCGAGACTCTACAGTCTCGTATCCACGACCTGCTGCAACTTTGATGTTGATCTTCAGTTCACCTTTATCAGCCAAGTTGGCGATAACGTGTTCTGGGTTTGCAACTTCAACGCCGTGATCCAATTGGATATCAGCAGCAGTAACCTGACCTTGGCCAGATTTGTGTAGAGTCAGATAAGCTTCTTCACGTTCGTGCAGTTTAACTGCCACACCTTTTAGGTTTAACAAGATTTCGATTACGTCTTCTTGTACGCCTTCAATGGTGCTGTACTCATGAAGAACACCTTCAATTTCAACTTCTACGATGGCGGCGCCAGGCATAGAAGAGAGAAGGATACGACGCAACGCAGCACCTAAAGTGTGGCCAAAGCCACGTTCTAATGGCTCCAGAGTTACTTTCGCCTGAGTATTGCTAACCTGCTCAACCTGAATATGGCGCGGAGTTAGAAATTCGTTCACTGAACGCTGCATAGCTGCCCCTGTTCTATATTACTTAGAGTACAATTCGACGATCAACTGTTCATTGATCTCGGCTGATAACTCAGAACGTTCAGGAACTGCTTTGAACGTACCTTCCATTTTTTTGGCATCAACGTCGATCCAAGCTAGATCACCACGCTGAGATGCTAAATCTAGTGCACCTTTAATACGTAGTTGATTCTTCGCCTTTTCACGTACAGCAACCACATCTCCGCTCTTAATGTTATAAGAAGGGATGTTTACGGTTTGACCGTTAACAGAAATCGCCTTGTGAGATACCAATTGACGTGCTTCAGAGCGTGTTGAGCCAAAGCCCATACGGTAAACCACGTTATCCAATCGAGTTTCAAGAAGCTGAAGTAGGTTTTCACCAGTCGCACCTTTGACACGTGCTGCTTCTTTATAATAACCACGGAATTGCTTTTCAAGAATGCCGTAAATACGACGAACTTTTTGCTTTTCACGTAGCTGTAAACCATAGTCAGACAAACGTCCACGGCCTGCACCGTGTACACCTGGCTTGGTTTCTAATTTACATTTTGAGTCTAGTGCACGAACGCCGCTCTTCAAGAAAAGGTCAGTACCTTCACGACGAGACAGCTTACACTTAGGACCTATATATCGAGCCATAGTTCTGTCCCCTTATACGCGACGTTTCTTAGGTGGACGGCAACCGTTGTGAGGTATAGGTGTCACATCAGTAATGTTGCCAATCTTGTAACCGCATGCATTTAATGCACGAACAGCTGATTCACGACCAGGACCTGGACCTTTAACTTCCACGTCTAGGTTTTTCAAACCATACTCTTTTGCGGCTTCACCAGCGCGTTCCGCAGCAACCTGTGCAGCGAAAGGGGTACTCTTACGAGAACCACGGAAACCAGAACCACCTGCAGTTGCCCAAGATAGAGCATTACCCTGACGGTCAGTAATGGTTACGATAGTGTTGTTAAATGACGCATGGATGTGCGCCACGCCGTCTACGACGGACTTTTTAATTTTTTTCTTAACGTTACGTTGTGGCTTTGCCATAAATCAACCCTGCCTTATTAACGTTTAATTGGCTTACGTGGGCCCTTACGGGTACGCGCATTTGTTTTAGTGCGCTGTCCACGTAGAGGCAAACTGCGACGATGACGAATACCGCGGAAACAACCAAGATCCATCAATCGCTTGATGCTCATGGATACTTCACGGCGAAGATCACCTTCTACAGTAAATTTGCCAACTTCTGAACGGATCTCATCTAACTTTTCGTCAGAAAGATCAGCAATTTTAGTTGATTCTTCAATACCAACTGCTTTACATATTTGCTTAGCAGTAGGCAAGCCAACACCGAACACGTAGGTCAATGAAATGACCGCATGTTTGTTGTCAGGAATGTTTACACCGGCTATACGAGCCATTTTTCACCCCATCTCACGCATTTTAATGCGTGTTGATGCCTTTATCTGGATAGGCACAATAAAGAATCCTCGGCCAGAGCGCAAACTCTGACCGATTAAGCCTATCCCCCATTACAACGTCGGCGGGGATTAACCTTGACGTTGTTTGTGCTTAGGATCTGTACAGATCACACGCACACTGCCGTTACGACGAATGATTTTACATTCACGGCAAATCTTCTTCACTGAAGCACGTACTTTCATTGAAAGTCTCCAGAGACTCTGATTAGCGTACCAAACCGCCGCCAATACCATTCAAATTTGACTTCTTCATAAGGCTTTCGTACTGATGAGACATCAGATGAGATTGCACTTGTGACATAAAGTCCATGACTACCACCACTACGATTAGTAATGAGGTACCACCAAAGTAGAACGGCACGTCGGCCGCCACCACCAAGAATTGGGGCAGCAATGATACAGCAGTTATGTATAAAGCGCCAAATAAAGTTAATCGACCTAGCACACCATCAACATATTGGGCGGTTTGTTGTCCTGGGCGGATACCTGGAATGAATGCTCCAGACTTCTTAAGGTTCTCCGATATGTCCTTGCTGTTAAACATCAAGGCGGTATAGAAGTAGCAGAAGAAGATTACCGCTAAGGAAAACAGGATTAGGTATAGAGGTTGGCTTGGCCCAAGGGCTAAAGACACATCCTGTAACCATTCCATACCTTCAGTACGTCCAAACCACTGACCGATTGAAGCCGGAAACAGTAGGATAGATGAGGCGAAGATTGGTGGAATTACACCTGCCATGTTGATTTTAAGTGGTAAGTGACTGCTTTGAGCCGCAAAAACTTTGCGACCTTGCTGACGCTTAGCGTAATTGATTGCGATGCGACGTTGACCACGTTCTACGAACACAACGAATGCAACAATCAATACTGCAAGTACGGCAATGGCTAACAACAATGCGATGTTAGTATCACCCTGACGAGCAGATTCAAAAGATTGACCGATGGCACCAGGCAAGCCTGCAACAATACCGGCAAAAATCAGTAGTGAGATACCGTTACCGATACCACGCTCTGTCACTTGTTCGCCCAACCACATTAAGAAAACAGCGCCACATACAAATGATGAAACAGCTGTTAAGTAATACAGTGGAGACGCATCAAACGACACACCTTGACTAGCCAAGCCTGCGGATACACCGAAGGCTTGAACTAACGCTAACAGCACAGTGCCGTAGCGGGTGTACTGACTGATTTTACGACGACCAGCTTCACCCTCTTTTTTGAGGGCTTCAAGCTGCGGGCTCACCGCCGTCAATAGCTGCATAATAATAGAGGCAGATATGTACGGCATGATACCTAGTGCAAAGATCGACATACGCTCAAGGGCGCCACCAGAGAACATGTTGAACATGCTCAAGATGGTCCCTTGGTTTTGTTCGAACAATGCCGCTAGACGATCAGGGTTGATACCGGGTACCGGAATATGAGCGCCGATACGGTATACGACAATCGCTAGGATAACGAACTTAATACGAGACCAAAGTTCGCCGAGTCCTGCGGGTGCCATTCCTGTTGGTTGTGAGCCTTGCTTAGCCATCTAAGTGGTCCTTATTCTTCTATTTTACCACCAGCGGCTTCAATTGCAGCTTTCGCGCCTTTGGTCACTTTAAGACCTTTAACGGTTACAGCTTTCTTGATTTCGCCAGATAGAATCACGCGTGCACGCTTGATTTTGTCACCGATGATATCGGCTTTTTTCAATGCGTCTAGGTCTACTACGTCTACACCAGCAGCGGCTAATTCGTTAAGACGAATTTCAGCTACATACTGTGCTTGACGTGAAGTAAAACCAAATTTTGGTAGACGACGCTGTAAAGGCATCTGACCACCCTCGAAACCTGGCTTCACACGACCGCCAGAACGAGATTTTTGACCTTTGTGACCACGTCCGCCAGTCTTTCCTAAGCCGCTACCGATACCACGGCCAACACGCTTGCTAGAAGGACGAGAACCTGGTGCTGGGCTAAGAGCATTAAGTTTCATATTACTCTGCCTCCACTTTCACCATGTAGTAAACCTTGTTGATCATGCCGCGAACCGCGTCAGTGTCTTCAAGTTCTACTGTGTGACCAATACGGCGAAGTCCTAAGCCTTTCATCGTAGCGATGTGCTTAGGTAGCTTGCCAATAGTACTGCGAGTTTGTGTTACTTTAACTTTTGCCATGTCGGATTACCCCAGAATTTCTTCTACAGATTTACCGCGCTTGGCAGCTACCTGTTCAGGACTACGCATTTCGCGAAGGCCATTCACAGTAGCACGTACCACGTTTACCGGATTGGTAGAGCCGTAGCACTTCGCTAACACGTTATGTACACCTACGATTTCAAGTACGGCACGCATGGCGCCACCGGCAATAATACCAGTACCTTGAGATGCAGGCTGCATGTATACCTTAGAAGCTCCGTGACGGGCCTTCACCGGGTACTGCAACGTATCGCCATCAAGCTGTACAGTGATCATGTTACGCTTCGCACTGTCCATAGCTTTTTGAATAGCTGTTGGAACTTCGCGAGCCTTACCACGACCGAAACCTACTTTGCCTTTACCATCGCCCACTACGGTTAACGCAGTGAAACCGAAGATACGGCCACCTTTTACTACTTTTGCAACGCGGTTAACTTGGACTAGCTTCTCTTGAAGGTCGCCTTCGCCATTGCGTTCTACACGTTCATTTGCCATGTTAATCGCCCCTTAGAATTCCAGGCCGCCTTCGCGGGCTGCATCTGCTAAAGCTTTTAAACGGCCGTGGTATTTAAAACCAGAGCGATCAAAAGCTACTTTTTTGATGCCTTTCGCAATCGCACGCTCAGCTATTAGCTGGCCTACTTTTGCTGCGGCTTCAGCGTTACCGGTTTTACCTTCACGTAGATCTTTCTCTACTGTCGAAGCGGTTGCCAAAACTTGAGCACCATCGGACGAAATGATCTGAGCGTAAATATGACGTGGAGTACGGTTTACACACAGACGGGTCGCACCTAGTTCACGCATCTTAACGCGAGAACGGCGAGCACGACGAATACGCGCTGTTTTCTTCTCGTTCATGATCTAAACCCTATTTCTTCTTGGCTTCTTTACGACGTACATTTTCGTCAGCATAACGTACACCTTTACCTTTATAAGGTTCAGGAGGACGGTAACCGCGAATTTCCGCTGCAACTTGACCTACTTGTTGTTTATCCAAACCTTTGATCACGATCTCAGTTTGAGTAGGAGTTTCAGCTTTTACGCCTTCTGGAAGCACATAATCAACAGGGTGAGAAAAACCTAGCGATAGATTCAGAGTTGAACCAGACGCTTTTGCACGGTAACCAACACCTTGCAAAACTAATTTCTTTTCAAAACCCTGACTAACACCAGTCACCATATTGTTGACCAATGAACGGAATGTACCTGCCAATGCATTTGACTTTTTCGCGCCATCTGTTGGTGCGAATGTCAGTACATTTTCTTCTTGCTTAACAGCAACTGAAGAGTGCAGATCTAAATTTAATGATCCTTGCTTACCCTTAATAGTGATTTGAGCGTCAGAAATTTTAACTTCTACGCCATCCGGTAGGGCAACAGGAGCTTTTGCTATACGAGACATCTCAAACTCCTCTTAGAATACCGTACAAATCACTTCACCACCGATACCAGCAGCACGAGCTGCACGATCAGTCATGATACCTTTAGAAGTAGAAATAATTGCGATGCCTAGGCCCGCTTCTACTTTAGGTAGATCAGTTGTCGCCTTGTAAGTACGAAGACCTGGGCGAGAAACACGTTTGATGCTCTCAATTACAGGCTTACCTTCGTAGTACTTAAGGTCGATGTTTAATGTTGGTTTAACGTCTCCGTCAACCTTAAAATCTGCAATGTAACCTTCGCTCTTTAGAACTTCAGCTACAGACGCCTTCACTTTGGAAGAAGGCATTGCAACAGTGGCTTTACCAGCGCCCTGCGCATTGCGAATACGAGTGATCATATCCGCCAAAGTATCTTGCATACTCATGCTTTAACCTCTCTGTTGTGCAGCGACCCAATTGCCCGGCCGATGAGCCGAGCTAATGGGGAATGCTTACCAACTGGCCTTTTTAAGACCTGGGATGTTGCCCATCATTCCTTGCTCGCGAATCATGATGCGAGAAAGTTTGAATTTACGGTACACGCCATGTGGGCGGCCCGTTAATTGACAACGGTTTTGTAAGCGGCTCTTAGAAGAGTCACGTGGCAATTTTTGTAGCGCCATTTGCGCATTCCATACATCTTCTTCAGAAGATTCATGGTTTTTAATAATTGCCAGTAACGCTTCACGCTTCTCAGCGTATTTAGCCACTAATTTTTCGCGCTTCAGCTCGCGCTGTTTCATCGAAACTTTAGCCATAGTCCTACTCCTTAGTTACGGAACGGGAAGTTCAGTGCACGAAGTAGAGCACGGCCTTCATCGTTAGTACGCGCAGTAGTGGTCACAGTGATGTCAAGACCACGAACTTTATCCACTTTATCGTATTCGATTTCAGGGAAAATGATCTGCTCTTTAACACCCATGCTGTAGTTACCACGACCGTCGAACGATTTACCGTTCAGGCCACGGAAGTCACGTACACGCGGAAGGGCGATATCTACCAAACGGTCCATGAAATCCCACATGCGATCTGCACGTAGAGTCACTTTACAACCGATTGGCCAGCCTTCACGAACTTTAAAGCCTGCTACTGATTTGCGTGCTTTAGTTACAACTACTTTTTGACCAGATAGTTGTTCTAAATCTGCAACAGCAGCGTCAACTTGTTTCTTATCACCGATGCCTTCACCAACACCCATGTTTAGGGTAATTTTGGTTACTTTTGGCACTTCCATGATGTTTTGGTAGCCAAATTCTTCTTGCAGCTTGGCTACCACTTCGCTTTTGTATAAATCTTTTAAACGAGACATAGTGGCACCCTTATGCGTCAACTTGTTCGCCAGTGGATTTGAATACACGAACTTTTTGTCCGCCATCAATCACTGAGAAACCAACACGATCTGCTTTACCAGACTTAGGATTAAAGATCGCAACGTTAGAAGCTTGAATACCCGCTTCTTTTTCAACGATGCCACCTGGTTGACCTAGGTATGGGTTTGGCTTTTGGTGTTTCTTAATCATGTTAACACCGGCAACGATCAAACGACCGTCAGGTAGAACGCGGTTAACTTTTCCGCGCTTACCTTTGTCTTTACCGGCGATTACAATTACTTCATCTTCACGACGAATCTTTTTCATAACACGCCTCCTACAGTACTTCAGGAGCTAATGACACGATCTTCATGTACTTTTCAGTACGAAGTTCACGAGTCACAGGTCCGAATATACGAGTACCGACTGGTGCTTGGCTGGCATTCAATAAAACAGCAGCGTTACCATCGAAACGAATCAAAGATCCGTCTTGACGACGTACGCCCGCTTTAGTGCGAACAACAACAGCATCTAACACTTGACCTTTTTTAACTTTACCGCGTGGAATTGCTTCCTTAACAGTAACTTTAATTAGATCACCCACACGCGCGTAACGACGATGAGATCCGCCCAGTACTTTAATACACATTACGCGCTTTGCGCCGCTGTTATCAGCAACGTCTAGCATTGTTTGTGTCTGAATCATGGTCTATAGCTCCAATTATCTTCTCTGGGCCTACACCTTGGTTGCACGTTCGTCAACGCTTACCAATGTCCAAGTTTTGGACTTTGATAGCGGACGACATTCGCGTACAGAAACAGTATCACCGATGGTGCATTCGTTCTGTTCGTCATGCGCGTGCAGCTTAGTGGAGCGTTTAACAAACTTACCGTAGATTGGGTGCTTAACGCGACGCTCAATCAAAACAGTAATGGTTTTGTCCATTTTGTCGCTAACGACCTTACCTTGAAGTGTACGTACAATCGCTTCAGCCATAATCATTCACCTGCTTTCTGGTTGATGATGGTTTTAACGCGCGCAATATCGCGACGCACTTCTTTTAGCAAATGGGTTTGACCTAGTTGGCCAGTCGCCTTTTGCATGCGGTATTTAAATTGGTCCGCTAACAAGCCTTTTAACTCAACGTTGAGTTCGTCGGCAGATTTTTCACGTAAGTCTTGTGCGTTCATCACATCACCGTCCGCGTTACAAATGTAGTTGAAACGGGTAGCTTGGCTGCAGCAAGTGAGAAGGCTTCACGGGCTAGTTCTTCACTAACACCTTCCATCTCATATAGGACACGACCTGGCTGAATCTGGCATACCCAGTATTCAACGTTACCCTTACCTTTACCCTGACGAACCTCTAGAGGCTTGCTGGTAATCGGCTTGTCAGGGAAGATACGAATCCAGATTTTACCACCACGTTTGATCTTACGGTTCATGGCACGACGAGCCGCTTCGATCTGACGAGCAGTGATGCGTCCACGACCAGTTGCTTTAAGGCCATATTCGCCAAAGCTAACTTTAGATCCTTTCGCAAGACCGCGGTTACGGCCTTTCATCATCTTACGGAATTTTGTGCGTTTAGGTTGTAACATCTTCTACGCTCCCCTTACTTCGCTTGGCGTTGCTTTTTAGCACCGCCACTTTTAGCGCGGGCACGAACTTCATCGATACCACCTAGGATTTCGCCTTTGAAGATCCACACTTTGATGCCAATAACACCGTAAGTTGTGTGTGCTTCATAAGTAGCGTAATCGATATCAGCACGTAGAGTATGCAAAGGTACACGACCTTCACGATACCATTCTGCACGTGCGATTTCTGCACCGCCTAAACGACCACTCACCTGGATCTTGATACCTTCAGCACCACCGCGCATAGCGTTTTGTACTGCACGCTTCATGGCACGACGGAACATCACGCGACGCTCTAATTGGCTAGCCACTGACTGACCAACTAATTTTGCATCTAGATCCGGCTTGCGAATTTCTTCGATGTTCAGGTGAACGGGCACGCCCATCATTGCTGATACGTCTTGACGCAACTTATCAACATCTTCACCTTTTTTACCAATCACGATACCTGGACGGGCAGTGTGAATGGTGATTTTCGCAGTTTGAGCTGGACGCTCAATTACCACTTTACTTACTGATGCTTTCTCAAGACGCTTCTCAATTGTAGAGCGCACTTGGATGTCAGTTAGTAACTGATCTGCGTATTTATCTTTGCCTGCATACCAAACAGAGTTGTGATCTTTGGTAATGCCCAGGCGTATACCTGTTGGATGTACTTTCTGACCCATGACCTAGACCTCTGCTACCTTAACGGTGATATGACATGTACGCTTTAGGATGCGATCTGCGCGTCCCTTCGCACGAGGGCGAATACGTTTCATAGTCATAGCTTCGTCAACAAAGATTGTTGAAACTTTCAGCTCGTCAACGTCAGCACCATCGTTGTGCTCAGCGTTAGCAATTGCAGACTCAAGAACTTTCTTGATTAACTCTGCACCCTTTTTAGGGCTGAAAGACAAAATGTTTAAAGCGTCTGCTACAGATTTGCCGCGAATTTGATCGGCGACCAATCGGCCTTTCTGAGCAGATAAACGAGCGCTTTTTAATTTAGCGACTGTTTCCATCTCAATTACCTCTTGGCCTTTTTATCTGCAACATGACCTTTGTAAGTACGAGTACCGGCGAATTCGCCTAACTTGTGACCTACCATTTCTTCGCTTACTAACACAGGAACGTGTTGACGTCCGTTGTGTACAGCGATGGTCAATCCAACAAACTCTGGGAAAATAGTAGAGCGGCGAGACCAAGTTTTAATTGGCTTGCGGTCACCTTTTTCTAGAGCGGTCTCAACTTTCGCCATCAAATGATGATCAACGAAAGGACCTTTTTTCAATGAACGTGGCATCTAATTCACCCTATCCGTTATTTAGAACGACGACGGACAATCATATTGTCTGTACGCTTATTCTTACGAGTTTTATAACCCTTAGTTGGAACGCCCCAAGGTGTTACAGGATGACGGCCACCAGAAGTACGACCTTCACCACCACCATGTGGGTGATCAACCGGGTTCATCGCTACACCACGGACAGTTGGGCGAACACCACGCCAGCGCTTAGCACCAGCTTTACCTAGTTGACGTAGGCTGTGCTCAGAGTTACTTACTTCGCCTAAAGTAGCGCGACAATCAGCAAGTATCTTACGCATCTCACCAGAGCGTAAACGTAGAGTAACGTATGCACCTTCTTTGGCGATCAACTGAGCAGAAGTACCAGCAGAACGGGCCATTTGGCCGCCTTTACCTGGCTTAAGCTCGATGTTGTGAATCACGCTACCAAGAGGCATGTTGCGCACTGCCATAGTGCTACCTACTTTGATTGGCGCGGTTTCACCAGAAATAATCTGATCACCAGCGTTTAGGCCTTTAGGGGCCAAAATATAACGACGCTCACCATCGGCATAACAAACAAGTGCGATATTTGCACTACGGTTTGGATCATATTCCAGACGTTCTACTTTGGCTGGGATACCATCTTTGTTACGCTTGAAGTCAACGATACGGTAAAGCTGTTTATGACCACCGCCAACGTGACGAGTGGTAATGCGACCGTTGTTATTACGACCACCAGACTTACCTTGTTTCTCTGTCAATGCAGAGTGCGGACGACCTTTGTGAAGATCTGCGTTAACAACCTTAACAACGTGACGGCGTCCGGCAGAAGTTGGCTTGGTTTTTACTAATGCCATCTTAACTACTCCTATTACTCGACGTCAGCGAAGTCAATGTCATGGCCATCGGCTAGACGAACATATGCTTTACGCACGTCGTTACGTTTACCCATGCCACGCGCTGTACGCTTGGTTTTACCTTTAAGGTTAAGCACTTGTACGTTACGAACTTTAACTTCGAACAATTGCTCAACCGCCGCTTTAATTTCTGGCTTGGTTGCATCAGGTGCTACGCGGAAAACGAATTGACCGTCATCAGCTGCTACTGTTGCTTTCTCAGAGATGTGAGGCCCAAGTAGAACTTTATAGATACGCTCTTGGTTCATCCTAACATCTCCTCTACTTTCTTAAGTGCCGATACAGTTACAAGCACTTTTTCGAAAGAAACCAGGCTAACAGGATCTACTGAACCCGCTTCAGATACTGCAACGTGTGGTACGTTACGAGAAGCTAGGTATAGGTTCTTATCGATCTCTTGATCAACAATAAGAACGTTAGCTAGATCCAGTCCAGCCAATTTCGCAGTGAAACCTTTAGTTTTGTGGTCAGCTACTTCGAAGCTGTCTACAACTACTAAACGATCCTGACGAACAAGCTCAGACCAAATAGCCTGCATCGCTGCGCGATACATCTTTTTGTTAAGTTTTTGATCGTAGTCACGTGGACGAGCAGCGAATGTTACGCCACCTGAACGCCAGATTGGACCACGAGAAGTACCAGCACGAGCACGGCCAGTACCTTTTTGACGCCATGGCTTAGCACCACCACCGCTCACATCAGAACGGCTCTTTTGTGCTTTAGAACCTTGACGTGCGCCAGCTAGGTACGCTGTTACCAACTGATGAACTAATGACTCGTTATAATCACGAGCAAACGCTGCATCAGAAACGCTAACAGTGGAACCACCTTGAACATTGATATCCATTGTCACTCCCCTTATCCGCGAGCTTTAATCGCTGGCTTAATGATCAATTGACCACCAGTCGCACCTGGAAGCGCGCCTTTAACCAGAATTAAGTTGCTTTCCGCGTCTACACGAACAATCTCAAGGTTTTGAGTTGTTACGCGCTCAGCGCCCATGTGGCCTGCCATCTTTTTGCCTTTCCAAACACGACCAGGTGTTTGACATTGGCCGATAGAACCAGGTGCACGGTGTGATAAGGAGTTACCGTGAGTAGCGTCTTGCATGGAGAAATTCCAGCGTTTAACACCACCTTGGAAACCTTTACCTTTAGATTGGCCTGTTACATCAACAATCTGACCCGCTTCAAAGCGAGCAACTGTTAATTCATCACCAACATTTAATTCCGCTACTTCATCAGTACGAAATTCTAACAATGCGTCACCTGCAGTTACGTTTGCTTTTGCAAAGTGACCAGCAGCAGCTTTAGACACGCGAGATGCCTTCTTGCTACCTGCAGTAACTTGCACAGCGTTGTAGCCGTCAGTTTCTGTGGTTTTAACCTGAGATACACGGTTAGGTGTAACTTCGATTACAGTAACTGGTACAGATGCGCCGTCTTCAGTAAATACGCGAGTCATACCCGCTTTTTTACCTACTAATCCAAGTGCCATTTTAATACCTCTTGTGTACGGGGCTGAATACCCACTATGGCCGCCCAAAAAGCGTTACACTAGAAAAAAGTTCTAGCTCCGTTTATTAAAGTTTTTTCGAATTAACCTAGGCTAATTTGAACTTCAACACCCGCAGCAAGATCCAATTTCATAAGCGCGTCTACAGTCTTTTCTGTAGGCTCAACAATGTCGAGCATGCGCTTGTGTGTACGAATCTCATATTGGTCACGCGCGTCTTTGTTGACGTGCGGTGAAATCAATATAGTTAAACGCTCTTTACGTGTGGGCAGCGGTATAGGACCACGAACCTGTGCTCCAGTACGCTTAGCCGTTTCCACGATTTCTTGCGTAGACTGGTCGATCAGGCGATGGTCAAAGGCCTTCAGCCGAATACGAATTTTCTGGTTTTGCATAACCAAGAACTCCGATAATGAAACATAAATTCCGCTTACCCCTTTTTAAAGGGACGCGAATTGTAATCGTGTATGGTCAACCTGTCAAGAAATAACCACCCCTCAAAACCCAGTTATTTCGGGGGCTGCAAAGCGATACGCTGAAAATTTGATCAGGCAGGATTTTCACTATATTCCGATTAGAAATTAAGCACTTAGATCCAATAAGCCTCACTTTTGATCACACCTTAAAATACAATATCCTGCCCCCACTGCTTAAAACTCACACAACCATCAGTGAGTTTTTCTAAATATAAGGCAACTTCCTTAGATTTTGGTACGCACCTCAAATTTTCACACTATGACTACTGATATAGTTGGCTCATTGAAACTGAGGTCTCACTATGCGTAAAAGTTTGTGCTTACTGTGTGTATTGGCGGGTATTCAAGGCTGTAGCTTCCTTGATCCCATGTTTAAGTCCGAAGAGGTCAAACCTTGGCAAAAAGGCATTCTGGCTAAAAAGCAGATGTCCCTACAGGGAGATCCCATCGATAACTATGTGGATGAACACATTTATTTTTCTACCGAAGGGTCCACCGGTGGTAAGAGTGTAGGAGGCGGCGGCTGTGGCTGTAACTAATAAAATCAAACAAAAATTGGCTTTAGCTGCAGGTGCTCTTTTAGGCGAACAAGCAACAGGGGCCGAAGCTACTGAAAACATTGAGCTCTACAATAGCTGGAATGTGGATGTTGGCTATCTTTTTTACCAAGAGAGTGACTACATAACAGTTGATACATTTATGGCGATGATTGACGGTAATTTAAGCGATAAAGACACCGTCAAACTAGGCGTGGTATTCGATACCCTTACCGGCTCGACACCTACCGGAGCTCTACCAGGTAATGGTTCTGTTACTGTTACTGGAGTATCCGGTGGTGGCGGCTTTAGCGCTGGCAGCGCAGGGGGCACTGTACCATTTGACGATACTCGCCTCGCCATTAACGGCACTTGGGGTCACGAGTGGCAACGCTTAATTCGCAGTAACGTAAGTACCTATGTGTCTGTTGAAGGTGACTATACAGCGGTTGGTGGCGGTATCGGCATTGAAAAAGACAGCGAAGATAAAGCATATACCTTTAGCGCTGCAATTGGTGCGTCGGTTGATAAAGTTAGCCAAAGTAACGAGCAGACCCCTGTTCCTCTTTCTGAGCTAGATGATCAACTGTATGTGGGCACAGGCAGTAAAAACACCTATGACTTCTTACTTGGTGTTACCAAGGTCATTAACCAACGTACCGCTGCCATGTTAAATTTCAGCTATAGTACTTCCCTTGGCTATCACACTGACCCGTATAAAATCATTAGTGTCGCCGACGAGCAAGACAGTGAGTTCACCACGTTGTTTGAGAAACGTCCCGATGAACGCCAGCGTTTTGCGCTATACAGTAAATTAGTGCATGAACTGCCCAGCAGTGGAAATCACTTTAATATTAGTTATCGCTACTACCAAGATAGCTGGGATTTGAATTCCCATACGGTTGAGTCCAGCTACAGCTTTGAGTTAAACAACAAATCACTACTTGAACCATTTGGACGAATTTACCAGCAACAAGCCGCTGATTTTTATCAACGCACCATTTTGAGCGCAGATGGCAACTTGTCAAACCTGCCTGAATTTGTGTCTTCTGACCCGAGGCTCGGAGAAATGTTAAGCATTACTGCCGGTTTAAAGTATCAATACAAAACCAGCTCCGCCAACTCCATTGATTTTAGGCTTGCTTATATTAGCCGTCAGTTCACTGATGCTGTGATAGAGGAACGTGATGCGATCTTTTTCACCATTGCTCTAGGTAAAGGATTTGATTAACCATAAACAAGGTCATGTATGACTCACATCCTACCCATGCAAGTGGGTAGGATTTTTTTTGCCACAACAATTAACACCCACCCCAAACAAAAAAGCCCTATTCAGTTTCCATGAATAGGGCTCTTTGGGGTTTACTCAAGCATTAAGTGATAGATGGCAATTTATCTGAAAAGGTCTCAAAACCATCAAGATTCATAGGGTCTGCCGTTAAAATTGGCGAGTTTGTAGCCCCGAAATATTGATAAATAGAAGATGCAACCGACATTGGCTCCCATGTAGGATCCTGCGCACTTACCACTGGCACTGTGTATTGGTTGTTGGTTTTGCTGGTGCCCTCACGACGAGTTACCCCCACCACCTGGCCAAGCTTAGCAGCCTCGTTAGCAGGGCGTACACTAGCCCCTCCAAAGGTATATAGGTTCTGGTTGTTTGCGTGATCCCAACCACCCGAACCATTTAAGTTTACCAAACGGCCGAAATCACCAAATACATTAATGATAATATTGCCAGTGTCTGTACGAGTATTCCCTCCAATGGTTTCAGAAACACCCTCTGCCGCCTTAATATGAGACATGGCCACTTTTATAGCTTCCATCAAATCATTCATGCGATTGGCATAACGGTCTATACCATTATTGTGATCATCCCACCCACCCAAACCCGGTGTACCCACTGCCATATACAAGGTTTCTGGGTTATGAATAGCAAGAGTCACAGCTGCCTCTAGCTGGCGTGCAAAGCTAGTGTTTGGATAAGTAATCCCCAAAGAGGTAGCACTGCCTGTTGTATCATCAAGCAAGGCATCTAAATCAGCCATTTTAGATTCTAATTCTGCGCGCTTTTCAAAGCCATCCCAAGCTGAAGAGTACTGAGTACGATTGCTTTCGATGGCTTGCAATCGAGAGGTCACTAAACTTTGAATAAAGTCCTCTGAATCACCACTATACCGCCCCAAATTACGGCTGTATGGATTATTGAAACTGCTATCCATTGTCAACCCACGAAATTGCAATGGAATGGTATTTTCTGGGTCTAACGCATAAGTCTGGGTATCCCCTTCAAACGAGACAAACGGCAGTGTTAACTCTTCAATATTGGTAATTGTTGTACCATCACCCAAGCTTGCGATACCTTCATAACTAGACTTATTTTGAAGCAACATTAAAGCTAAACGAGAGCCAATACCGGGGGAGTTTTCGATATCAAGCGTACCCTTATGTGACATAAAAATACTGTCACGGTGAGAGCGAGTCGCATTCACTTGCTTGAAAATAGTTCGGTACACCGTCATATCATTTGCAGCGAGCATATCTTCCATGTGAGTACCACCAGCTTCTTTCCAAAAGCTATTGGTAGTTATTTGACCATCCTGAAAACGATTGCGATTATTTGGGTCATTATCGGTAGCAGCTTGCAAAATGGTTTCTCGAAATGCGTTGCCATCTGAATAATCATTTTGTGAATGCATATTAATATCCGCAATGTTCGATAAATTACCCGCTAATTCCGATGCACCACCATACATAAAAATATTAATCACCTGAGGCATTACTGCTGGCGCTGTCACACTCACATTGGAATAAATAGGGCTTGCGGCATAAGCCTTTTGCGCCAAACCAGACATGCTTAAACCGACCGGCAGCGCAGAAGTCATTTTCAAAAAATCACGACGTTTCATTGTTTTTCTCCTACTGCACAGCGCGGTAATAATAAAATTCAGGTAACCGGGAAATGTAATCCAGTATCATTTGTGCGTAATCATCCGCCCAATATTCATATAGCTCATCATCACCGCCGCCCGAGCGCCTTAGTGATAACTCATCAACACCTGATTCGTTCTCATAATATCTTAGGTAATCACGGACCTCGCCCTCAGCAATCAGCGCGGTTGTTTCTTCAGCGGTAGCCCTGCGACCCATAGCGGTCAAAAAGTTAAAATCAATAAACTCCTCAGGTGACAAGCTTTCCATCTCAGGCTTTAAGTTTTCAGTACCGGTTACATAAAATGCACCATCTACGATTTCAATGGTTGGCTCTCTTGGAGGCGTTTCCTCAGTAAAGTCTTCTGTTTCTGGAAAGTATCTTCCATCGTATGCCCGTGTATTAAGAAGTACCGACTCACGAATGGCTTTATGGTAAGCAGCAAAACTTAATACATCCATAGGTAAAAATGGGGTGCGACCGATTTTATAATCCATGGCCGCCCAGCCCATATTATGAAGGCCAATTAAGTTTCCATTATTAGATGAATCATAAACTCTATCTAATATCGCACGATCTAATGGATACGAATTAGCACGAGAGTTGTAATGCATAGCGTGCAAAAAGTTAAAGGCATTTTCTTCAAAAGTTTTAGGCCGTGTACTTTCCAATAAGAATGCTTTGGAATACATAATCGCTAAAAACACATCTTGGAAGGTTTCAGGGTTAGTGGCCACAATGGCTTCTACCACTTCAAGTTTTTCTTCAACAGACATACCATCTAAGAAGTAATTGGTAATGACTTCTACCATACGAGGCACCAACAACGGATGACCTGCAACGATATCGTATAAATCTTCACAACTGGTTATATACTGGTCAAACACTTTTACAGGTTCCTTAATGCCATTTTGTGTATTGTCTTTTAGTAACTGATAGTCGGCATTGTTATCGGTTAAGTACCACTCACTGCAAGCCTTACCGCCATTGATGGTGTTTTGCTGTTCTTCCTCTGTGTCATTAAATACACCTAAATACAGTTCAAACATTTCAAGAGCATGATTTTCCGGCGAGCGTGATACTCGCCAGCGGCTTAGATTATGCAACCAACCTCTCACTGTTTCACGCATACTTGCATCATTGCTTAATTGCGTTGAAAGGTAACCTAGAACGCGGTCAACATCTTGATTATTGGTGCTGTCCATTTCACGGGCTGGTGAAAACATAATTGTGTTCGCCAGAAAAAAACTCATCCATTGCTCCATTTGATTTTTACTTAATGGATAAGCCTGATTACGCGCCATGAAAATTTGGTGAGGCTCGTTATTATCAATATTAGTAAATCGCGCAGGGGTGGATTCATCTACATCTTCTGTTTCAATATTGTCATCTAAACCAAATATATCTTGCTCAACACTGATGATTTGTTCATCCGTCATTCTAGTATTAAGAGCCGTTTGAGTACTCTCAATAAAATTTGTATATTGGATGACTGGCTCTTCAAGGCCCTGAGTCAAATCGAAAAACTCATCAACCGGCACACCTCGATACATGGTTGACAATAATTTATTGGCCACCATAAATTGATTTTCAGCCGACAAAGCATCAAATTCGCTTTGTGATAATGAAAAATCATAGGCAAGCGTCTTATCGCCTCCAGACGCACTGCCTTCTGGTTCACTGGGTTTACATGCTACGATAGAGCAGCATACAAACAAGCCAATAAGTGGCCGAAAAAATGGATTTGCCATGATATTACCTGCTAGTCTGGCCCGATTAAATATGGCCATTATCATGCAGAAATATCCAAGATATGACTGTGACTAAACACTCAAACCTAGCACTAATTAACCAGAAAATTATTTGGAATATGAACGTTGTCAAATATACGCTTTAGTTTTAATAAAAGTACATCGTTGCATCAAGTTCAATTCCAAGCCATGGCTAGCCCCTGTCAGGTACTAATTGAAGCTCCTGAATATTATGCTGCAAACGCTCCGCTGCAGCTCGTTGCCAATGAAGCTTGGCGAATCGAACAGAAATTCAGTCGATATCGCGATGATAATTTGCTGTACAAAATCAACCATCACGAAACGTGCACCATGGATGAAGAATTCATGTCTCTGATGAATTTTGCTGACCAATGCTTTCATATTAGCGACGGCCTATTTGATGTTACTTCAGGTGCCTTACGCCGAGTTTGGAACTTCAAAACTATGAAACGCCCACCGGAACAAAGTAAAATCAATGAGATTCTTCCTTTTATTGGCTGGGAGAAAGTAATACGTACAGAGACCTCCATATCGCTACCTAAAGGTATGGAGATTGATCTAGGAGGGATAGGCAAAGAATACGCTGTGGATAAATGCTGGCAAATTATGAAAACTCACTGCCCTTGGCCTTTTTTGATTAACTTCGGTGGGGATTTACGCGTCAGCGGCCCAAGAGCCAACAACAAGCCTTGGCGCACAGGGATCGAGAACGCCGATACTACTAACCCAACCGCCTACATCGATATTCGATCTGGCGCCATCACCACTAGCGGTACTACGATTCAGTATTTTGAATTCCAAGGTAAACGTTATGGACACATTCTTAACCCAAAAACAGGCTGGCCAGTGGAAAACCCGCCTAGATCTATTTCCATCGCCGCCGGAACATGTATTGAAGCAGGCATTCTATCAACACTTGCCATGCTGCAAGGAGATCAAGCAAAATCATTTTTAGAAACTCAAGGGGGCACATTCTGGTTGCAATAGTCGATTAATGCCAACCAAGAGGTTTACCCCCATAAGCTCCCTCTTGATGAATAACACGCCGATTTTTTTCACCCTGAAATATGCTAAGATGCGCCTCCAAAATCACTCACCGAGTGCAGATTTCAGGATATTTTGAGCTATTTTACAAAATTTCGCCTATAAAAAGGTAATCCTGCTATTTTTTTGTTCAATATCGTCGCCAAAGCCATTAAACTCTGCGGCGATTTTTACCCTGCAATGTCGAGCAAGTTATGTCAGACCTATCAAAATACAGAAATATTGGTATTTTCGCCCACGTAGATGCGGGCAAGACTACCACTACCGAGCGTATCCTTAAGCTTACTGGTAAAATCCATAAGACTGGTGAGGTTCACGATGGTGAATCTACGACTGACTTCATGGAACAAGAAGCTGAGCGCGGTATTACCATTCAATCAGCAGCTATCACTACCTTCTGGAAAGATCACCGCATGAACGTGATCGATACTCCTGGGCACGTTGACTTCACCGTTGAAGTATATCGTTCTCTTAAAGTGCTAGATGGCGGCATCGGTGTATTCTGTGGTTCTGGCGGTGTTGAGCCTCAATCAGAAACTAACTGGCGTTATGCCGATGAGTCGGGCGTTTCCCGTATCATCTTCGTAAACAAACTTGACCGTTTGGGTGCAGACTTCTTCCGTGTTGTTGATCAAGTAGAAAACGTACTAGCAGCTAAGCCATTAATCATGGTTCTTCCAATTGGCCGTGAAGATGACTTCGTGGGTGTGGTTGACCTACTAACCCGTAAAGCATACGTTTGGGATGACTCAGGTCAGCCTGAAAACTATGAAATCCAAGACATCCCTGCCGACATGGTTGAAGATGCTGAAATGTACCGTGAACAGCTAATTGAAACCGCTGTTGAGCAAGACGACGATTTAATGATGGCGTACATGGAAGGCGAAGAGCCATCTATGGAAGACATCAAGCGTTGCATCCGTAAAGGTACTCGTGATCTTGCATTCTTCCCTACTTACTGTGGTTCAGCGTTCAAAAACAAAGGCATCCAACTTATCCTCGATGCCGTAGTTGATTACCTACCAAGCCCAACTGACGTAATTCCTCAGCCTCTAACTGATGAAGTAGGTGAACCAACTGGTGATTCTGCAATCGTTTCTGTAGACGAGCCTTTCCGCGCCCTTGCATTTAAAATCATGGATGACCGTTTTGGTGCCCTGACTTTCGTGCGTATTTACTCTGGTAAATTAAATAAAGGCGACACTATCCTTAACTCGTTCACCGGTAAAACTGAGCGTGTTGGCCGTATGTGTGAAATGGAAGCCGATGAGCGTAAAGAACTTGATTCTGCACAAGCCGGTGACATCATCGCGATTGTGGGCATGAAGAACGTTCAAACTGGTCACACACTATGTGATCCTAAACATGAATGTACCCTTGAAGCCATGGTATTCCCTGAGCCTGTAATCTCTATCGCCGTTACACCTAAAGACAAGGGTGGCGCTGAGAAAATGGGTATCGCAATCGGTAAAATGGTTGCAGAAGATCCTACATTCCTTGTTCATACTGATGAAGACAGTGGCCAAACCATCCTTCGTGGTATGGGCGAGCTACACCTAGACATTAAAGTAGACATCCTTAAGCGTACCTTCGGTGTTGATCTAATTGTTGGTGAACCACAAGTTGCTTACCGCGAAACCATCACCAAAGAAGTTGAAGATACCTACACCCACAAGAAACAGTCTGGTGGTTCTGGTCAATTTGGTAAGATCGATTACCGCATCAAACCTGGTGAACAGAATTCTGGCTTTACTTTCTCCTCAACTGTTGTGGGCGGTAACGTACCTAAAGAATTCTTCCCTGCCATTGAAAAAGGCTTCAAAGGCATGATGCAAACGGGTGTTCTAGCTGGCTTCCCAGTATTAGACGTTGAAATTGAACTGTTTGACGGTGGCTTCCACGCGGTTGACTCCTCTGCGGTTGCGTTCGAATTAGCAGCACGTGGTGCTTTCCGTCAGTCTATTCCTAAAGCAGGCGCTCAACTTCTTGAGCCTGTGATGAAGGTTGACGTGTTCACACCTGAAGATCACGTTGGTGATGTTATCGGTGACCTTAACCGTCGTCGCGGTATGATCTCTGGTCAAGAAGCTGCAGGTTCTGGTGTACGTATTAAAGCAGACGTTCCACTATCTGAAATGTTTGGTTACATCGGACACCTACGTACTATGACCTCTGGTCGCGGTCAATTCTCAATGGAATTCTCTCATTACTCTGCATGCCCTGCATCAGTATCTGAGAAAGTCATTGCTGAAGAAAAAGAACGCCAAGCAGAAAAAGCTAAGTAATTTATTGCAAAGTTATAGCTTGATAGAAAAGGTCACTTCGGTGGCCTTTTTTTATACCGGAAAAACGCTGAACGCTGAACGCTGAACGCTGAACGCTGAACGCTGAACGCTGAACGCTGAACGCTGA